>CAZTIR010000014.1:0-29072 GCA_964613695.1 uncultured Desulfurococcales archaeon | reverse complement strand
CCGCTCCTTGTATAGGCTGTGGCGCGGCGCCTCTAGTGCGACCGAAAGCTCATCACTCTTCAGGCAGGGATCCCTTCTTCACCGGCGCCCTCCATGTACAAGCTCAAGGCTTATAACGGGTTTAACGTTGTTGACTCGCGTTGAGGGGTAGAGAGTGCCTAGGGTAAAGTTCGTACACGAGATTCTGCAGATAATGAGGAACCCGGAGCAAGTTAGGAACATCGGTATCATTGCCCACGTCGATCACGGTAAGACGACCACTACTGATAGCCTGTTGGCGGCGGCCGGCATCATCTCGAGGAAGGTCGCTGGCGAGGCACTCGCAATGGACTACCTGGCTGTCGAGCAGCAGCGCGGCATCACGGTGAAGTCCGCTAACATTAGCCTCTACCACGAGTACCAAGGTAAGCCCTACGTGATTAACCTCGTTGACACGCCGGGTCACGTGGACTTCTCGGGTAAGGTGACGAGGAGCCTTAGGATGATAGACGGTGCTATCGTGGTGGTCGATGCCGTTGAGGGTGTAATGCCCCAGACCGAGACCGTTCTACGCCAGGCGCTCGAGGAGCGTGTGCGCCCAGTTCTCTTCATAAACAAGGTTGATAGGCTCATCAAGGAGCTGAAGTACACGCCGCAGCAGATAATGCAGAGGTTCGTCGAGATAATAAAGGAGGTTAACAACCTGATAGAGCTCTACGGCGAGCCGGGGTTCAAGGAGAAGTGGAAGATAGACCCGAAGAAGGGTAACGTGGCCTTCGGGAGCGCTCGCGACAAGTGGGGCTTCACGGTACCGATGGCTGAGAAGAAGGGTATCAAGTTCAACGACGTGATCGAGGCTTATAACAGGGGTAAGGAGGCTGTAGAGGAGTTCGCCTCAAAGGTGGCGCCGCTGCACGAGGCACTGCTAGACATGGTTGTGAAGTTCATACCCGACCCGCGCACCGCGCAGAGGTATAGGATACCCAAGATATGGAAGGGCGACATAAACACCGAGATCGGTAAAGCAATGATGGAGGCCGATCCCAATGCTCCGGTTGTCTTCGTCGTGGCGGACATGAGGATAGATCCGAAGATAAGGAGGCTCGTGGCCACGGGGAGGATATTCGCTGGCACCTTGCGCCCGGGAGTCGAGGTGTGGCTGGTCAACGCGAAGAAGAAGCAGAGGATACTGCAGGTTAGCATCTACATGGGCCCCGATCGCGAGGTTGTAGACGAGATACCCGCGGGTAACATCGCTGCGGCCCTCGGCCTCGACGAGGCGAGGGCTGGCGAGACCGTGGTGGATCTAAGCCTCAAGGACGTGATGGCGCCTTTCGAGAGTCTAAGGTATGTGAGCGAGCCTGTAGTAACGGTCGCGATCGAGCCGAAGAACCCGCGCGACCTGCCAAAGCTGATAGAGGCTCTCAGGCTCATGAGCATTGAGGACCCGAACCTCGTCGTCAAGATAAACCAGGAGACCGGCGAGTACCTCATCAGCGGCATGGGCCCACTGCACATCGAGATTGCTTTGTGGAGCCTCAAGGAGAACTTCGGGCTTGAGGTGAAGACGTCGCCGCCGATAGTGGTCTACCGCGAGACTGTAAGGGCCAAGAGTCAGATCTTCGAGGGCAAGAGCCCGAACAAGCACAACAAGCTATATGTTAGCGTTGAGCCTCTCGACGAGACCACCATCGAGCTGATACAGAAGGGCGAGATCACCGATGACATGGATCCGAGGGAGAGGGCTCGCATACTACGCGACAAGGCGGGCTGGGACTATGACGAGGCGAAGCGCATATGGGCTATCGACGAGAACATCAACGTGTTTGTCGATAAGACTACTGGTGTGCAGCACCTACGCGAGGTGAAGGATACGCTGATACAAGGCTTCAGGCTCGCTATGAAAGAGGGGCCGCTGGCCAAGGAGCCTGTCAGAGGCGTTAAGGTGATACTGCACGACGCGATAATCCACGAGGACCCGGCTCACCGCGGCCCTGCCCAGCTCTTCCCGGCTCTGAGGAACGCCATCTATGCTGGTATGTTGACGGCGAGGCCGACTCTCCTAGAGCCGCTCCAGAAGCTTGACATCAGGGTGCCCCACGAGTATGTCAGCAACGTTATAGCAGTGATAACCAAGAGGAGGGGCAAGATACTCAACATGATCGACATGGGCATGGTTATGAGGATTATAGCTGAGGTGCCGGTCGCGGAGAGCTTCGACCTGGCGGCCGAGCTTAGGAGCGCTAGCGCTGGTAGAGCCTTCTGGGGCACAGAGTTCAGCCGCTGGGCGCCAGTACCCGACAACATGCTGATGGATATCGTGAGGAAGATTAGGGAGAGGAAGGGCCTGCCACCCGAGCCCCCGAAGCCCGAGGACTTCATCGAGCAGTACTAAGCCATCGGAGAGAGTCTTTCTTACGACGCTGCCCCCTCTTCAAGCTCCCAGCAATAGAGCGAGCCTCTGCAGCACTCCCGGTATGAACCTGTTTATGCGGAGCGAGTCGTACTCTCCCTGCGCGTAGGTGCTGCTCACCCGGTCTAGCTCCCTCACCTCCTCCTCGGTTAGTTGGAGCTGTGCGGCTCTCGCTATGCTATCTATCCTGGATGCTTTGCGGAAACCGGGTATGGGTACAGCGTTCCTGGCTATTAGCCATGCGAGCGCCACCTCGGCCTTGGTGGCGTTATGCCTCCTAGCTATCTTCTCGAGTGTCTCCTGTAGCCTGGCGTCTTGTGATGCTCTCTTGAACACGGGGTCTAGTTTCTTGGCTAGAGTGTCCGGCTTGGCTCCTGCTAGTGCGCCTTTGGCCAGGGGGCTCCAAGCTATCAGTGTGATGCCGTGCTTCTCCATGAACGGTTTGAGGCTTGTCTCAGGTTTGCGGTATGCTAGGCTATACTGCACCTGGTTCGAGACTATATCGTGCTTCTTTAGACACTCTAACGCTTTTTGGAGGAGGCGTGTCGGGTAGTTGGAGAGGCCTATGTAGGAGGCGAGGCCCCGATCCACCACCTCCTCGAGGGCTCTTACCACGCGGCAGAGTGGGGCGTAGAAGGGTGGGGGCCAGTGGTGCTGGATGAGGTCTATGTGTGTCCCGAGCCTCTCAACGCTGTGTTTAACTGCTTTTAGTATATCGCTTCTTGTCCAGCGGTAGCCGGCCACCTTGGTCGCTATTATCGCCTCGTCTCGTGCGCCAGCTTCTCTTAGAGTCTCGCCTAGTATCTTCTCGGAGACGCCCTTCCCGTAGATCTCCGCTGTGTCGAAGAAGTTTATGCCATGCTCTATGGCGCGTATTATGCCTCTACGTATCTCTCTTAGTGTTTGCTCGTTTCGCCCGCCCCAGTATATGGAGCCTGCCTGCCATAATCCAACCCCGATTACGGATATCTGGGGTCCTCTGCGGCCGAGTGTACGCTTGGGTACCATGTCTCGTCTCCGGGGTCGCGTAGGGTAAGGGTATTGTATACCCGGTGCCCCTTTAGAAACGGGAATGGTATTACCTTGCGTCTACGCCGCCTGCTAGTGGTCACAAGCACGCAAGCATATAGCCTGATACGCGATGTCGCCGAGGAGTCTGAGCGGCAGCTAGGCGTGAGAATCGATGTAGTAGCGTTACCCGTGCCTACAGCATCCTCGATAACCACCGAGAACCTTGCTAAACTACTCCCAGTCCTCGTGCCCGATTACCGCAGGTACGATCTCGTGATAGTACCCGGCAGGTCTAGTGTAGACCCGCGGGAGGCTAGCAAGAGGCTCGGAGTGCTTGTTGTGAAAGGCCCGTTGGGCGCTGGCGACCTCCCGCTCGTGCTCAAGATGATAGCTGAGGGAGATATACGCGAGGATTATAGCGACATCAGCATCCATATTCGGGAGGCTGTGCGCAGCGTATTCTCTAAGGCTAGACGGGTTTGTGTTGAGGGCTCCTGTGTGTACATGCCGCCGGCGTATAGCATTGTTGTCGAGGTTACCCCGGGCAGGGATTTCGACGAGCTAGTAGAGATGGTTAAGAGCGCTAACCCCGACTTCATAGTATTCGGGGACATGCCTAATCTCAGCGACGAGGAGGTGAAGTGGTATCTCTCCAGGTTGCGCGAGGAGAGCGACCCAATCCCCTTCGGCATCGAGACGTCTAGAATGTCTAGGATGAAGATGGCGTTGGAGATGGGGGCCAGCCTAGTCTCCGGCGTGTCCGCCGCCTCTCTAGCCGAGTTCACAGAGTATCGCGATAAGGCGTTCTTCGTGCTACAGCCTTACGATGAGCAGCGTGGCATCTACCCCAGGGATGCTAGAGACAAGCTAAACCTCTTGGCTAAGGGGATTGAGATGGCATCAAAGCTGGGCTTCGAGGGGATAATACTCGATCCTATTGTAATACCCCCGCCTCTGGGCTTCGTCGAGAGCCTCGAGCCCTACCGGGTTATTAACGAGTGGGAGAGGCGTTTTGGCGGCAATTATCCACTCTTGTTCAGCCTGGCTAGCATCGAGGATGCTCTGGGCACTGATGCTTTCCCAGTCTTCCTGCTAGCTGCTGGCATAGGGTACGAGCTGCATGCGAGCGTATACTGGGTTGTGGCTAAGAGGGGGTTCGAGCCCCACGAGGCTAGAACGGCGCTTAGCATTATCGCAGTCTCGGTCGAGAGGAAGGTCTTGCCCTCGGACCTGCGTCTCGACCTAACGCTGCTGGGCAAGGGCGACATGTGGGCTCCAGGCGATAAGGGTGTTGAGGTTATAGAGGTTGGGCATGTTGAGCCTCGCTGGTTTGACCAGGGGTATGCGAGGATCGGTGTTAAGCGCGGGGAGATAATCGTAGAGTATGTAGACGCGAGGAGCGGTCGTAGGAGGATCTATAGGGGCAGGGAGGGTCTCTCGATAGCTAGGAGGATTGTACACGATTTCAATGTGAACCCGGAGCATGCCGCGTATCTAGGCTACCAACTCGCCCGCGCCGAGATGGCGGCCAAGCTAGGCATGGGCTTCGTGCAGGATGAGGAGTACAAGCCACCCTTCCAGAGGGTTAAGTGATGGGCTCGGTGCCATCCTCTCTCCTCACAACTCGGGCCTCGGCCTTACTCCTCACAGCCCCCTGCTCTCTGTAAAATACCGTGCTGGTAAATGTGGGCTAGGGTTGTGGCATGGGGTTTGAAGAGCTTGCTCTCATGGGGGGCTCGAAGCTCTTAACGCCGGTGCCCGTAAACGTGAGGGAGATGGAGATCCTATCTCTCGAAGATAATCTAGTTAGACGCGATACAGTGTACGTCTTTACGCTCCCTCCTAGGCTGAGACGCTCGCTTGTTATTGCAAAACCCCTGTATATGCTAATCACGGGCGCTAGATCGGCGCAAGTTGTAGCCATGTATAGGAGTCTTGTCTTGGCGCTCCTTGCTGCTGAAAGCATCGAGGATCAGGTGCTAGAGCCTATAATTGTCTATGCTCCGGCGCGTGTAGGGAGCTGTTCAGCGTCTATGCTCCTAGAGAGTCTTATAGAGGAGTTCGGCAGAGGCTACTATGTAGCAGATTATGGCTGGTCTAGTGTGGCCTATCTCCTAGGTAGGCGCTTCGAGGGCAAGGCGGGAGGCAAGGTGCTTATCTCTTGCGAGGAGGGTGAAAGCGGTCTATGCAGACTGTGTGGCATCCTGTTGCACAGTCTGAGGGGGTTGGATGCGGTTATCATTAATGGTCGTGTCCTGAGAGCAGATGGTCTTGAGGGTTTCCTGGCTACGGGTAGGGTGGAGGCCTCTACTGGCGCTGGTGGTGAGAGTGGGAGCGATGCTGGTGAGGCGTTGAAATGTGGAATTTGCGAAGGGTATGTGGTTGCTGAAGGCGGGTGTTTACTCTCGTGGCTCTATTATCTACTCTCCGGTTCCTGGCCTCGGCTTGGCTCGTTTCCCGATAGAACGGGGCTTGGTTTGTGCGAGTCTTTGGCGGTGATAGGTTTTAAGAGACTTGGGGATGTCCTCCGTGTTTGGAGGGTTTTGTGAGGAGACGCTGTCCCCGAGAAGACCGGTTGGGATGAAGAGGCCTCCCCCTTTGCCGACCGGTCTTCCCTCCTAACTCGACTTCGATATTATATCGGTTATCTTGCGTACTAGCGTCTCCTCCGTCGTGGCGCCCACTATCACGTCTGCCACGTTGCCGTTATAGTATATTATGATGGTCGGTATCTTATCGACTTGATACTTGTCCGCTACGTGGGGGTACGCGTCGGTATCCAGTATGCCGAAAACCAGCTTACCCCTATACCTCTCATCGTTAACCAGCTTCCTGGCTACTATCTCGAAGAGAGGTTCGAATGCTTTACAGGGTTGGCACCAGGGTGCGGTGAAGAGCACTACCGCTATCGGCGCCCTCCTAATCTCTTTCTCGAAGTTCTCCTCCGTTAGCTTCTCTACAGGGGGCTTGTGTTCCTTCTCTATGCTCTCTATGCGCGAGTCGATACTCTCTCGGAGTTTGCGTAGCAGCTCCTCCATAGCACCCAGCCTATTAGGTTGGGCGGCTGGCTGGGTAATTATTCGGGTTGCTTTCTAGTGGGGGCTGGGTATCGTGAAGCCTAGGCTCTATGTGGCGACCCTCGAGGAGATAAAGCGTGGTGAGACTGCTGATGTGTACTTCCACCGTACGAGGAGGGTTGTTGAGGCTGCGGGCCTGCGCGATAGGAGGGTTAGGGCGGAGTTTCACGTGTATAGTATGCCTAGGGGCTACGAGTGGGCAGTATTCGCTGGCCTCGAGGAGGCTCTGGCGATATTAGAAGGTAGGCGTGTGAACGTGTATGCTATGCCAGAGGGGACTATCTTCTACCCACGAGAGCCCCTCATGATAGTAGAGGGGCCGTACTACGAGTTCGCGGATCTCGAGACGGCCGTGCTGGGGGTGTTAAGACACGCTACAAGCATAGCCACGAAAGCTGCTAGGATACGCTTAGCGGCTGGCGATAAGCCCGTACTCTTCTTCGGCCTTCGTGCAGTTCACCCTGCGATAGCCCCGAGTGTCGATAGAGCGGCTTACATCGGTGGCGTTGATGGCGTGGCCGGTGTTGCTGCCGAGAAGTACCTCGGGTTGAAGCCGAGTGGTACAATGCCACACGCCCTCATAATACTCTTCGGCGATCAGGTGGAGGCTTGGAAGGCGTTCGATAGGTTCCTAGAGGAGGATATACCTCGGATAGCGCTCGTGGACACCTTCTACGATGAGCGCGAGGAGGCTCTAATGGCTGCGAGGACTCTGGGTGAGAAGCTATGGGGCGTTAGGCTCGACACCCCGAGGTCTAGGCGTGGTAACATGAGGGAGATCGTCGAGGAGGTTAGGTGGACTCTGGATCTTCACGGATACCGTAATGTGAGAATACTCGTGAGCGGGGGCCTAGATGAGGAGCAGATTAGGGAGCTACGCGACGTTGCCGACGGCTTCGGTGTCGGTACGAGTGTAGCGTTCCCGCCGAGCGTAGACATAAGCATGGATATAGTAGAGGTCGACTATGGTAACGGTTTTGAAGCCAGGACCAAGAGGGGTAAGCTGCCTGGAGCCAAGCAGGTCTATGTGAGAGGCTGTGAGAGGATTGTGAAACCGTTTAACGCCAAGCCTCCTGAGGGATACAAGCCCCTCCTAGTCAAATACATCGAGGATGGTAGGCTCGTCCGCAACCTCCCCAGTGTTAAGGAGATACGCGACTATGTCCTCGAACAGCTACGTATGTTGGAGAAGTGTGAGGTTAAGAGGGTGTTCGATGCTAAATGATGGGGAGCTTCTCCGCGATAACTCTTGCAGCTCTCACGGCTGCTCTAATAGAGTATAGCATGTCTACCACCTCTAGGCGGGGTTTATGCAGATAGCCGCACTTGTCGATAAAAACGATTAGCTTGCCTGTTTCTGCTAACCTCGCGCACTCGGAGACCGTATAGAGGCTGTCGTCCTCGTAGACCAGGAGCCCGTCCGCACAGACTATAAGCGAGTTGTTAACCTTGTATGCTATAAGGCTACTCGGCTTGTAAGGCACTAGTAGCAAGGGGTGCTTCCTAACGCCCCTAGCGTCGGTCACGTAGAGTATAGCGGTTAGGGGCTTGTGGAGTAGCGTATCTTGTACAAGCCTCAATCTAACATTATTAACACCCTTGCCGACTTCGATATGTGTGGCGAGCAGCGGCGTGCCATCGCCAACCTCTACTCTGATATGAGCTAGGCCCTCCTTCTCCGCATGTACGCGTAGTCTTACCTCCCTCCTCTGCGTGTCAACCATCCATAGTTTCGAGGGCTGGATTCTAGAGATGCTTGCAAGGTGAGATACTATCTTCTCGCGGAGGTCTTCGTCAATACGGCAGCCGCAGATGTAGCTCCTCGAGCCGGGTATACTCCTACATGCGCAGACAGAAGGACTCTCGCCAACATCCACGCTAATCTCTATATCGCCGGGCTCAACCCGCTTACCATCAACGAGTATTAGATTCGCCCCTTCCACGGGCTTTATCGAGACCGGAAGGACTGCAACCCCCGCGTCAACGAGCCTTGGTCTACCCCTCAACTCTAGCAAGGGGGGTGTAGGGGCCTCTAGGTCTCCCGCCGTGTCTACGAGATACTCGAATACCGTACTACTAGTCTTGAGTGCAAGCACGAGCTTGTCGCCCGCATAACGCCTCGGAGCGTAGAGTATAACTTCGTCGCCCACGGGCTGGGAATCGATAACATCTCTATCCTCGTTAAGCAGTAGCATGGTACCATTAGCCACTATGCTTAGCCAGCTCTCATCAAGCTTGGCAATAACGATGACGTCGCCGTCGTTAACCTTAATCCTTGAGCCTTTAGGGTCCAGGATTTCTGCAGCACCCCTCACCCGGTAGGCTCTGGCTGCCAAGCGGGGCTTGGGTACTGGGATTTTCACACTCTGCTCTAGTATGAGGGGTGGGGCAAGGTACGCTCTCAAAGTTATGCTGAGGGCTTCTGATTCGAGAGTTAGGGGCTTAAGGCATAGTAGGACGGTGGATGCAGAGATGTTAACCCTTTCGAGTGATGCTTGTCCATCAGCCTCAAGCTTTAACGGGATGTAGGGGCTTAGCGAGACATGCATTGTTATAGGGCATCCATCGTTCTCGATGCTCGCGGTATGCTCTCCCCTCGTGCTAAGATCTAGGCTATAAACCCAGCTGCCGCTCACCGCGAGTAGCGTATCCTTGTGCACGGTGTAATACTCCTCGACGGGTACGAGAATCTTAGAGTCATCCTCTTCGATGATAACGGTTTCGACACCGTTTATCTTTTCAACTCTAGCTCTACGTGATGGTGTTAACAGTGCGCCGTCCATATAGGAGCCTATGTCCTCGGCCATACTCCTCTTCTCGCTCATCCGGTAAATACGTCCATCGCATGAATATATAATCGTGGTGTCATCGCTATAGAGGGTTATTGGTTTGTCTCTACAAGCGCCTATAGCCTCCGTGGCCCCAGCCGCGATCATTAATATTATCCACTGCCCGGCAGATTTTGTAGCAACTATGCACGATTTGCGTAGAGCCGCCAGCGGTTCGATGCTATTGGCAGCTATGTACTCGGTGTCTAAGCCGTTACTCGCTATGCACGAGTACCTACTACAGGCGACGGTGCAGCCCCTTCGAGTTGCTATACTATGGGGTTGTCTCTCGAGGTTCTCGATCGTATACCCGAATATCGTGTCGGCTACGAGCGTTGAACCTCTCCTGGTTTTTGCGACGATAGCCAAAGTGTACTCGTCGCCATCGTATCGCACGAGATTGCTTTTCAAGCTCGCGCTCTCGGTTAGCATGGTCCTGTCGACTATTTTCACATGTTTACCCGCTAGGAGCGCTACTATCCTCCGCCCGAGAAGGAGGCGCTCGGGCTTAAACCCTATCTTGAGTATCGTCTCATCTCCCGCATCTACAAGCCTATCAGTGTATAGCCTCACACCCCTCGTTATATACGTGAGGCCTGGCTTACTATCGCCCCATATGACTCCCTGACGTATGTCCACCAAGTAGGCTTCAGAAAACTCGCCACCCTTCTCGAACACAAGCTCATACGCTGCAAAAGAGTGTGCAATAACGCTCTTCAGGCTGCTCGCAGGCTCTAGGCTGAGACGCCAGCGTAGCACCGGCAGCCTCATTGGTAAGTGTTTCTCGCTCATCCTGCTACACTCCATAAGAACCGGATACGCGTATACGAGAGTGTAACTGTGGGCGCCGAAACTAAGCCCATCTAGATTAACCCCTAGTGTGCTACGCGCACTACGGTGTAGTAGTTAATGGGGAAAGTGTATGTGCTGAAAGAGCCTAGGGACAAGGCGTGGAACATCTACGCTCTACGCGAGGCGGCTAGGCTGAAGAAGTGGTATATCGGCACTTACTACTCGCCAAGGCTCCGCAGGCTCCTCGTGGCGTTCAAACCGACTCCGGGCACACACGTAAACCACTTAGTGTTCGAGGAGATGGATGAGAGTATTTTGAAGGAGTCTTATAAGATGGTGTGCCCCCCGGGTTGTGGAAGGTGCTGCGTTGCTAGGAGCGGCGCCTTCATGCTAGACATCGAGGTCTCGAAACTACCACTCGAGCTCCAGTTAAAGCTCGAGACGCAGCCAAAGGAGAGGATACTAACGCCGGGAGGCGTGGTCACAGTGTACTATCTCGGCACCGGCCCTGGCGGGCGCTGCATATTCTACGATGTGCAGAAGAGGCGGTGTATGCTCGAGGAAATGTATGGCAAGGAGGCTAAACCAATAATATGCCTCATAGAGTACTGTACGGTGTTCGCGGAGAGGAATGGAGTAAAGTACATCAAGACAGGCTATAAGGTGACGGACAAGGGCGTACTAATATTCTATCGTCGCGTTAGCGACGAGGAGTGGGAGTATGTGGTGAGGAGGATGGCTAGCCTAGCGGCTAGGATCGCTAAGGCAGAGAGGAGAAGGAGGCTCGAGGAGAGGCTCAAAGGTAGTCGAGTAGAGTCCTCTGCCCGCTCCGCCTAACAGCCTTAGCCTTATACCACCGGGGGGCAATCCTCTCCAAGCTCTTCCACGAGCGCCTCACAAACCATGGCGGGTTCTCCGGGTCTCTAACATAAGCCTCCCTAACCCACTCGATAGTCTCGGGGTCTGTAGGGTAACCCGACCCTCTTACACCATAAACCCTCCTCAGCTCGTCTATAGCGCGGTCGCGGTAGACCTTTGCTATTATGCTGGCAGCCCCTACTATGGGGTACCTGGCGTCAGCCTTAGGCTCTACTATAACGTGGCCTCTGAAACCAACCCCACGGACAACAGCAGTTATGCGGGAGGGATCCCCCACAGCATCGATGTACACCTCTGCGAGCTTATCGCCCAGGACATCAACACCCCTCCCGACGATAAAGCCTATAGTATTTCTCTCTATGACGTTGAGGTTCTCCTCGTCTATGAGGCGAGGAGGCACCTCGACACGAACTATTAAAGCCGCAACATCCTCTATAATGCTGGCAAGCCTCTCCCTCGTGCTTCTCGACAAGACTTTGCTATCATCAACACCTATCCTCGAGAGTCTCCCAACAAGCTCCTCGCACATCGCAACCCCCGCTACCACCATCGGCCCTATTAGAGGCCCCCTCCCCGCCTCATCGACACCCATAACATATCTGCTGCACTCACGCTGCCGCATGTACATACACTCTCCCAAGGCTTCTAGGCGAACGGCTCTTAACAACCTTGACAACTAGTGCTGCAACCGCCAAGACAATGATGTAGGGCGAAGCCTCTCTAAGCTCATCGGGCAGCCACTGGAGGCTCAACGACTTCGCGATAAGCGCAGCCGAGTACACGAGGCCCGGTATGTAGGATAGCAGAGGCTCCCAGAGAGTCATGGGCGTCAGTGCTAACGCCAACCACCCCGCACCACCAGTGGCTAAAGCCCTCCACCTACCCGCCACGAGCATAACATACACGGCGCCCGCCATACCCGCGAAGAACCCGTTGAGCATAAGCGCAACAGTCCTAACCATGGACACGTCGACACCCGCCATATCCGCGGCTAGAGGATCGTCACCAACGATCCTAAGCTTCACGTCAAACCGTGTCACGGTGAAGAGCAGATATGTGAGCAGGGGCAGCGCATAAGCAACTAGAACCACGATCTCAACGCCGCCTATCGTGAGAGGCGGAGGCGGGGGTACACCGGCATAAGGCTTGCCGAGCATAGTGGTCAGAGCAACCCCTAGCATATACACGGTTATACCCGCGACAATCTGGTTCAGTTTTAACGCGTTAACGAGGAACGCGTAGAGGAGCGTAAACACGAGACCCGCCAAACCGCCAAGGAGGACGCCAGCCTCCAAGGAGCCTGTTAGTATAGAAGCGGCTATACCCGTCAAGCCCCCGACCAGCATGACACCATCTAGCCCAAGGTTGAGTACGCCACCCCTCTCTGCGATACTCTCCCCGAGCACGGCCAATACTATCGCTGAGGCATTCCTAGCAACAGCGGCCAGGAGGAAGCCAATGTCAACCACGATTCTCTACCCTCACTATGATCCTGTAACGGGGCAGGCTGTTAGCAGCTAAAACGCTAAGCAGTATAACGCCCTGAGCATAGTAGAAGTACGCGGCGTAGCCACCCGGTAGAGCATCGCTAGCGAAATTAGCGAAATGGTACACGAGCCCCATGAGGAGAGCAGCTGGCACGACAAGCAAAGGGTTGAGAACAGCCAGGAAAGCGATGGTTATGCCCGCGAAACCGTAGCCTAGGCTAGCGTATCCCATGCTAAGGTGCCTAAGCACGCTCGCTATGTGGAAACCCGCTAAGCCAGCCAAACCGCTAGAGACCATGAGAGAAACCAGCCTCGCCACATGCGGACTATAGCCAGCGATCAGCGTGGCCTTGTCGCTCTCACCCACAAGCCTCAACACGAGGCCGAGCACGCTCCGCTTATAGAACAGGTAGAGTAGGATAGCCGCGACCACACCCATGTAGAGCATCAGCGGGATACCGGCTACAACAGGCTGCGCCACTCCTATGTCTGGCGTCATTGGGAACTCTCCATAGGGGCTAGGCCAGACCTTATAGACTACAAACTGTAGCAGGTAGAGCGATATATAATACATCATCATCGAGGCTATAACCTCGTTCAAGCCCCAGAACATGGCGGCAGCCACCGGGAGAGACCATAACACGCCAGCGGCGAAGGCCGCGAAGGGCGCCAGCCAGCCTAGCCCAGCAAACCCAGCTGCAGCAGTAGCAATAGCGCCCACTATCATGTAGCCCTCCAGACCAATATTCCACACCCGAGACCTGAATGCAACTACTCCAGCTAACCCGGTCCACAGCATAGCCGTAGCATACCTCGCAACCTCGAACACCGTCGTGGAGATAAAGGAGGGCGACCATACGCGACCATACTCGGCTACGACTCGTAGAGAGCCGCTAGCCAGTATGGGCAGGATTAACGCCACAACCGCGAACACAGCTACGAGAGTATAGACGGTTAGACGCCTACCCCTGCTCACCACGCCCAGAGGCTCTACACGCACAACAAGCCTACGCGACAATCGCATTGTACACCTCCTCCCTCTCAACACCATGCTCGAACTCAGCGACTATACGACCCCTTCTAATCACGAGTATCCGATCGGCAACCTGTAGAGCCTCATCGACCGACGGCGTTGCGAACAAGATACCAACCCCCCGCTCGCCCAGCTCGGCTAAGAGCCCGAGGAGCTTCCCGGCTGACACCACATCCAAGCCCGCCGTCGGGTTATGAGCTACTACGAGACACACATCTCCGATCATTATCTCTCGGCCGACTAGGACCTTCTGCTGATTACCCCCGCTGAGAGAGGAGACGGGAGACCAAGGCTCACCCGCTATAGACAACCCTCTTATAACACGGAGCGTGAGAGCCTCGACAAGCCTCCGTAAGAGGACACCGAGCCTGCTGGCAATGGATGCGGCGTGCAACGGCGACACCACGTTCTCAGCGACCGTCATGCTAGGGGCTAGAGCCTCCAGCCTATCACCGTGAATGTAGCGGCCTCCCGCTCTCCTAAACTCGCGTATACTCGCCACCCTAGAGCCACAAACCTCTATGACACCAGACTCTCTCGGCCTAACACCCACTATAGCCTCGAGCAGCTCGCGCTGACCCATACCCTCGATGCCCACTATAGCAACCACCTCGCCCCTCCTAACACTCAGCTCCACGTTGTCGACAACGAGCCTACCGCTATCGTCCCTAACGCTAAGACCCCTAACCCTAAGAGCATACGAGCCTAGAGGCCTAGACGCCCTCTTCACTATATCCAGCTGCACAGGCCTACCCGCGATATAGGAGATGAGCTCACGCGGGCCAACATTGCTCAAGTCATCTAGCCGTGCGGCCACCCTACCCCGCCTAAGCACGGTAACCCGGTCAGCGACCCGGAGAACCTCCCCAACCCTATGAGTTATGTAGACGACGCTCAAACCCTCCCTCTTAAGCCTAGAGACGGTATCGAGAACCCTGTCAACCTCCGGGCCTGATAGGAACGAGGTAGGCTCATCGAGCAGGAGGACCTCGAACCCAAGCCCAAGGCCTATTGAGAGCATGAGACGCTGGCGATCAACTAGAGGTAAGAGGCCAACATCGGAGTCGGGATCAAGGCTCCACCCCATCCTCTCAGCAGCCTCGAGAACATCCCCGACACTACCCGAACCCCTAGCCTCCACGTAGACTCTCACAAAGTCCTCGAGCGACACTCCCAACGGCATGCTGGGATACTGGGGCACGTACAGTATGCCAAGCCTTAGAGCATCGCGGGGCGAGGAGAGAGTTACACGCCTACCCTTGTATAGTATGACGCCCTCGTCGGGGTAGACGAGTCCATAGAGTATCTTCGCTAGCGTAGACTTACCGGCACCATTCTCTCCTAGAAGCGCGTGCACCTCACCCTCAAGAACGTCGAAATCGACATGGTCTAGCGCGCGTATGCCGCCCGGGTAGGTCTTGGATAACCCCCGCGCCTCTAGCAGCTTCACACCTTGACAACCCCCTCGACGAACCAGTCCATGTTCCAGAGCATGTCGTGGCTTGCACGCATACCCGGCGGTATGCGGAGCCTACCCTTGTTATCGCGTATGGGGCCCGTGAAGGGATCCCAGCTCCCGTCTAGTATCTCGCGCCTCCTCTTCAACACGTAGTTCAGCACATCCTCGGGAATATCCTTGCTGACATAGCTCCTTATGATCTCCTCCTCTACGCGCCTCAAGCACCCCATGTACTCTTTAAGCTCGCCGTGCTCATAGACGTCGGGTATTAGCCTACACTTCTCCTCATACGCCCTCCTAAACTCCCTCGGAGGCGCTATGTCGAAGACGCCCATCCTCATATCCCACCAGTAGTCTCTCGGCGTCGAGGGCGGGAACTCGCTCCACACTGGGGTCTCGCCCGGCTTACCGGGGGATAGCTGGCGTGCAATCAACGCCCTCATAACGATCTCGAGGTATAGGGGCCCCCAGTCCACAATCTGACCCGCAAGGACTGCGTTCTTCTCATCTCCTCGTAGGATGCGCTTCATGTCACTATAGTGGCTGAAAGTGTAGACCCTCCTACCCTTCGCATAGTACCCCGCCACGGTCGTCACGATAGCGGTCGAGTCCTCGGTGAAGGCTATCACATCAACACCCTGCGCTATAAGCGCCTCCGCCTCAGCCCTCGCCTTATCCGGCGCATACCAGGCCCCCAGGGGTCCACGGACAAGAACCTTAACCTCCTCCGGGTTCCTGCCTGCGAGCCTCGCCCCCTCCCTCACGCCTATCGCGAACGCGTTTATGTGGCGTTTAACCTCGGGTATCAGCTGAGCCGCGACATAGCCGACCTTCCCCGTCTTCGTCATAGCGCCAGCTATTATGCCGTTGAGGTAGTAAGCCTGGTAAGCCTCCGCGAAGTAGGTTACAACGTTAGGATGCATCCTCTTATAGCCGCTGCAATGGCCGAAGAGGACCCTCGGGTACTGCCCTGCCTTCGCGTTGGTAGCGTCCATGTACCCGAAGCTAGTCGTGAATATCAGGTTGTATCCCTTGGCCACCGCGCTGTCTATAACCTGCCCGACCCTATCCTCCGGAACCTGCTCGTCATACCCTGTCTCCACGAAACCATCTAGAATCTTCTCGACATACTTCCTACCCTGATCGTGCTCATAGCTCCAACCCATATCCCCAATAGGCCCTATGTAGATCCAATAGGCTTTCAACAAGGGTCCTTTAGCACCGCTCCTCTCCGTCATAGTCTCGAGTATCGTGCGGGTAGTCTTGGCGGCTGGCGCGCCGCCGCCCCGGCCCAGGACGTAGCCCAGCGCTAGTGCTGCGCCAGCCGCGGCTACGGCGGCTATAGCCGCGCGCCGGGCTCGATTCAAGGACCCTCTCCCGGCTTTTGAGTAGGGCTAGTACATGCTATTCGAGTAGTCGCATTCTACTCTTAACTAGCTCGTTTAAACGATTGTTTAACTGGGCTGCGTAAAAGGCTGGGGACTACTCGCCGTACTACTATCCCACGGGCTACGTGCTTAGAGCGTAATAGTATCACCCTAGTGGCACCGCCCCCGCAGGGGACAGAGGGTTGCCGAGAAAGCTTGGCGTGGTGCTGCACGCCACGCGCAACGGCTATATAGTGGTGAAGCCGGAGGACCCGGAGAAACTCCCCCAGCTCGGGCTACCCGTGTACGACAAGGAGTTAAAGGTGAAATACGGCACGATACTCGACGTGATAGGGCCCGTGAAGAACCCGCTGATAGTGGTGAAGCCGGCGTCGAAAGAGATGCTGGAGAAGGTAAAGCCAGGCGAAGAGCTCTACTATGTGCCTCCGAGGCCGCCGAGGAGGGGTAGGAGGAGGGGTAGGCGTCCCCGCGGGGGCGGGGGGAGGAGTCGCCCGAGGAGAGGTGGTCGTGGTGGAGGCTAGGTGCCCGTACTGTGGGGCTCCCCTCGTGAGGCTAGGCGGTAGGCTCGTCTGCACCAACGGCCACGTCGTGGAGGAGGAGGTTCTCGACACGGGGCCCGAGTGGAGGGCGTATGGGGCCGAGGAGGCGCTGGCCAGGAGTAGGGCGTCTCCGCTAACACAGAGGCTCCACGACTACGGCGTCTCGACGGGCTTCCGGTCGAGGGACCCGCGGTGGGCTAGGCTCGCGGCCCTCCACAGGAGGCTCCGGGTTGAGCACGACGAGCGCCTAGTCGAGGCGCTGGGGGAGCTATCGAGGCTAGCACCCCTCCTAGACCTGCCGGGCCACGTAGCCGACACGGCCGCGGCCCTGCTGAGGAGGGCGGAGTCGGCTGGGGTGCTGCGCGGGGGCCAGAGGCTACGCGAGTACGTCGCGGCCGCCCTCGTGGCCGCTGCGAGGCTCGAGGGGAGGGGAGTCACGATAAACGAGGCCGCGGAGAGGCTGGGGGTCGACCGCTCCAGGCTCGCCAGGGCCTATAGGGAGCTCGTCACAGCGCTGGGCGTCAAGCCCCGCCTAGACCCGAGGAGCCTCGTGCCGAGGCTAGCCTCGAGGCTAAACCTGCCGCCGGCCGTGGAGGCGCTGGCCAACCGCCTCATAGACGCCTTGAGGGTGAAGGGCCTCCTCCAGGGCAAGCCCCAGGTGGGGGTGGCGGCCGCCGCCGTGTACCTGGCCTCAATCCTCCTAGACGAGAAGAGGAACCAGGCGGAGGTGGCGAGAGCCGCCGGGGTCACGGACGCGACCATCAGGAACAGGTACCGGGATATAGTCGACAACCTCTGGATAGAGGTGCAGCTCTAGGAGGCTCGGGAGGGGCGAAACTCATCACTCTCTCAGATCGGCTGTAAAGCCTCATCGCCGCGGATATACCCGCCTCTACACAGTTTTTATACAGAATGGGGAGCCTCGTTGACAAAGAAGTGCAAGGTTATTCTGCGTGTGCCAGGCGCCTGGGAGAAGAGCGTTGAGGTGGACTGCGGGAAGAGCGTGGGCGATGTGCTTAGAGAGCAGGGGCTATTACCCAACGAGTATATAGCGAGTATGGATGGTAGAGTGGTGACGGAGGACGTCCGCATCGAGCGTGACACCGTCCTGACGCTCTACCCGGTGGTGTCGGGTGGCTAACAAGACATGGCTCAGGAGGCGCTACTGGATCCGCATAGAGCCAAACCTGGGGTTCGGGGGCGTCACGGTAACCGAATACACTGGGCTCTTCGTCCGGAGGCTCCTCCTGGAGTGCTCACGCTACGCCGCACTTGCTTTGAACAAGAGCGGGGGTCCTAAGCCGCTCTCCGTATCACCCCTATACCGCGTAAACGGTCGTCGCCTGGAGGCCCTCTATCCCCGGGTGAGGGGAGACGGTAGTGGCGTCTACCCCGTGGTGCACGAGGGCGATACTCTGTTCTTCGAGGTTGGGAGCGAGCCGGGGTATCTACGCGTTCACGAGGAGCTGGCAGAGTGCTTGAAGGGCGGTGTTATCCTCACAATAGGGGATCTATATGTCCGCGTGAGCCTCGTTAGAGACGAGGATGTTATAGCCTATCGGGAGGGTGGCGAGCCCCCTATAAGGCTCCAGCCCGGCTCGAAGATACGCCTCGTGATAGCCTCGCCCGCTCAGCTAGTCACCGTGGCTAGGCCTGGCTCCCCCTGGAGAATCCTGATCCCAGCACCCTTCTACCTATTCTCTCTCAACGCTCTCGAGCTCCATGGGGGCTCGGTTAGTGGTGCTTTAGCATCCCTCCTGCGTGTCGACGAGACTCTCTCGCCTGCACAGTCCGTGTTATCCACTACCAACGTGGTGAGGTTTATACTTAGGAAGGGTAGGGTCGAGCCGGGCCTCATCGGGTACGTGAATGTCTACGTGCTCGACGCGCCCCGGGAAAGCATAGAGGAGGCGGAGCGTGTCCTAGCCCACGCGCTTGTCATGGGTGTGGGTGTTTCGAGGGGCATAGGCCTCGGCGTCCTATGGGCGAGGGTCGCGCGTTAGCGGACGCCAGCAATCTCTCTAGCCGCGTTAGGTAATAGCTTGTCGCGTATGTGGCTCCAGCAGCCCTCCCTATACCTCAATGCTAAGCCGCTCGAGTCTATAGTAGCCTCTACCGCGTTATACTCCACGCCCCCGTGGGCCAGGAAGTTCCTATAGTTCACTCTACTCGGGTTGCAAGCGGCTCCAGGCCAGTCTCCACAGTATAGTGGCACCCGTAGCGCACCACAATTGTTGCACACTGGCGGCTTGCCATCCGCCTCGCAGCGGCAGCCAGCATGCTCAGACACCATCCTCTGTATCCCATAAAGCTCGCTATGGACGAAGAAGTTGGTTAACGGTGCTAGGCGCGCGCTTATCTCTGAGAGCTCGTCCAGGTATACACCCCTATCCTCCAGCTCCTCGAGGCTGGGCGGGCACTTCTCTAGAACCGTGCAGACCGCGGACTTCACCCTCCTCGCTAGTGCCGCAGCCTCGAGGAGCACCCTGGCCCCATCATAGCTCAGGCACACGAGGTGCTCAACCCTACAAGGCGAGGCTCCGACAACAGTATACTCCCTGAAAACATTCACAGCCTCGTTGATAAGCTCGGTAGCCACGTCTATATCGAGCCTGGAGTCTACCGCGAGGTATGCTGCTGCGAGAGGCAGCCCTAGGATGCTGGCAACGGCTGACGGTACACCATCCCGCTCTACCAGCTCACGGGCTGGCGCGTTGAGCATACGCCCCAGCATACCAGCTTGCCTTCTCTCCGTCGCCGCCAGCTTCACACTCACGCTGCCGCCGCGAGAGTAGGCCGTCTTCAACAAGTCTAGGGCTGCTTCCACCGCGGCGCTACGCGGCTCCACCCTCCTCGCTTCAACCTCGTGCACCTCGAGAACCGGGGTGTGCTGCACGCCGCTGGGGTAGGGCTCGCTGTTATACACGCGTATCTCGATACTAGTGTTGGTCGACGCTGCTATCGACGCCGCGACCGCCGTCAGAGCCTCGGAGGCCGCGAGGGGCATGTAGTTGATGCCGTGGCTAGTATCCAGTAGTACACGTACCTCATCAGCCTCCACGCTCAAGTCGGCCAGGTTCTCGAGGATAGCTCTCATGGCGTGGAACGCGTAGAGCTGGAAAGCCGGGCAGCCGGGGGCGGTCCACGAGCACTGGGAGTAGGTGCCGAGGTTCGGCGCCACCTCGACCCTAAGCTCCCGGTACTGGCGGAGCGCGACCGTATTCCCCTGGATCCAGTTGTAGAGCCAACCCACGATACTCTGGACCAGGTCGTGGTAGGTGGCCGCCGAGCCGACCATAGCATTGGTTGCTACCGTGTCGGGTATGAGGACGAGAACCCTATCCGGGTTGAACGCGTTGACGATGGCATCGAGGGTCACCCTGCTAGTGATGCTCCTCCCCTCTAGCCTATAGGTCGCCGTCTTCCACCCGGGCGGGTACCCCCAGACGCCGATAGCGAGGGTAGCCACCTTCAAGCCCGTGAAGACACCCCCTGCTACAGTTACCAGCGCGAGTATTAAGCTGGAGGCCTACAATAGCCCCAAGGGTCTCCACTTGAGCAGCAAGACGCGAGCCAAGACGCTGGAGAGTGTGGCTGCAGAGCTCTGTGTAGACGAACTCACCGACTACCTGGTGTACTCTAACCTCGCTCGCATAGAGCCGGAGCCGAGGAGGCGTAGGATACTCGAGGCTCTGGCGATACAGGAGAAGAGGCACTACGAGTTCTGGAGGAGCCTAGCCAGCCGCGACTGTAAGCCCCGTAAGGTCAACGTGACGCTCCTATCGATAGCCTATCGTCTCCTCGGGCCAGCCTTCATACTCAAGCTCCTCGAGCGCGGGGAGGACGAGGCTATCAGGAGGTATCGTAGCGTGCTCGAGGAGGCTCCGGAGGAGCTCAAGCCGGAGATAGAGAGGATAATACGCGAGGAGGAGGAGCACGAGAAGATACTGATGGGCGAGGTTAAGGACTCGAGGGTACAGTACCTTGGCTATGCTGCGCTAGGCTTGGCCGACGCTATAGTGGAGATAACTGGCGTGCACGCCGGCTTCCTAGGCGCCACGGAGAATACTATCGTGGCGGGCGTGGCGGGCCTCATAGTAGGATTCGCGGCGGCCATCTCGATGGCCTCGGCGGCGTATATACAGGCGAAGCACGGCGAGGAGGAGTCGCCTGTCCTCAGCGCGCTCGTCACGGGGCTGAGCTACATCGTGTCGGTTGTCCTCCTCGCCCTGCCATACTTCCTCATACACGTTATGGCGTTGAGCTTTGCGGTCAGCACGCTGATAGGCATAGGGTTGAGCGGGGCCCTCACATACTACGCGTCGGTCGTCCAGGAGAAGCCCTTTGCTAGAGAATTCCTGGAGACGACGGGCCTCATACTACTCACTGCCGTCGCGAGCTACGCGTTCGGCGAGCTGGTTAACAGGGTGTTCGGGATTAGAGAGGTTCTCGGCTAGATACTCTAGCCTAGTTTTCACGCGTGTGGGGTGGGCTGGCGGAGGGGTGGACGGTTATCGTTTAGCACCCCTCCCGTCAGCGAGATAATACCGGTGTACTATTGTGTCGTCAGAGGAGGGCCTAGGCACGGTACCGCTCTCCGCGCCGAGTATCGACGTGGACAAGCTGCTCGACTACATGAAGAAGCTTGACGGCGTACAGTACGTCATCATAAGCAGGGAGGGGCTCCCAGTCTATATTGAGGGTAGTGTCTCGAGGGACGAGGCTGAAGCGCTGGCAGCCCTCGGCGAGGAGGCGCTCCAGAGGATAGAGTCTAGTTTTGAGAAGGTGGGCGCGGGCAGGGTGACAAAGATAAGCCTTGACGTCGCGAAAGGCAGGTTGTATATCTCGAGGCTTGACGGTGGGGTGGCGATATACCAGGCTCAGCCGAAGCTCTCGGACCTACTAGCAGAGACTATAGAGAGGCTCAAGGAGGGTAGGAGCGTTAAATGCCAGGCGTGCGGCGCAGACCTCACGCTAGCCACCTACAAGTGCCCGCGCTGCGGCCGCACGGTCCCCTTCACGGCGAGGGAGTGCCCACATTGCGGCGCCAACATAGACATCAAGAGATGCCCCCAGTGTGGGACCCCGATACACTCGGACGGCACCGTAGTGAAGCCCCCCAAGGAGCTAACGCTACTCGGGATTGGGGCGGGCGGAGTACTAGTAATCATAGGCGCGGCAGCCATAGCCATGGGCGTCGCGACGGCGGGCCTCGTAGCCATACCAGCTGGCATAGTGATAGCTGGCCTAGCCCACATACTCTCCAAGAGGCTCTAGAGCCTAGACGAGCAGCGAGTGTTACCAGGCCCACCCCGCCTCATAGCAGGTGACGGCCCAATACTAGCCGCGGGGCAGGGCATGCCTGGAGCAGACGCAACACACCAAGACGCTACCGGCACGCTTTTCCACACGCTCCCGGCTCACGAGGAGCCCCCCGAACCCATCAACCCCTCCCTCCTAGCCTTCCTAGCCGACCTGGCGTCCAGAGAGGCTGAGCCCATACGCGACCACATCATAGCGATTATAGAAGACTATGTGATAGACTGGCTGGAGTCCCTCCGCCCCCTACCCTACGTCGAGAACCTGATACTAGAGGTTGCCGAGAGGAGGTACTGGCTCCCCGAGCTAGTCGAGACGCTAGGCCCCTCAACGATAGTAGAGGCTATGAGATTGGCCTACAAGGCATCCCACTCTAGCCCAGAGACGTGCGCCGAGCTACTCCCCGAGCTTACTAGCATAGAGGGGCTCCTCATAGAAGCCTCTGGTATCAACCCCGGTGCCAAGATCAGGAGCGTAATGGAGAGCAGCGATTGTAAGCTGCATGCCCTCCTAATCGCTCACCTAATAGCGACGAGGCCTGCGAGAGGGTGAGAGACAGTGCTACGCCTCGCCGGCATACTAGACCGTATAACAGAGGCTGCAATCCGCAGGGCCTGCAACCTACGCTATAATATCGACGACCTGGGCTTGATGGGGGAGACCAGGAGGATAGTAGAGGAGGTGATAGAGACTGTAGCATCGCGCATAGTCTTCGAGAGGAGAGGGCTGCTAAGATGCGCCATCTGCAGCAAGGGGCCGTTCACCAGGAAGGGCCTCTACCTCCACATTATGAGAGTGCACCGCGACTATGTGAAGGAGCTCGTCCGGAGAGAGCTGGAAGCCAGGCTACTAGGCGGGGGGTCAGGAGGGGCGGAGCACGCTCACGGGGAGTGAGGACCCCTCGCTATTGGAGTCTCTCTTCACCCCCTCCTACACACCCCTGCTAGAGGCCTAGAGGGAAAAACCTACTCACCCCCGCCAAGACTGTGCAACTCATCTTGAACAGTCTTGCGAGCGACATAGTGCCTACGAGCCCCACTAGGGCTGCTACCATCACGACTATCAGCGTGAAGACAAGTAACGCTACTATAAAGCCTAGACCGAATTTAAGCCCGTCTGTGAAGCCAAGCCTACACCTTATCTCGCTCATACTCGTCGCCGTGCGAGGGAGGGCCGGTAACACCTAGATATGTTGATGCTATACGGAAATAGAGGACTAATGTTGAAGCTTGTACCTGTATATGTGGTGTAGGGTCTAGGGTGTTTTCGCGAGCGGCTCGTGGAGTATCTTCATGAGCGCTTTTTCCAGCCTCCTGGCCGCTAGCCGCGCCGCTCTATCCCTCTTCGGGTATATGATAACGTACTTGACTTTCCTTGCAGTAGCCTCGACTCTCACATCAAGGTTCTTCGACAGGTGAGCCTCCAGGACAACAGCCCTACCGCTACTCTCGACTATATACTCGCGGGTGAATGCCTGGAGGTTCAGCACTACATCCTCCGGCTCCAGCCTCGCCGACACGAGAGCCCTCATGAACATGAGGAGGGCCGAGTTGAACGCCTTGCGCGCGGCCTCCTCCAAGTCCTCCTCGAGTATGATCTCCTCTTCCTCGCCGCTACTCTTCTGGATGGCCGCCGGCCCCGGCGCTGATATCACTATCTGCTCGTATTCGCTCCTCCTGGGATAGAGTTCGCTCATCACTCACACCCTGCCCTCCGAGAACCCCTAGCCCCGGATAAAGAGGCGTGTGTTAGTCGTTAAGAGGATAGCCTTCGCTACTCCCCCTATAAGCCTCTGTAGCCGAGTAATCCTGAGCAACGGTGGCGAGTGTGGCCAGGTGCAGGGTGTGTGGTAGAGAATCGAGGCTTATAAGCGAGGCCGTGGGGGTTTGCCTCCGCTGCCTACGCGAGAGGCCTGAGGAGGCGCTCCACTACCCCATGGAGACGCATCGCTCGTGGAGGAGGCGCGTGGGCCTCCCCGAGGAGCCGCCGAGGAGTAGTGATGGTGTACGCTGCGCATACTGTGTAAACAACTGTGTCATCGGCAAGGGGGGCTACGGGTATTGCGGCATAGTCTCGAACCGCGGGGGTCGGGTGGCTCTCAGGCCCGGCTTGTATGATGAGAGGCTAGCCTTCCACGCCGTGGTACACTGGTATCTCGACCCGCACCCCACCAACTGTGTCGCAACCCCCGTCTGCCCCGCGGCGACGAGCGCAGGGTACCCAAGGTGGACCGACACCCGGGGTGTCGAGGTAGGCCGCTATAACCTGGCCGTCTTCTTCGCCGGGTGTAGTCTCGACTGCCTCTTCTGCCAGAACTGGGAGCATAAGACAATGCTCTCCAACTCCCGTGAGGTCCTCGCGCACGCGAGGAGCGTGGAGGAGCTTGTAGAGGCGGCTATAGACCCGCGTGTTACGTGCGTCTGTTTCTTCGGCGGCGATCCCACGCCCCACGCGCCGTGGGTTTTGAAGGCTGCTAGGATGATAGCGGAGAGGGCTAGGAGGGAGGGTGTCGTCAAGAGGATATGCTGGGAGACTAATGGTGTCGCGAGCGAGCCGATTATGAGGGAGATGGCTAGGCTTAGCCTGGAGACCGGCGGCGTTGTCAAGATAGACCTGAAGGCTTGGACCCCCAGCGTCTACAAGGCGTTGACTGGCGTCGATGCCGTCGAGAGGGTTAAGGGGAATGTTAGGCTCGTGGCGGAGATGTGGAAGAAGGCCGGGAGGGGGGAGCCCCCGCTGCTGGTCACGAGCCTCCTCCTGGTGCCGGGCTACGTGGACCTCGTGGAGGTTAGGGGGTGGGCTGAGTACCTCGCGAGCCTAGACCCGGATATACCATTGATGCTCCTAGCCTTCCACCCCGACCACTTGATGAGGGATCTGCCGCCGACCAGCAGGGAGCATGCGTTGGCGGCTGCGAGGGTCGCCAAGGAGGCTGGGTTGAGGAGGGTCTACATAGGGAACTCGTGGCTCCTCCGCGACTATTATAGCCTCGAGGAGCTTAACGCCCTCGGCTCCAGCGGTTCATAGCCTCTATCGCCATCCTCCTGGCGGCCTCGGGGAGCTGTCTCAGCCTCTCCTCGCTCAACCTTAGTATCCCGAGCTCGAGGCGGAGCTGGCAGGCTCTGCAGATGGGGTGGGCGGAGGGCTCGCCGCATATGGCGCAGGTGTATGGCCCCTCCTCGTCCTCCCCGGCGGCATGCCCGCTCCTCGAGAGTATCTTGCGGAGCCTCTCGAGGCTCGAGAGGAGGGAGTACTTGACGTTAGGGTTCCTCTCCTCAAGCTGGTTTATGAAGCGTCTCACCTGCCACCTGGTGCCTAGGCTCGCGTATGGGCACTCCTCGAAACCCGTGTAGAGCCCGTGGAGCACCGCGTAGAGGGTCGTCTCCCTCTCGAGTATCTCGTAGAAGGGCTTAACCTTCCTAACGAACTTGGGGTGCTCGCCGGGGCCGGAGACGGGCCCCAGCTTCGAAACCGCCGATATGTTGCCGTCGAGTATGTTCATGAGGAAGGTCTGCACTATATCATCGAGGTTGTGCCCGGTTGCGACCACAGTGGCGCCCATCTCCCTCGCAGCCTTGTTCATGAGGTACCTGCGGAAGACGCCGCAGTACGTGCAGGGCTGGTACGGGAGCCCCCTCTCCCTACCAATCCTCACAATCTCGTCGAGGGTGTAGCCAAACTCCTCCTCGAAGCTCACCACCCGGTACTCGACGCCCCACTCGGAGGCGAACCTCTCGAAACGCTGTCTCGTATACTCCCTGTACCCCCTGATACCCTCGTCTATGTGCAGCGCCTTAACCCTCCAGCCGGGGTGCTTCCTCGAGAGGCGTAGGAGGTAGTGGAGGAGTGAGAGAGAGTCCTTACCCCCCGAGACGGCGGCCACGATAACCTCCTTCTCTCGGAACAGGGAGTACTTCCGGATGGTCCGGCGCACCTTCCTGTCAAAATACTCCAGGAAGTGCTTCTCACAGAAGGCTCTCCCAGAGGCCCTCGAGATATAGACGGCTGGGCGCCCGCAGATACTACACCTAGCCATTACCAGCGTTCCATAGGCTAAACGGCTACGAGAGGGGTTTGATTAGCCCCTCGCCACTACCCTCGCAACCCTCCTCCCCGACGCGCCATCGTAGAAGGTTAGGGCCAGGAGGGGGGCCGCGTACGCAACGAGCCCCCCGGGCGTGGATGCTAGCACGGGCACGGCTAGTGCAGCGGCTATAGACCCCACGTTGGACAGGGTGTTGGCCACGCCTACCACCGCGGCGGGGGCTCCGAGCCTCCGTCCCTCAAGGGCGGCTGCCATCCTTGCAAGCGGCACAAGGCCCGTAGAGACGCCGGTATAGACGAGGGCTGCTATACCCGCGGCCAGCCCCTCGGCCGTCGAGAGCATTGCTAGGCTGGCCGCTATGACTGCTCCCAGCACTAGCATCGACTTGTAGACGCCTAGCCTGTCACCCATGGCCCCGGAGGCTAGCTTCGAGGGTATGCCGAGGAGGGAGCCGAGCGAGAGGAGGTGAGACGCCGTGAACCTATCCAAGCCCTTCTCCATCAACAGCGGGTACAGCACCTGCGCATCCAGCCCCACGGCAAAACCGCTAGCCGCGTTGACAAGCACCGCTCTCGCAACACCACCATGCACACTCCTCCTCCCCGCCCCCCTACCCCTAGCCGCGAGCCTCACACGGAAGCCGACCGCCACGACTAGCGCGGCTGTAGCGTAGAACAGCGATGCTATGGCGAACACGCTGCCAAGCCCAAGCATCTGCTCCAGGTAGGGATAGGCAGCCCTGCCAACCGATATCCCGATGGAGCCCGTGGCGAAGTAGAGGGATAGGATGAACGTGCTGCCGCCGTGGAGGGCCACGCCGGTCTGCACGAGGGGCCAGACGAAGCCAGCTGCAAACCCCTGAACGCCGGTCAGGAGGGATAGGATGACCGGGTCTCTCACAACACCCTGCATATAGACGCTAGCCGCTATAACCAGCAGCGCCGCTGAGGGGAGTACCCGTGTTAGCCTAGGCGAGCGCGTGTAGAGCAAGCCCCCAAGGCTCGCCGAGATGCTCCGGCCCGCGTAGAATGTTGATAGGGCTACAGCACCCCACCCAACCCCAAGCACCTCTCCGAGGCCGAGCCTAGTGGCGCCGAACGCAATGGTGGCCAGCAGCACGGCGAGAAGCGCTGATGCAACTACCCTATCCAAGCCTAGACGCCAGGGCTGGAGCAGGAAGCCTAGGCTGGGGGTTAAAGAGTGGGTTATCCCCTCACAGCCGCAATGGCCTCATCTAGTAGGGCTCTAAGCTTCTCTATACTCGGCAACGCGTTTATCGTCCTCGCGTGGAGGGTTACAACCACCTCGCCCTCCTCCGGGTCATACCCTACGTCATACTCCTCTATGCTTGCAAGCTCCTCGTCAGACTCAATCCTATCGGCAAGAGCCTCCTCCAACCCCTCCAGGCTCTTGGGCGCAGGGAGGGTGACTGTGAGCTCCACGCCATCAGGCGAGAGGTCGAGATAGAGGCTCTCGAAACCCTCGCCGCCCTCAGCCCTAACTATGATACGCGGCCCCTCCGGGTCAACCTCTACGCTCTCAACGCTCTCCACGCTGAAGCCGAGCCTATCCACGAGGGGCTTTAGAAACCTCTCCATGAGCCTAGCCAGCTTCTCGCTGCTCAACCCACAACCCTGCCCTCAAGCCTAACACCAAACCCCCTATCACTCTTAGAAACGAGGCCCAACACCCTAGCAACCGTGGAGCGAGCCCTTATACACTCGACCCCGAGAGTATCCCTATAGTCGCGACAGGGGTTGCGACACCACACTACGATAGGGTATACACCCTTCTCCGACACGAGGATAACACTGCTATGGTCGTTCGTGTGGATTACTGGGAGCACTGACCGCGCTAATGCGCGGAATGCTAGGCGTAGCGCCTCGCGGAACGCCATCCTATCGAGGTAGAGGCTATAAGCGACACTATCTAGCGCCTCTCCAAAACTCACTCCAAGCTCCTCGTGGAGCTCAACAACCCTCTTGAAATAACGTAGTATGTGCACAGCCGCCTCATCCGGCATGCACATGGTTAGCGTCTTTATGCTCAGCTTCCTCCTCTTAGCCTCGAATCCTATGAGGTAAAGGGCTGCGAGAAGCGAGAGAGGGTCCAGGTCGAGCCCCCAGAGCCTAGAGTAGCATCCCACAAGCTCCTCTAGACCGATCTTGTTCCTCAAGTATAGGTATAGGCAGCCCTTCACACTAATCATCATCTTGTCGTTATCGTTGGCCCGGAGGCCTGGTATGAGGAGGCGCCAATCGAGAAGCCTGCGCGACCTACGATAGACGCTCGTGGTGTTAACGTTAAGGCTCTTCGCTATCCGGTAGGGCGAGACGGGGCCACCAGCCTCTAAATACGCCATGAGTATATCCTCGTCGAGAGCCTCGAGCTGGGGAACCAGTTTCTCCCAAGCCTCGTGGACAAGCCTCTCGAGCTCATCTATGCGCTTGCCCGGCGTCCGCATGGGCGATAGTCCACCATTTACAACTATCAATATAAACGGTATTTAAACTCGTAGTTTACAATCGTGTGTTAACATACGTTAACCTCTACTTGGGGCTAGGAGAATATTCGCAAATATTTGTAGAATAGAACAGCCTTACGTTAACAATCCTCAATAATAATCAATGACAGTTCTCCATCATGGTGCGAGACCGGTGTCGCCGCATAGCCTATCACGTAGGGATTTCTTGCGCCTAGGTGCAGCGACGCTCGCAGCCGCTGTTATCGCGCGGAGCTTTCCCTTCAGGGAGGCTAGAGCCGAGGAAAAGATAGAGGTGCCGGAGCTGCCATGGCCCTATACTAAGCTCGACCCCGAGATGA
>CAZTIR010000013.1:0-30876 GCA_964613695.1 uncultured Desulfurococcales archaeon | reverse complement strand
GCATCTAGTTTACCTCTAGACTTTTGAGGCCCTCTCGTGGGGGTGCTGCCCGCGTTTTCCACGCTGCACTCGAGCCGGTGTAATAGTTGTGTTGTATCCGTCACCCTGGTTAAGGATTTTTCACACCGGTTCAGCCCTAGTAGTATTTCGACCTGGAGGTGGGTTCGTGGAGCAGACAACGCTCCCTACTCGCCACGTTGTGATACCCAAGAAGCTTGAGGAGATGAGGAGGAGGGCTCTCGAGGACCCTGAGGGCTTCTTCGGGGAGATTGCGCGCGAGCTAGACTGGTTCAAGACGTGGGATAAGGTGCTTGACGACTCGAACCCGCCGTTCTACAGGTGGTTTGTCGGGGGTTTCATCAATGCCACCTATAACGCTGTTGATCGTCACGTGAAGAGGGGTCTTGGTAACAAGGCTGCGATAATCTGGGAGGGTGAGCCCGGAGACTCCAGGGTACTCACCTACTACCAGCTATACCGTGAGGTCAACCGCGTCGCCGCTATGCTCGAGAACCTTGGGCTCAAGAAGGGTGACCGGATTGCAATCTACCTCCCCATGATACCGGAGCTGCCGATATTCATGCTCGCGGCTGCCAGGCTCGGCATAACCTTCACGGTGGTCTTCAGCGGGTTCTCGGCGAGGGCTCTGGCGGAGAGGATTAACGACGCGCAGGCTAAGGTGCTCGTGACCGCTGATGGAGGGTTTAGGCGTGGCAAGGTGATAGAGCTGAAGAAGATTGCGGATGAGGCTCTCGAGATGGCCCCGAGCGTGGAGACAGTCATAGTCGTGAAGAACGTGACGAAGAGGGGTGCCAACATAGACGTGCCTATGACGGAGGGTCGCGACTACTGGCTCCATGATCTGCTGCCGAGCCACGCTAAGGTGGACCCGGTTCCCGTCGAGTCAACGCACCCGCTCTTCATCCTCTACACCAGCGGCACCACGGGGAAGCCTAAGGGCGTGGTCCACAGCACTGGCGGGTACCTGGTATGGGTCTACGCTACGATGAAATGGGTGTGGGATGTTAAGCCCAGCGACATCATGTTCTGCACCGCCGACATAGGCTGGATTACGGGCCATAGCTACGTGGTCTTCGGGCCGCTGCTCCACGGGATAACCACGGTTATGTACGAGGGTGCCCCCGACTACCCGGCTCCCGACCGCTGGTGGGAGATTGTAGAGAAGTATGGCGTGACCCTCTTCTACACCGCCCCCACCGCGATAAGGATGCTGATGAGGTATGGCGAGGAGTGGGTGAAGAAGCACGACCTCTCGACGCTACGCATCATCGGCACCGTGGGCGAGCCTATCAACCCGGAGGCCTGGCGCTGGTACTATCGCGTCGTGGGAGGCGAGAGAGTCCCGATAGTGGATACCTGGTGGCAGACGGAGACAGGAGGCCACATGATATCGCCGGCGCCCGGCATTCAGCTTGTACCCCTCAAGCCCGGTAGCGCCACCTACCCGCTGCCGGGTGTGGATGCTGATGTCGTGTGCGAGGATGGTAGGAGCTGCCCGCCGAATGAGAGGGGCTACCTGGTGATAAAGAAGCCGTGGCCCGGCATGCTCATGACCCTCTGGGGCGACCCGGAGAGGTACAAGAAGGTCTACTGGTCCAGGTTCTCTAAGCCCGAGGAGGGCGTCTGGATATACTACACTGGCGACTACGCGATGAGGGATGAGGACGGCTACTTCTGGATACTGGGCCGCGCCGACGAGGTAATCAAGGTGGCTGGCCACCGCCTGGGCACAGCTGAGATAGAGAGCGCTCTCGTGAGCCACCCGGCTGTGGCGGAGGCCGCTGTGATAGGTAAACCCGACCCGGTTAAAGGCGAGGTTCCGGTGGCATTCGTGGTGCTGAGGAAGGGCTACACGCCCAGCGACGAGCTGAGACACGAGCTCATAGAGCACGTGAGGCGCACTATAGGGCCTATAGCCACCCCCGCCGCGATATTCTTCGTCGAGAAGCTGCCGAAGACGAGAAGCGGCAAGATAATGAGGAGGGTTGTCAAGGCTGTCTTCCTCGGCCAGGCTCCGGGAGACCTGACCACGCTGGAGGATGAGGCGAGCCTCGAGGAGATTAAGAAGGCTGTTGAGGAGTTTAGGAGGGAGCTCGAGAAGGCCAAGCAAGAGTAGCTTCTATCCCGGCACCCTCCTTATTACCCACCATGTTTTTCTACAAGCCCTGCTATGAAGCTAGAGAAGAACCTTGTTCATGGGGTGCGCGTCCTCCTCACTCTGGTGGGTGTAGCGGTCTTCTCGCGTAACCCGCTCCTCTCCCTCCTGGCTATAGCGGCTGGCCTCCACCCTCTCACCTCCACCCTTCTCCTCGCCCTCGTAGTGGTGCCCCCCTCTCCGATACTCGGGGCGGTCCTCATAGCCGCGGTCTATAGCCTCGAGTACGTGTCGAGAGACCCTAGGCCAGCCGTCATAGCCGCGGCCGCCGGCTTCACCGGCGTCATGGCGGGGTACTATACGCTCCTGGTGTACCGTGTGATAGTCTCGCCGCCGGGGGCGCCACTGATACTCAGGGAGGCTCTCGCAAAGCTATACTCGAGCTACACCCTCCGCTACGCTGCTGCCCTTGCGGCGCTCGTGCCGATGGTCTACGTTTACTTCCGAGCAGCTAGGCTCGCCTCCGACGCACTAGCCTCTCCGCGTGCAGCCCGGCTGCTTATACGCGAGTGGCTGAGACGGGAGGCGGAGAGGGTTGCAAAGCTCCAAGCCTGGTATCATAGGATGCTCTTCTATGGCGTCGGGGCTCTGATAGCCTTCCCCCTGAGCATACTCACCAGCGCCCTCATAGCCGTGATATACTCTGGTCTGGCTCTCGTCGTGCCGCCTAGCCACCGGTGGGTTGTGGAGGCTCTCGGGGTGGTCAGGGGCGTGATATCCCTCTTCCTCTTCGCGGTGCTCGACTACATTATAGCAGGGTGGGCTAGGGATATGCTAGCCTACCGGCGTGTCGTTAAGCCCTCGAGGCTGCCCCTCCTCGGTACTCTGGTTGTGCTGGTCTTCTCGGCTACCCTAGCACTCCTCCTAGAGCCCGGCTCCCTCCTCTACGCCCTCAACCCCCTAGCCCCGCAGCCCCCGCCTACAGTCTTTGACCGGGAGGCTGGCAGGGTGTTGAACATGCTTGCTTTGCGCATCGAGATGAGTGAGAAAGCCCTCCGTGCTCTAGTCGAGTTTCTCTGGGGAGGTTGATTGGAGAGGGAGGGGCTACGAAGCATAGTATCCATCGTGTTTGCCGCAGTGTTCACGATACTCTCCTACACGTTCTTCAGCCATAGTGTGGCCCTCCTCTACGCGCAGCCTCCTAGAGTCGCGGCGGGCCTCGTGGCGGGGCTGGCTGGCCTGGTCTTCGCGGCGGCTGCTATAACGGTGCTGAGAGACTGGCTTATCGTGAGGAGTGCCGAGAAGCTTGAGGAGCGTAGCTGAGCGTTTATAGTCTAACTGGTGGCGTGTTACGAGGGGAGGCTGTTGAGCCTAGAACACCTCTACGACGTGATAGACCGTGTTGTCGAGGAGGCATCCAGGCTCCAGGATGTTGTCCTCGCCGACGCGCGGCTAGAGAGGGTTGAGAGGCTGGACGTTAGGATAAAGGATGGTAGTGTTGAGCAGCTATCCCCGGGCGTCGACAAGGGCGTCTCTGTCCGCGTCTTCGTGCGTGGGGGTGGCTACGGCTTCGCCTACACCACCCGCCTCGACGCCGAGAGCATTAGGAGGGCTTTCAGGGAGGCCTACGAGGCTGCCAGGGCCTCTAGGGAGGCTGGGGGCCTCTGGGACCCGCTCACCCTAGACCCAGTGGAGGCGAGTTACGCCTGGAGCCCGAAGCGCGACCTCCGCGACGTGGGGGTTGACGTCAAGGTCTCCGACCTTCTCTCGCTTGACAAGTCGATAGCCTCTCTCAGGCTCCCCGTGAAGGCGAGGACCATACGCTACCATGAGGAGGTGAGGCTAGCCTACTACTCTAGCAGCGAGGGTAGGAGGCTCTCCGAGGAGAGGGGGCTAGCCTACCTCGCCGCGTCCGCGGTGGCTAGGGAGGGTGATCTCGCCGCCGAAGCCTACTACTCGACGGGGACAATCAAGGGCTACGTCATCTGGGAGAAGGCGAGTGTAGAGACCATCACATCTACTCTGGAGAGGAGGCTCCGGAACCAGCTCCGGGGCAAGACGCCGAGGGCCGGTAACTTCCCGGTTGTAATGGCTCCCAACGTGATAGGCGTCTTCGTCCACGAGGCTTTCGGCCACCTAACCGAGGCGGATCTAGCGCTCTCGGGTAGCATTGTGAGGGATAAGGTCGGCCAGAGGGTAGCCTCGCCCCTCGTCACCATAGTGGATGACCCGGGCATCGACGACGGATTCGGCACCTTCCGTGTTGACGATGAGGGGTCTTTCACCAGGAGAGCGGTGCTCGTGGAGAAGGGCGTGTTGAAAGAGTTCATGGTCGATAGGCTGTACGCCGCCAAGCTCGACGAGGATCCAACGGGCAACGCGAGAGCCGAGAGCTTCCGAGTGCCACCGCTCATACGCATGAGGAATACTGTGATGCTGCCCGGCGAGCATAGGGTCGAGGAGCTGTTCGAGGGCATAGACTACGGGTACTACCTCGTGGCCCACGCGGGCGGCCAGGCTAACCTGGATGGCAACTTCCAGGTGGGTATACAGGAGGCCTACGAGATAGTGAAGGGTGAGGTGGGTGAGCCCGTCCGCAACCTGAGTATAACAGGGAACACTATAGAGACGCTCCTCAACATAGACGCGGTTGCCAAGGACTTCGAGGTGCACTACGGGATGTGTGGTAAGATGCAACTAGTCTACGTTAGCGACGGCGGCCCCCACGTGAGGGTCAAGAGGCTCGCCGTGGGCGGCCGCGCCCTCTAAAAACATTCCAAGAGCCTAAGCGTAACGAGGTACTACTCTCTAACCTCAATCCACTGGGACGGGTTTTGAGGATACAATACGAGGTTCTACGCGAGAAGCCCGTGAAGACACTCCTCCTTAAACTAGGTGGAGGCGAGTATGCCACACCCGCTATCGTCTCGCGTGAGAGGCGCGGGCGCCACGTGATACCCGGCGATCGTGTAACACTCGCAGCCGGAGAGGATCTGGCCGAGAGGTGGTCGAGGAGGGTTAGGAGGCTGGGGGTTGGTATAGCGGTTCTCGAGACTGTGATCGATTTCAGCGTCTACCGCTCTAAGCCCCTCGTAGGCTTCTCCGCGCTGCGGGAGCTCGCTAGGAGCGTGGCAGAGGAGTGCCCGCCTGGAGTCTACTGCCTGCCCCCTGTCGCCGTGGGGCTTCGCGAGAAGCTGGAGGAGGTCTATGAGGCTCTAAACGAGGGGTACGAGGCAGGTGGTGGTGTGGGTTGCTCGGCACCCCTCTACGATGAGCCAGTGCTACGCGAGTTTGCCGACAGTTGCGAGTTTCTCGTGGTTGATGCTGGTAGGAGAGCTTGGAGCACTCTCGGAGAAGCGTTGAGCGTGATACGGGAGCACAAGGGGCCCGTGTACCTCGTGAACGTGTACCGGGGTGGTGGAGTCCCTAGGCCTGCTCGCGAGCTCGCATTCTTCATACACGGTGCAGACGTGCTAGGCTTCTCGAGGCCGACTCTAAGGCAGCTGGCTGTCATCCGCGCCAGGGGCTCGAGGGCCTCTGGGGCCGCTGCTAGAGGCTATGGCCTCGACCCCAACACCCTAGAGTATAAGCCCGATGCGCCACAGCCCGAGGAGGTTCTAGAAGAGGTTTTGAGGCGCATAGAGGAGAGCAGCGCAGACGACATAGAGTCGCTGCTGCGCGAGCTCTGCGAGGATTGTACATGGTTGCTTGAGGAGGCCCGAGTTGCTGTTGCTCAGGGTTAAACTATGTTAGTATCCGGTGTTGAGGATGCACGCGGGAAGAGTGTTTTGAATCCAAGGCTCCTCGCGTATATACTCGTGGCGCTTGTAGCGATGGATGTGGTGCTGAGCGCCTACTCCGCCCTCCGTGCACCTTTCCCCGCCACAGTCCCCATGGGCTCTCCGACAGCCTATAGGAACATATACCTGCATATACCCCTAGCCTGGGCGAGCCTACTAATGTTCACTATAGCCTTCATAGCCGCGATAGGCTACGTGGTCAAGGGCAAGGAGAGCCTAGACCGCGTTGTGCAAGGGTTCGCGGCAATAGGCCTCATATTCGCTTTCGCAACGCTCGTCACGGGTAGCGCGTGGGCCAGCGAGTCGTGGGGTGCGGCGTGGAACTGGGATCCGCGAGAGACGTCTGTACTCCTCCTCTTCCTAGCATACCTCGTCTATTTCGTCATACGCGCCAGCATATCGGACCCGGAGCGCGCCAGGATGGTATCCAACATCTATGCTATAGCGGCATACGCGATGGTACCCGTTGTCTTCGCGGCGCCGGTGGTAGCTAAGGTTAGTCTCCACCCCTCCTTCGAGGCAGCGAGACAGTTCTTACGCCATCCCGCAGTTCTCTCACTATTTGTGCCTAAGGTGTTGATCGTCACGGTAGGCGGGCTTCTCCTAGGCGCGCTCGCGTCTTCAAAACTGGTTAATGTGAGAGAGCTTAGAATAGTCCGCTATGCGCTGCTAGCAGCGCTGCTAGTCTACATAGCCCTTGGGGTATACGTAGCAGCTCCATGGCTTAGCGGGAGGCTGGCTAAGGTTGTGGATGCGAGCGTAGACTCGCAGGGGTTGATACATAGTCTTAAACTACTTCGTCTTGACAACGGGAGGCTCGAGACTATCGTATTCGCTACCCCAGTGAGATCGCCGATAAGCCCTCCTGTGGCTAGGGTAGTGGGCGAGAATATAACGAGACCAACCATTGTACTCCACGTGATAGAGTTGGATGCGCTGCTAAACCACCACAGGATAGTGATAGTGGATCATTGGAGCGTTGCAGTTAGCCTGATACTGACCGGAGTCTCCTTCTACGCTGGTTTCGAGATAGCGGTTAGGCTTGCAGCGAGACACGCTAGGGAGTCTTCGGAGGAAATGTAATAAAACCAGCTTATCGATTATTGATAACGGTGTTGAAATGAGCGGCTCTAAGAGTGTGAAGCTACGCGCCATAGTAGCTGCTGTGGCGCTGTTCGCCGTGATGCTTGGGGTGGGGTTAGCGGCTGTAACATCCTCGGGGTATCGTAGCGTATGCTCGCTGTCAAACCTGCATACCCGCGAGAAGGTCATCGTGGGCGGCAAGATTGTGCCTATAGGCACGCAGGGTGTGGTAGTGCACATTGGAAACGCTGTCTTCAAGTCAACGGGGGTCTCCTACTCGCCCACGTATGCTGTCGTCAAGAGGGTTAGGGGTAGCTTCGGCAGCCTCGATAACGACGATTCCTACGCGCTCTTCGTGATAGGAGACCCGGATTGTAAGGGTAACGTGGTGGTGGCGCTCTACAGCGCCAAGACCTTCACGGCGAGGTATGGCATGCACGCGGTGATGGAGGAGAATGTTGTTGTCGAGGGCTACTACGACCCGAACCTAACAGCGGTGATAGTGACTCCCGACGGCCACGAGATAGAAGGCCATGTGCTGGTAGTCACCAAGATACTGAAGGGCTGCCACGAGGCGTATAGTCAGGGAACGGCGGTTGCACAGTAGCCTCTCTCAACCCCTCTCACTCTTTTGCCGCAACTAGTACCAGTCTCTAAGGAGGGTGTCCCCGTGCCAGGGTTTGTGGTTAGCCTCGAAAACGTGTGGAAGAGGCTTGGCGGCAAGTGGGTGCTACGCGGCGTGAATCTCACCGTTGATAGGGGTGAGGGTGTGCTTATACTAGGCGCCAACGGCTCCGGGAAGACTACACTCTTGCGCATAACGGCGGGTCTTGTGAAGCCTAGCAGGGGGTCTGTGAGGGTTTTCGACGAGGCCCCCCACTCTAGAAGGGTTCGTGAGAGGATGGGCCTTGTGCCTCACCACAACCTGCTCTACCCGGAGCTCACGGTCCGAGAGAACCTGGAGTACTATGCGAAGCTCTACGGGCTTCAGAACTACCGCCCCGAGGATGACGAGGTGGTTGTCGAGCTGGGGCTTGTCAGGTACCTTGACCGTAGGGTTGGGGAGTTGAGCTTCGGTTGGAGGAGACGAGCTGATATAGCTCGTGCTCTCATGCATAGGCCCCGCCTCCTCCTCATAGACGAGCCTTTCACGGGCCTCGATGACGATGCTCAGAGGAGCTTGGCTGGGCTGCTGGCTAGGCTTAGGGAGGAGGGTGTGAGTATCGTAGCAACATCGCCCTCTGCTGGTGTCGTTGGGCTCCTGTCGGGGTTCAGGGTTTTGCGTTTAACCGAGGGTAGGCTCGTTGAGGCTGGGTTTAGGGATTGACGCTCTCAAGGATAGCGGCTCTCGTCTGGAAGGACTTTCTGCTAGACGCGAGGAGGTTGAGCGAGGCGGCCTCGATGCTCATCTTTGTCGCTGCATCCGCGGTGATGGCGTCGTATGCTGTGAGGGGCCACGCGTCGCCGAGGGCTAGTGTAGCCTCCCTCCTGCTCGTCATGCTGTTTCTAGCCGTCTATACGGCCTTGTCTAGTTTCATACGCGAGGCTGAGAGGGGTACTCTAGATGCTCTACGAGTGAGCCCCGTCAACCCCGAGGAGGTTTACGTGGCGAAGCTCGTCTATAGTTTCGCGCTGCTCCTGGCTACTAGCCTCGCGTATTCGCTCCTCTATGCCTTCTTCTCGCAGGATGCCAGCCTCCTCTACCCTAGCATGTTGTTGTTGACAGCCTCTATGAGCGTGTACACGGCTTCTGCTTCCAGCCTGGCCTCGGCTCTCCTAGTCTATAGCGAGGCTCGGGCATTCCTACTACCGGTCACCATAGCGGTGCTAGTCCTACCCTATCTACAGGCGGTGACGCCCCTAGCCATAGACGCTGCCACTGGCGTAGTCATCCTCCCAGTCAACATGGTGGGGGTTTCGCTAGCCTCGCTCGGGTTCGCTCTCCTCACGGTCTGGCTCTCGAGGTATGCTCTTGAAGCGGTGTAACCCTTCTCTACCAGCCGTGCAAGACGCTGCAAGTGGTGGCCGGTTGTGGCTGCGAGGGTGAAGCCCGAGGAGGCTGCGATACTAGCGGTTAGGGCGGCCATGGAGGCTGGCGCCACAGAGGCGGAGGCTTACGTGGAGGTTGTGAGGGGCTCCGAGGCCACGGCTATGAACAACAGGGTTGCTGGCGTTAGGGGTATTAGCGAGGCTGGTGTCGGCGTAAGGGCTGTTGTGGGCAAGAAGGTTGGTTTTAGCTTCGCAGCCAGCCTCGAGCTCAACGAGATAAGGGAGGCTGCTAGGAGGGCTGTTGCGGCTGCAAGAGCCGCCCCCGAGGACCCGTACTGGAGCGGGTTCCCCGAGCCCAGCGACTACTACCCGAGGCCGGAGGGGACCTACGACTCTAGCATAGCGGGCATGAGGGTCTCGAGGGTGGTATCCGAGCTTAAGGCGATGCTGGATGAGGCTCTCTCCGTGGAGGGTGTTAACGTCGAGAGGGCCTTGGTGAGGAGCGTTGTGGTCGAGAAGGCTCTAGCCTCTACGAGCGCCACCCTAGTCTATGATATCGGAACCATCGTGCTCATGTGGATAGGCTTGAACGTCGTAAAGGATAACGTTGTCACGCCCGTGGTCTACGAGGTTGACTACGGGAGGGTCTCGGTACCGTCAGCTCGTATGCTAGCGCGTAGGGCCGTCGAGGAGGCCACGAGGAGCCTCGCAACCGAGAAGCTCACCGAACCAAGGCGGATGAGCGTAGTCTTCCACCCGAAGGCCCTCGGAGAGCTGCTCGAGTACACGCTCCTCCAGGCTATCACCGGGGAGGCTGTAGCGAGGGGCGCGAGCCCCTACGCGGGGAGGATTGGGGAGCAGGTGATGGACGAGAGGCTAACAATCATAGACGATGGCCTCATGAGGCAGGGTTTCGAGACCTGGAGGTTCGATGGCGAGGGTGTAGCCCAGCAGAGGACCGTGGTGGTGGAGAAGGGCGTGTTCAAGACGCCGCTCTACAATAGCTACTGGGCCTCGAGGATGAACACGGAGAGCACAGGGAACGCGAGGAGGAGCTACATGAGTACACCCCGCATCGGGGCGACGAACGTTGTCATAGAGCCCGGCGACGCTGGTATAGACGAGCTGCTCGAGGGCGAGGTGCTTCTAGTGACTGGTGTGCAGGGGGCCCACTCTAGCAACACTGTGACCGGCGAGTATTCCGTCGTGGCGTCCCCAGCGTGGATAGTGAGGAAGGGCGAGTATAGGCTAGTGCAGGGCGTGATGATAGCGGGTAACATCTACGAGCAGTTGGCCAAGAGCATCGAGATGATAGGCTCGTGGCAGGAGAGGCTACCCGGCCTAAAGGCACCCTGGGTTAGGATAGGCGACGTAGTCGTAACCCCGAGGATGTAGCCGCTGTAAAAACCCTCCAATCGTTTTAGCAGAACTCGGGCCGTGAGGAGCTCAGGCGGCTCGAGGCGCTTCGCCGATGAAGAGGGGTAGAGTATCCGAGCCTACAAGCCACCCCTCCTAATCTCCTCGAGGACCTTCTCGAGAGCCTCTCTCACAGTCACGCCTGTTATCGTGTATATCTTGATGCCTAGCGCTTGGAGGGCCGCGTAGGCGTTGGGACCCGGACTAGGCCCAGCGTATACCTGTGCGCCCTCAGAGGCTATCAGCTGTGCTGCTCTAGGTCCAGCGCCGCCGCCACCCATGGCGCCCGGGTTCTGTACAACCTTCACCCCGGTAACCTCGCCGGTGTCAACATCCACCTCGACGATGGTAAAGGAGGGTGCCCTACCAAACCGGTCGGCTAGCATATCGTCAAGGCCGCCCTTGACGGTCGGGAAGGCTATCCTAACCCTACGCGCCAAGACCGGGCCACCACACGCCCTCCTGCGGGGCTAGCGAGAGATAGGGTTAACGTGCGTGAGCACAAAACCCTGCTTTAAACTAGCTTCGAGACGCTGTTCGCAAACGGTGCGGTTTTAGTTGACGCGCCTAGAGGAGTACGAGCTGCTTTTGAGGAGGAGTCGCATGTTCCTCGAGGAGGCTAGAGACGCTCTAGCAAAGCAACGCTACGACCTTGCAGTCTTCCTGGCGGAGCAGGGGCTCCAGCTATACCTCAAAGCACAGCTCCTACGGGTTCTCGGCGACTACCCCCGCACCCATAGCGTTCGCCAGCTGCTCGCACTGCTTGGTAGAGGGTTGGGCGGGGAGGCGGAGAGGAGGATAACCGTGTTCATGCGCTCGGAGAGGCCGCGGCTATCCGAGCTCGAGGACGTGTACATAGCTTCTCGCTACGCGCTCCGCACGTATACCCGGGAGGATGCCGAGGATATACTGGGTACCGTTGAGAGGGTTGTGGAGCTTGTCGAGGAACTACTACGAGGTACTCGCGGAGGCGATGCTGGAGAGGAGGAGGATTCTGGAGGACTGGAGGAGGGTAGTCGAGGAGCTCGCAAGGATAGTCAGGAGGGTCTACCCGGAGGCCCGGGTCTACGTGACTGGTAGCGTCGCGAGAGGAGAGTGGATAGCGGCGAGCGACCTCGACGTCGTCATAGTCTTGCCCCGGGAGCCCTCTCCCCGCGAGGCAGCGGAGGTCATAAGCCTCGTGTGGGAGAGGCTGGGGCTACCGCCCTCACACCCCCTCGAGATACACGTTGTTGGACCCAAGAGCTTCGAGCGCTACAAGAGAGGTGCTCTGCAACCCCTTGACAAGCCCTAGGGGAGGCGGGGCCACGTCGGGAAAATCAGACAGTCTCTTCACGCGAGGCGCGGTAGGCCTGATGCTCCCGTCCTCCCGCCAGGTCCTATTATCACGGGCACGTATGGCTCGGGTTTCGACGGCCTATACCTCGACCACCATTCGCGCCAGTTCGGCAGTACTTCTGTAGCGAGCTTCTCCTCTATCATCGCGATGGCCTTTGCTGCTGGCGAGTCGGGGTCGTACTCGACTAGTGGTCTCCCAGCCGCCGCGGCCTTGGCGACGGTCTCGTCGTATGGTATCCTGCCGAGCACCGGCATATTCTCGCTGCGCGCGTACTCCTCGATGACGCTAACGTAGTCGGGGTTTAGGTCGTACTTGTTTATGACGAGCATAGAGGCTATCCCAAAGTGCTTTGCAAGCTTATGAACCCTCTTAAGGTCGCTCAGGCTTGCTGGAGTGGGCTCGGCCACGAGTATCGCGAGCTGGGCGCCCGTTAGGCTCGAGATAACCTGACACCCTATCCCAGCCGCCGCGTCGACAAGCAGCAGCCCCTCGCCGCCGAGCAGAGCCTTACCCCTGTTCTTCAACTCTGTTACAAGCTTCCCGCTGTTAGGCCTACCCGGCCTAATCTCGCCCATGACGAAGGGGAACCCGTACCTAGTCTTCGCCGCGACCTTGATGACGCCAGCCTCGACGTTAAACCTGTAGCGTATCGCCTTGTCGGGGCACGCCGCGCTACACGTTATGCAGCCCTCGCATATCCACGGGTTGATGTAATACCTCCCATCCTCGAGCCTCTCCACAGCCCCATAGGGGCAGACGTCGGCGCAAACCCCGCAACGTGTGCAGATATCGTCTCGTATGTAGGCCACCCTACCCTCCCTGTAAACCTCCACACTACTCCACTCGTCGTCACCGACACCCAAGAGTATGTAGAGGTTGGGGGCCTCGGCGTCAGCGTCGACAACGCTCATCCTAACCCCCCTACGAGCCAGGAGAACCGCGAGGCTAGCGGTTAGCGTCGATTTACCCACGCCACCCTTACCGCTCGCAACCACGAGCTCCACAAGACCCTTAACGAGGGTCACGGCTCTACACCCCCTAGAGGCTCTTTAGGGCTGGGAGCAGCTCCTCTGCGAGCTCGTGCAGGGCGCGCGAGGCTGGCGACTTCGGGTCATAGCGCACCACGGGGGCTCCCCTCGCATATGCCCTGGCGGCGGCGGTGTCGAAGGGTATGCGGAAGATCTGCTCCACACCATACTCCCTCGCGAGTTTTAGATGCTCATCCTCCGGGCCGATACCATGCCTGTTTATCACGAGCCACACTCTGATACCCATCCCCTGCGCGATCTCGAGTATTGCCCGGAGGTCGTGGAGGCCCATGGGGGTGGGTTCGGTCACTGCTATGAGGAGCCTAGCGCCCTGAAGCGCTATGCTGATACCGTTACCGGTCCCAGCCCCCGTATCCACTATGAGGAGGTCGCGGCCGCGGGCCTCCGCTATAGCCCTCTTCTTCGCTATCGTTATGGCCGGTGGCGTGTGCTCCTCACCCTCCCTTATAACCCCGGTTAGTAGGGTGAAGGGCCGCCCCCACTTCGAGACTATCGTCTTGTAGGTGTAGCCTAGTACCCTCCTACCCTCCGGGCTTATAGCGTCGTAGGGGCAGACCATTAGGCATGCTTTGCAGCCGCTGCAGAGCCTCGGCATTATGAAGGGTGGGCGCCCAGGCGCCATCACTATGGCGCCGGTGTCGCACACCTTCGCGCACGCGCCGCAAGCGGTACACCTCTTGTAGTCTATTATGGGGAAGTAGATTGCTATGGGCTCCTCGTTCTCCAGCCTCTCCACGCCCAGTAGTATGTGATCATTCGGCGCCTCCACGTCAAGATCCGCTAGCACGAGGTCCAGGTGCTCCGATAGGAGCACGGCGAGGTTCGTGGCTACGAAGCTCTTGCCCGTGCCCCCCTTACCCCCGCTAACCGCGATCATCCTCAAGCATCGTCACCCCTTCTCGACTATCCTGTCGTAGAGGGGGTGTGAGAGCACTAGGTTGTGGAGCCTCATCCTATCCATCTTCTTTGCGGCTTCCGCGACCTCATCCAGTAGTCTCGCAACCTCCTCGTCTAGTCTCGGAGGCTCGCACCTATACTCGATGCAGCCCTCGACCCCCTTCGAGGGGTCGCCCTCGCGCTTAGAGAAGCACTCATCGCCCTCGATAATCTCCTTGAAGCCCTCTATGTAGAAGGTGCCGGGTGCGGCTACGTAGCGTAGGTCTGTGAGCCTCTCGCCCCTCGCCTCGAACCATCTAAGCTCAGCTAGCAGCAGCGCGCGGCTCAGTGTGAAGGGATGGACGCAGCCCAGCCTAGATAGTAGGTATGCCGCGGCATCCCTCCCCCTGACACGCGGCGTGGACACCACCACGGTTTTTCGAGCGTATGCACGCAACCAAGCTTATCCGGTTTTCTATGCACGCCACCCTCGCGGGAACTACATTATCCAGCATAACGGTAGTGTTATTGCAGGGTGGTGGGGCGCCCTGGAGCTCAAAGCAAAGGAGGTTATGAAGACCTCCCTCGTCACGGCCAAGCCTGATGAGCCCGTGAGAGAGGTTGTAAAGCGCATGGTAGAGCACAACGTGGGGAGCGTGCTCGTGGTGGACGATGAGGGGAGGCTGGTAGGCATCTTCACCGAGAGGGATCTGGCCCGCCTGGTGGCTGAGGGTGGTAGCCTCGAGGAGCCGGTCTCGAAGCATATGAGCAAGAAGCCTCTCACAGCAGCGCCGGAGGAGCCCGTGTCCAAGATAGCCTCGAAGATGGTTGAGCACTGGCTACGCCACATCCCCGTGGTCGACGAGCAGGGTAAGCCCCTGGGCGTCATCAGCATCCGTGACGTGCTCCGCGCTATACTCGCCTTCGAGGCCTTCCCCTAGGCGTTTAAAAGAGGCTCCTAGAGCGTCTCGCTATAATGGGCTGTGAAGAGAGAACCCCTTGCCGACCGCGATTATGGGGTGATGTGGCTTCGCCCGACTCGGAGCCCGCGCCTCCTGGAGGAGGACGGCCGCCCTCATACTCGAGGCTCTCGACATGATGGAGAGGGTTAAGCCGGCCGCGTGGGCCGCTAGGCTAGTCCTCCGTAGGAGGGGATATGCGGGCACTCCTGTCGACCGTTTCGTGACCGGCGTCGTCACGGGTGTTGCTCGTAGCCTCGGCCTGGTGGACAGGGTGTGTGGTAAACTATGGCCCCGCGAGTGTAGCGATCCTCGCAACCGTAGCCTCCTCCGCCTCCTCGTCTACGTCGCCCTCCTCGACGATAGGATGAGGGGTGAGGCGAGGGAGGAGCTGAGGAGTATACTCGAGGCTATGGCGCGCAACCGCGGAATAGACACTAGGCCTCTTCGCGAAGCAGGAGCCGACGTTATAGACCCCGTCGAGGCCAGGTGGAGGGTCTCGAGGTGGATTTACGAGAGGCTCTCCTACTGGTGGGGGCGCGAGACCGCGGAGAAGCTGCTCGAGTACATGCTGCGCGGCCGCGTGGTCCACTGGCTCCGGGTTAACAGGTTGAGGGAGTCGCACCCCGAGAGGCTGGTGGATTGGCTTCTTAGACTTTCGCGCGGGAGGGCGAGGCCTAGTAGGATAGTGAGGTTCATGGTTGCCTGGAGGGGCTCGCTGCCGGGGAGGGTTGCGGCTCTACTAGACGAGGGTAGGCTCGTGGCGCAAGACGAGTCTGCCGCGGTTGCAGCCTACCTGCTAGCCCCCCGTAGCGGCGAGAAGGTGTTGGATGCTTGCGCGGCTCCAGGCGGGAAGACGAGCCTCCTACACGAGATTAGCCATGGAGCCACGATAGTATCGGTGGAGGTTAGCCGGTCTCGAGCACGCTCGATGCTAGAGAGGCTCAACCGTCTCGCAGCCCGCGCCGGCGACGTCGTGGTCGCTGACGCGTCTCTCCCACCCACGCGGCCAGTCTTCGACGCCATACTCCTAGACCCCCCGTGCACCTCGACCGGCGTCCTCGACAAGAGCCCTGACGCGCGCTGGCAGGAGCCCGAGAGCCTCGAGAGGCTGACGAAGCTGCAGAGACGCCTACTCGAAGCGGCGTGGAGGGTTTTGAAGCCGGGCGGCCGCCTCCTCTACACGACGTGCAGCCTCCTGCCGGAGGAGAACGAGGTGCTCGTAAAGAGCTTCCTAGAGGAGCATGGGGACGCGGAGCTAGAGCCTCTCGATGAGCCCTATCTCGAGTCACCCCTACTACCCGGCACTAGGCGATCATGGCCCCACGTCCACGAGACGGGCGGGATGTACTATGCTCTACTGCGTAAACGCGGGTAAGCTGCTAGAGAAGCGCGATAAAAATAGTATCGTCTTATAAGAGTGGCGCGGCACTATGATAGACGGGGTTACGGAGCCTTGACAAGTATCCTGGTCGAGGCTGTCTACGAGAAGGGCGTGTTGAAGCCGTTGGGCAGGCTGGGGCTCCGGGAGGGCGAGAGGGTGAAGATACTCGTGGTTCGAGGCTCGAGAGGCTTATCCGAGACGCTTAGGAGGCTCTCGCGCGAGTACGAGGGTGTTGGCGAGGACCCGCTCGAGACGCTCTTGGGGGCTAGAAGGTGATAGTCGTAGACACGTCCGTGTTCGTGGATGCTATCATACCCTTTAGGCGGGAGAGGCACGAGCTCAGCCTAAAGCTCTTCGACACGCTATCCTCTCGCAACGTGCCCATAGTGGCGCCGCTCCTCCTCGTGGTCGAGCTCTCGGGGGTGCTGGCTCGCTATAAGCCCGCGAGTGTGGTGGAGGAGCACGTCTCTAGGATAGCGGGTTTCGTCAACCTCCTCGACTATAGCGTGCTCCACGAGGAGGCCCGGAGGGTTGCGTTGAGCACCGGGTGTAGGGCTGCAGACGCGTTCTTCATAGCAGCCGCTAGGGTGACCGGCTCGATACTAGTCTCCAGCGACAGGAGGCAAGTCTCTAGCGCTAGGCATGCGGGTGTAGAGGCGTACTACCTCCTAGACGAGTTTGAACGCATCCTCGCGAGGGTTGAGGGGGTAGCGACGCGCCCCGAGGGTTAAGTGGGTGTGGGCACTGGATACGGTGTATCGGGTTCCACTCGCATGCCCGAGAGGATTAGATTCGGTCCAGCCGGGAAACCAGTCGGCCTCAAGAGCGGCGACTACGTGAAGGCTATAGAGTACGTCGCGAAGGAGGGCCTGGACGCGCTCGAGTACGAGGCGGTGCGTGGGGTCCGGGTCAGCGAGAAGAAGGCGATAGCGATACGGCAGGCCGCAATGCAGTATAATGTCAAGCTCTCGATGCACGCCCCCTACTTCATCAACTTCGCCTCCCCCGAGAAGGAGACGGTGGAGAAGAGCAAGAAGAGGCTCCTCGACGCTCTTAGAGCAGCGGAGTGGATGGGGGCGTACGCGGTCGTCTTCCACCCCGGCTACTACAAGGGCAACCCTAGCAAAGAGCACGCACTGAAGAGGACCATAGAGGCTGTGAGGAGCGTGGTCGAGGAGGCGGAGCAACTCGGCATCAAGACGCCCGAGATAGCCCCGGAGACCACGGGGAAGAGGACACAGGTGGGCGACGTTGATGAGGTTATAGCGATTTGCAGGGAGGTGCCCCGCTGCAGGCCCGCGGTCGACTGGGCGCACCTGCACGCGAGGTATAAGGGCCAGTTCATAACAAGCGTTGATCATGTCATCCAGGTGATAGAGAAGATAGAGAAGGAGCTTGGAAGCCGTGCGGTTAACCCGCTCCACACCCACTTCTCCCGCATAGAGTATGGTGAAGGCGGGGAGCGGGAACACCACACTCTAGACGAGACGCAGTACGGCCCCGAGTTTAGGATAGTATGCGAGGCCTACAAGCAAACGGGGATAAGGGCGGTCATCATATCCGAGAGCCCGATACTAGACCAGGACGCGCTCAAGATGAAGAGGATTTGTTGCGAGGAGTACGGCTACTGCTAGGGCCTAACACCCCTCGGGGGCCTAACCCTCCTAACCCTAACCCCAAGCTCCCTAGCCTTCTCCAAAGCCTCCTTGGAGAGACTCGGCCCAGAGCCATAGAGGACTAGCACAGGCTTAGCCCCGATACTCTTAGCCTTCCTCGCGATAGCCTCCACGACATCCGGGCCATAGACGCGCTTCTCGCCAAGAACGTCTATCGCGAGAACCTCGCCACCCTTAACGGCCCTCACCGAGACCCTACCCTCCCCCGTCTCAAAGCCAACGTTAACATTATAACCGGCTTCGAGATAGAGGCCGGCAACGTAACCCTCAACGCCGAACCTCTCACGGAGCTTCTTCTGCATAAAGACTATGCGCGCAAGGCTCATCTTCAAACCCCCGCAGAAAGCGCGTCTAAGAGGAGACTGGTTATAAGCCTTGAGAGATGAGGTTGCTGCTCCTCAACCCCTCCTCCTCGACACAACCTGGTCTGCAACAATGTACGCTATGAGGGCTACTCCGGCTGCGAGCGCAGAGTTAGACGCTATAACCTGTACCACATTCCTCGCTCCAGTTGCTATGCATCGTGGAGCTCACCATCTCTAGCTTATCGGGCGGAGTGAGATAGAGCGGGTCGGAGTAGTAGATATCAACCTAGCCCTAGTCGCAAAGATAATCGTTAACAGCGTCCCCGAGGCTCTAAGCGACCTCGAGAAGATAGAATGGTCGTCAATCCTCCTAGCCTAACGCTTTTCTTACCCGGCTTCCCTCCACCCTGATACTCTATTACCCGTGGCTCTCGGGGTCTCTCGCGCAGGGTGGCGTGTCTTCCTCGAGTGTAGCGCCGTTGCAGACCTCATTCTAGATGCTCTCGTGAGGTATGCGCGCGGCACGGGTTGTGATTGTATAGCGTTGAGCGGGGGCCTCGACACCACCCTCGTGGGCCTAGCTGCTAGGCTAGCGGGTTTGAGGCTGAGGGCTGTGACGGTATACTACGCTGGGGGTCTTCCCAGGGACCTCGCCTACGCCCTATACGCTGCAAGGGTTTTGGGCTTCGAGCACCACCTCCTACTCGTCGACGATGGGTACATCTCCTCTCGCCTCGGCCTGGTGCTCGGCTGCACGGGTAGGAGGGAGGTCATAGAGGCTAGGAATGATGTCGTCTTCCTAGCGGCTCTCGAGTGGAGCGCCGAGAATAACTGCAAGTGCATCTACACGGGTGACGGCGGCGACGAGCTGTTCGCAGGCTACACCTTCCTCCGCGTCCTCGACTCCCGTGAGCTTGTAGAGGCAATACTCCGGCTTGGTGCCCGTGGTAGGTATCCTGCGCTCGAGCTGGGCGACTGCATAGGCGTTCGTGTGGAAGCACCCCTCCTCAACGACGAGGTGCTGGAGGCTGTGCTAGAGGCCCCCGTGGAGTGTATACGCGGCTGGCTCCTAGAGGGCAAGGGCGTCATACGCGAGATACTGGAGCGCCATGGCCTCTACCTCATAGCCTCTAGGCTCAAGACGCCCGCCGAGGAGGGGGCCGGGACGAGCTCGATAACGCCAGAGCATATCGAGAGGTTGACGGGCGTGAAGCTCCCCCTCTACGCCGCCGAGTCTCGGAACAGTGATGCTCCACGTTTGTGAATAAACGTTGGTCGCGGCGAACCCCTTGATTAGCCCTTTACCATTTCGCCGCAAGACTTCGGTGGCAGGGTTTTGAAGACAAGCCATCTCCTAGCCGCGCTTATCGCGCTGCTCATAGTCGCTGCTGTCGCGGTCTATACTCTCCTCCCCCACAATGCTCAAAGCACTGCAACCACCGTTAGCGCACCCCAGTCGACCAGCATCGCGACCACCACTCGAATGAGCCCCGCTAAGCCGGTGGAGAGGAGCCCGAATAGAGCCGAGATGTTGGTGATAGCTCTCGGAGACTGGGGGCCTCCGAGCCCATACCTCTTCTACCCGCGCGGCCCCGGCTACGTGCTAACAAGCTTCGTGTTCGATACGCTAGTCTGGAAGGATGCTCATGGCATCATACCGTGGCTTGCAGCCTCCTGGCAGCACCCCAATGCTACCACATGGGTTTTCAAGCTTAGGAGGGGCGTATACTGGCAGGATGGTGTTCCGCTAACGGCTCGCGACGTGGTGTTCACTTTCAGGTATGTGGCTAGGCACGGGTGGACATGGAGGAACATAACCGGTATAATCGCTGGCGTCTACGCGCCCGACAATTATACCGTGGTCGTTAGGCTGAGGAGGCCCTACCCCTTCTTCCTCGAGGATATAGCCTCCACGCTCTTCATACTACCCGAGCACGTGTGGAGGAACGTCACCAACCCATACTCCTACCGCTCGCCCAAAGCCTTCATAGGAAGCGGGCCCTACCGGCTGCTAGAGTATAAGCCGGGGCGCTACTACCTCTTCGAGGCTAACGAGAGGTATTGGCTCGGCAAGCCGATATACAAGTACGTCAAGGTGGTTGCCACGGGCTTCTCAAACCCCCAGGCTGAGGCCGAGGCTATAAAGGAGGGTAGGATCGACACGGCCGTCTTCATGGGTAAAGCCTACAGGATAGTGAGGATGCTGGAGAAGAGCATGGGGGGAGAGGTTAGAGTCCTACGCGGCCCCATGTACTTGGTTCTCTACCTAGGCTTCAACCTCGACAAGTGGCCCTACAACGAGACTTTGTTCAGGCGTGCGATAGCATACAGCCTGAACCTCACAGAGCTCATAGTGAGAGTCTTCGGCGATACTAGCGCGGCTTTGCCAGGTTCTCCAGGCTACATACCCCCCTACAGCAGCTTCTACAACCCCAACATACCCCGCTACGAGTACAACCCGGCTAAGGCGGCCGAGTTGCTCGATAAGCTCGGCTTGCGCGACGTTAACGGTGATGGCTGCCGTGAGCTTCCGGGCGGCAAGCCCTGGAGGCCTCTCCTAGTCGCACCGGCCTGGTTTATGCAAGAGGCTCTCGTGGTGAGAGACATGTTGAGGAGGGTCGGGGTCTGTGTGAGAATAAAGCTCTTCAAGAGCTTCAAGCAGCTCGACTCGGTAGTCGAGAGGGGCGCCTATGACATGGAGATTAACGGCCATGGTGCCGTGGGCAACGTGCCCACCGCCTTCTCCTGGTACTTCTCGACACCCTCCTTCGGCACGCCCTGGAGGAACAAGACGTACGAGGAGATAGTCGAGCATATACTCTACGCGAGGAGCCGCGAAGAAGCGATAAGATACGCTAAGAAGGCGCAGCTGGTGATAGCGGAGGAGCTTCCACGAATAGCCCTCTACTACCCCTACGTCTACGTCGTGACTAGGAAGGATGTCAGGGTGCACTGGTTCTTCACGAGCGGGGGTATCGACGGGGGCATACCACTACCCTACAACAAGCTCGCGCTCATAGCCCGGGGTGGCGCGGGTTGAGGATAGTGTGCGAGCCCATAGGCTACGTGGAGCGCGGAGAGGCGAGCCTCGCGGAGGCTAGGGGCCGCGAGGAGGTAGTCGCGCTAGACGAGGAGTTGATGAGGAAGCCTGCGGTCATACGCCTGAGGAGAGAGTACTGCGAGGGTATCCGGGGTATCAGGAGGGGTGCGTTGCTATGGGTACTCTGGTATGCCCACCTGGCGCCATCCGGCAGGAGGGCGCCGCTCCTAGTCCACCCCTACCGCGACGAGAGGCTACCCCTGCTCGGCGTCTTTGCCACCAGGAGTCCGGCTAGGCCGTGCCCCATCGGGTTAAGCCTAGTCTATGTGGCTAACGTGCACGACTGTAGCCTCGAGGTAGTAGGCCTCGACGCTCTCAACGGGACGCCCGTGCTAGACCTCAAGCTCTACTATGAGGGTTTGGACTCGCCGCGGAGGGTATTGGAGCGTGCGGGCGGCGCGCATAGCGGCTAAGGCTGTCGCCAGGCTGTTGGCGGGCACCCTAATCGTGACCACCGTGTCCTATCTCCTGGCGCGCTCGGCTCTCGGCAACCCCTTGGCGGGCCTCGGGGCCGCCGGCTCTCTACCAGCAACGGCCGCCGAGCAGCTGAGGAGGATATATGGGCTTGACGAGCCCCTACCCGTGGGTCTAGCGTCTTTCATCGCTGGCGTGCTTAGACTCGACACCGGCTATAGCCTGGTCTACGCGGCTCCAGCCTACCCGTTGGCCGCAGAGAGCCTGGCGTACACCCTCCTGGCTCTCCTCCCCGGGGCTCTGGGAGGCCTAGCCCTCTTCGCTCTAGTATACCTCGCGGCGGGTGAAGCCGGGTTAAGGATTCTCAGGCCCGCGGCCTTCATACCGGGTTTCATCTACGCCGTCGCCGCCTCCCTCGTAGCGTGGTACACGGGGTTCTACAGTACGCTGCCTAGCCTAGAGCCCCAGAAGCTCGTAGTATACTCGCTAGTAGCCTGCCTCGTCGTAGCCCCCAGGCTCTCCCACGTGATGCTAGAGGTTGTTGAGGGGGGCGAGGCTAGGCTCTATGAGCAGCGCTACGCCGCGATAGGGGCTCCTAGGCTGCGCTCCAGGCTCGCCCTCATGCGCATCTATCTCGCGCCCCTCGCCTCCTACCTGCTAGCATCCACCACCCTCCTGCTCGAGCACAGCGTCTTCATAGAGCCTATACTAGGGTACCCGGGTGCGGGCTACCTCCTCTACACCGCCGTGTCCCGAGGCGACCCCGTGCTCGCCGCGACGCTCTTCACGCTCCTCGGGAGCGTCTCGTACACCCTCATAGCCCTCGGTGAGGCTCTCGAACCCATCCTAGACCCGAGGCTGTGGAGCATTGAGGCCCCCTAAGGCGCTCATACTCCTCGCAGTCCTCGCGGCATACTCCATGCTAGCAGCGCGCATGGAGTGCAGCGTGGGTGCTCCGTTACAGCCGCCTAGCCTGTCACACCCTCTCGGGACAGACCCGCTGGGCTATGACGCGTTGTGCACGATCTCGAAGGGTGTATTGGCTAGCCTCGAGGCTGGCGCAGCGGCAGCCCTCTCGACGGCAGCGGTTATACTCATGGCGGCGTCGGCGGGAGTCTCGAGAGTATCCGACCGCATAGTCACAATGGTATCCGGCGTCGCCCTAGGATTGCCCAGTATAGCCCTCTTCGCCCTCCTCGCGATGATCGCCACGCTCGAGCCTTGGCAGGCGGGCCTCCTAGTCGGGCTGGTGGCGGGGCTACAGGCTGCTAGGAGCGTGGCGGCGAGAGCCAAGAGCATCGCTAGGATGCCGTTCGTGGAGGCCGCGGTAGCGTCGGGCGCAGGTAGGGCAAGGGTACTACTCCGGCATATCATGCCGAACATGCTGGACATGCTAGCCTCCTACTCGAGTATAGGTGCAGCCGCGGGCATCTACGCCGAGGCGGGCCTCTCAATGCTAGGCTTGACAGACCCCTCGACTCCGAGCCTCGGCAGAGTACTGGACCTCGTGCTAAACACGCCCGGAGCCATAATGACGCCAGCTGGCGTGCTGCAGGCCAGTGTGGCGCTCTTGCTCATAACCCTCGTTGCGGTGGCCATGCACGAGGCTATACGGGGCCTACTCTACACGCCCATCCGGGAAACCGTATCATAGACCCGGGCGTGTATCATAAGCCTGGGTGACTCTCTTGCGCCTGGTCGCCAGGACCCGGGTCGGGAGGAAGAACATGCTCTACATCCCGAAGGCTATAGCAGAGGCTGTGGGCCTGAGCGAGGGTAGCATAGTAGAGTTGAGGGTTGAGGACGAGGGGAGGATAGTCGTGGAGGTCGTGCCGGACCCCTTCCACCTAGCCCTGAGGGCACCCAAGTTCGCGAGGATACGCTTCGAGGATTTTGAGAGAGAGTCGGAGGAGATGCAGAGTGAGCTCCTCGGGGGAGAGGATTAGGCTGCTCCTCGACACCACCTACCTCCTCCCCATAGTAGGCGTGTGGGTCGAGGGGGTTGAGGAGGCGCTACTGGTCCTCGAGAAGCTCTACCGTAGTAAGCGCTTGGAGGCCTTCTACACGCCCTTCAACCTTCTCGAGATGATAGCCAAGCTCTCGAAGATGGAGGTTGACGCGAGGAGGGTTAAGCTCGGGTTAAGGTCTATACGAGAGTCTTTCAGGGTGACGCACCCAACGCCAAGCGGCTACCTCCTAGCCCTACAGCTGCGTAGGAGGGGGTTCCGAGACCTCATAGACCTCCTGCTCTACGCCACGGCTAGGAGTAGGGGCTTGAGACTGTTAACGAGGGATAAGAGCCTCGTCTCGTTCCTCGAGAAGAACGGCGAGGATCTGAAACACGTGATGCTCGAGGAGGAGCTTGTGGAGAAGTATGGTGGCTGATGGCCTCGCTCCTAGGCGCACCAAGGCTTTATCCAGACGCTGCTCGTAGAAGCATCTAGGCCGGTGAGCCGTGCCGGCGAGAGATGTTCTAGAGAAGCTCGTCTTCGAGGGGGAGGGGTACGTAGACCTCATAGTATACGTGAAGCCTGACCAGCCGGAGTCGAAGCTCGTCCTGGAGGGCGGCGAGCTAGTATACTATTCTAGCGAGCCGCCGGTACAGGGGAGGGCCAACGCGGATCTCATAAGGTTCCTCGCTAGGCTCTTGCGGGTCCCCACCTCGCGCGTGGAGATAGTGTACGGGGTGAGGGATAGGACGAAGAGGATTAGGATATACGAGGTCGACAAGGACACGGTTGTAGAGGCTCTAGCGTCGAGGGTGGAGATCCGAGAGGCGTAGAATAGGCTGGAGGCGGCTACCCGCTACAGGGTGTGCTGTTTTTGCCCCTCGAGAGCGTGGAGTTGGATAACGGTGCCGTCCTCTACCTCGACCCCGTCCCCCACGAGCCCACAGTCTCCCTCGCTATAGGCTTCAGGGTAGGCTCCGCCACCGAGCCGCCGGACAAGAGGGGACTCGCTCACCTAGTGGAGCACATGCTCTTTAGGAGTAACGAGAGGTACTCATACCGCGAGATTGACAGAGGTTTTGAGCTGGCAGGCGGAGACTCGAACGCGTACACTAGCCGGGATCTAACGGTGCTGGTCTTCGAGGTGCTTAGGGAGAGATTCGAGAAGGCTCTGGACATAACGCGTTGGATGATAATGGGGCGCCGCGTAGACCCCCGGGAGTTTGAGCTCGAGAAGAAGGTGGTGCTCCAGGAGATCGCTCGCTCCGAGAGCAACCCCAGGGAGAGGATATACGATCTCGTATTCCTCGCGCTGTACGGCAGGAGCGACCTAGGGGACCCTATCCACGGGTACCGCGAGACCGTGGAGCCCCTGGAGCCCCGAGACATAGTATGGTTCAAGGAGTGCTTCTTCGTGGCTCGCAACACTATCGCAGTACTATCCGGGAGCTTCACGAGGGAGCACGTGGAGGCCGTGAAGAGGCTCCTGGAGGGCCTAGAGGAGGAGCCGTGCACCAGGAGGAGCCCGGGACGCGGCGCCCCGAGGGATATACGAGAGTCTTCTGGCGAGGCTAGGCATGCGTACCTAGGCCTAGCCCTCGATGCTATGAACGAGGATGAGGAGCTTAGCGTCGCCCGCTTCCTCCTAGAGGAGGGTGCAACTAGCATACTCTTCGAGAAGCTTAGGAGCGAGAAGGGCCTAGTCTACGGCTACGGCGTCGTCTACGACCCCACACCATGGACTAAGACCTTCGCGGTTATACTGGAGGGCGTGGAGCCAGGCGACCTAGACGAGGCCAAGGATTCGATACTAGAGGCTTTAGAGCAGCTGGGCTTCCTCGACGAGGAGTACGTGGAGGGTAGGAAGAGGTACCTCCGCTTCCTCTACCGCCCCTCGAAGGTCACCATGTTCACGCGTGCCCTCACAAGCCTCTACCTGGCCGCGCGAGGCAAGCCCATGAGCTACGAGGAGAGGCTGGAGAGACTCCTGTCCATGGAGTGGAGCGACTTAAGAATACGTGTTAGGAGTAGAGCCTGGGCCGTGATAGAGCCGGGTGCCTAGTGGTGCCTATCAACGAGACCCTATGGCATAGCATAATACACGCACCACTACTCTCGATGCTAGCCAGGTATACCGCCGCTGCTCTAGTCTTCGCGGTCGGCGTCGTAATAGCTGTGGTTGTGCGCAAGCTGGCTAAGAGGAGTCTACTCCGCACGCTACCACGCGACGTCGAGAACATCGTAGAGAAGCTCATATACTATGGTATCATCGTCATAGCGGCTCTCTCGGCTCTCTCGGTTGCCGGCGTCGAGGCGACGGGGCTCCTGGTGGCAGGCAGCATCGTCGGCGTCGCGGTGGGCTTCGCGTCGCAGACGGTGGTCTCCAACTTCCTCTCCGGCATCTTCCTCTACATAGACCGCCCATTCCGTCCAGGCGACCCTGTCGACATAGAGGGTGTCGCAGCCGGAACCGTGAGGGACATCACGATATTCTCGACGAGGATTAGGACATGGGACGGGATAGACACGAGGATACCGAACAGCCGTGTCTTCGAGAGCGTGATAAGAAACTTCTCGAGGAACGTGGCGAGGAGGGTGGAGTACAAGGTGGGTATAGCGTACGACGCCGACATAGGCAAGGCGGTGGAGGTCATAAGGAGGGTTCTCGACGAGCACCCTCTCGTCCTCGTGGAGCCCGAGCCGATGATATTCGTTGAGGATCTCGGGGATAGCGCTGTGATACTGAACGTGAGGTTCTGGGTGCCCTCGAGCCACTGGTTCCAGGCCAAGGCGGAGGTGTTGAGGTTAATCAAGGAGGCTCTGGACGAGGCTGGGATAGAGATTCCATTCCCCCAGAGGGTTGTATGGTTCCGCGGAGAGCACCGTGTCAGGGCGTTCATCGAGGGCGGGTGTAGAGGCGAGGATAGTCAGGGAGGCGTTCGAGACGGTTCTAAGGCCGTGGGCGGGGGTGAGGGTGGATAGGGTCGTCAACGGCCTACACTATGGCGTCGTGGTCGCAGGGGGTTACGTAGGCATCTACTATACGCACGCTCACGAGAAACCCGGGCCCGTGGAGGGGGTGGTGGGCGAGAGCCTCTCCTACGCGTGGCGCATCCTCTCCAAGCTAGACGCGACCCTCTCCACCAGGGCAGCCGCCTGGGGCATGGTCGCAGCCGCTACGACCGCGTGGCTCGACTCGGGTGGGCGCGTGGAGCCCGGCGAGGAGCTGGGCATAGAGGGTGCGAGGAGGGTAGCCATGATAGGCTTCATAGAGCCTCTAGCGGAGAGGCTGGCGGGTAGCGGCGTCGAGGTCGTGGCCTTCGACCGCAACCCGGCTGCTAGGAGGTGGGGGTGTTTAGGCGAGAGGATCCGGGTCCTCCCAGACACCTACGCGCAGCCTATGCTAGAGGAGGGGGGCTTCGACGCGGTGATAGTCTCGGGCTCGGTGCTCGCACACCCCGGCGCCGCGGCTGCGATAGCCGAGGCTGCCAGGAGCGGCGGGGCGGGCGAGATAATCCTCCTCGGGCCCTCGGCCGGGATACACCCCTGGATATGCGCGAGACTGGGTTACACGAGGGTGGCCGGCAGCTACGCGCCGCGAGAGGCTAGAGAGGAGCTGGTTGCGATGGTCGAGGCTGGCTACGGCTACAGGAGGATGAAGAGGCTACTTGTGAAGTGGAGCGCGCCGTGCAAGGGGTTCGGCTAACTTCGGGCTCTTCACGGGCCCCCGGGGAGGGCCTCTAGACGATAGGGGGGCCTAACTCCACATCCCCCCGTGTTACGCGGCTCCACACGCCGCCTCATCAACCCTGGTGCAGTCCCCGCCCATCTTGATATCCTGGGGTTGGGTTGTGGAGACTAGGCTGCAGGGGGCTTGGAGCTCGAGAAGCTAGGCCCCTACGATGTAGTAATAGTGGGCGCCGGCCTCGCGGGGCTCATGGCTGCTATACACGCGGCCCGCATGGGTGCAAGGGTGCTTGTGCTAGCGAAGAGCCACCCGGTGCGCAGCCACACCGCGGCTGCTGAGGGTGGTATTGCCGCCTGGATACCCGGGGCTAGCGACCCCCGAGACTCTTGGATGCAGCACGCCTACGACACCGTGAAGGGCGGCGACTTTCTCGTAGACCAGCCCGCCGCCGAGATACTCGCGCGCGAAGCCTACCCGACTATAATGCTCTTGGAGAGGTGGGGCGTGCTCTTCACCAGGGACGAGGAGGGTAGGATTGCTCGTAGGCCTTTCGGCGGCCACCGCTACCCGAGGACGAGGTTCGTCGAGGACAAGACAGGGATGGCTATAATGCACGTGGTCTACGAGCAGGCGTTGAGGCACGGCGTCGAGTACATGGATGAGGTTTTCGCACTAGACCTCGTGGTCTGGGATAACCGCGTCTACGGCGTGGTGGCCGTGGATCTTCGCGAGGCGCGCCCCCTCTACATCCGGTCGAAGGCCGTGGTGCTCGCCACCGGCGGAGCCGGTATGATATACAAGCACACGACCAACAACTACCTGAACACCGGCGACGGTTACGCGATGGCGCTGAGGGCTGGAGCCGCGCTCAAGGACATGGAGTTCGTGCAGTTCCACCCAACCGCCCTCTACCCCACGGACATCCTAATCACCGAGGCTGCGAGGGGGGAGGGGGGCATACTCCTCAACGCCCGTGGAGAGCGTTTCATGAAGCGCTACGCCCCCGAGTGGATGGAGAGGGCGCCCAGGGACATCGTCGCTAGGGCTATCGCTACGGAGATAATGGAGGGTAGGGGGTTCGAGGGCGGCTACGTGCTCCTCGACATCAGCCACCTGGGCGAGGAGAGGATACGCGAGAGGCTCCCAACCGTGAGGGAGGCTGCGATAAGATACGCTGGGGTCGACCCCGCCAAGGAGCCTATACCCGTTAGGCCAGCCCACCACTACATGATGGGCGGCGTAGACGTGGACGTCGACGGCAGCAACCCGGATATAGCGGGGCTCTACGCAGCCGGCGAGGCCGCGTGCGTATCCGTACACGGGGCTAACAGGCTGGGCTCCAATAGCCTCCTAGAGGCGGCCGTCTTCGGCAAGAGGGCTGGCGTCTCCGCGGCAGCCTATGCTCTCGGCAGGGGGCTCGGGGAGCCCCCGCGAGAGGCTATCGAGAAGCCTGTCGAGAGGCTCTACAGGCTCATCCGCCGGGAGAGGAGCGGGGTGAGCGTAGGAGAGGCTAGGAGAAGACTACGCGACGTGATGTGGGAGAGGGTTGGCCTCTTCCGCGAGGAGAAGGGGCTCAGGGAGGCCGTGGCGGCGCTGGAGAGGCTGCACCGCGAGGTGGAGGATGGGCTCCTCGTGGAGACGAGGGGACGCGGCTGGTACGAGCTCGCGCTGGCGTACGAGACGCTCAACATGGTGACGGTGGGGCTTGCGGTTGCGAGAGCTGCTCTCGAGAGGAGGGAGTCCCGGGGAGCCCACTACCGCCTAGACTACCCCAAGAGGGACGACCAGAACTACCTGAAGCACAGCCTCGTTAGACTCGCCCCCGAGGGCCTCGTGGTCGACTGGAGGAGGGTTGAGGTGACGAGGTGGGAGCCGGTTGAGCGCCGCTACTAGAACCGTGGTTATACGCGTCAAACGCTTCGACCCAGACACCGGGAGGAGCTGGTGGCAAGAGTACAGGGTGGAGGTCGACCGCTACCAGAGCCTAGCGACAGTCCTCCAGAGGATACGCGAGGAGATAGACCCGACTCTAGCATTCCAAGCAGGCTGCCGCTTCGGAGTCTGCGGGGCCTGCGCGGTGAAGGTGAACGGGGTCCCGCGCCTAGCCTGCCAGACGCTAGTCTGGAGGGAGGCCGAGGAGAACAACGGAGTTGTTACAGTGGAGCCTCTCGACTTCTTCCCGGTCGTCCGCGACCTGGTGGTGGACAGGAGGTATATCGATCAGGCTTTCAGGAGGGCACGAGACTGGCTAGAGCCGGGCGGCGAGCCCGGCGAGGAGGGCTTCAGGATAAACCGCGATTTGCAGAAGAGGCTATGGTCGCTAGACAAGTGCATAATGTGCGGCATATGCTTCACAGTCTGCCCCCTCCTCGAGACGGGCCTAGACTACCCGGGCCCAGCCGCCATAGCGAAGCTAGTCCGCTTCGCCCTAGACCCACGCGACGCCAGGAGAGAGGAGAGGCTCGTGGAGGCAGAGGACTGGCTGTGGAGGTGCGGCCGCTGCGGCCTCTGCACGATACACTGCCCCTACTCGATAGACGTGCCCGACGCGGTAGCAGAGGCTAGGAGGGTTCTCGTGGCGAAGAGGGTCGGGAGGAAGAGCGACATAAAGCACGTCGAGAGCATACTCAAGAGCGTGGAGGAGACCGGCAGGATGGAGGAGGCGAAGGTCATGATAGAGACCGGCGGGGTCCTCAGGGCGCTACGCGAGGCCCTAGCCCTGGCGGGGAAGGCAGGCCTCCCCAGGAAACCCGAGAGGGTGTCCAGGAGTGTGCTCGAGGCGCTGAGGGGTGGTTAGGGGTGAGGATAGGCTACTACCCCGGCTGCGCCGTCAAGAGCTTCACGCCAGGCCTCATAGACTCTGTTAAGAGGCTCCTAGAGCCGCTGGGCGTAGAGCTCTTCGAGATAAGGGACTGGGTCTGCTGCACCGGCGGCGTCTGCGACGAGGAGAGGAGGGGCTCCACCGAGAGAAGCGCGGTCCTCAACGCGGTGCTGGCGGCCAGCCAGGGAGCCGAGGTTATCGCGACGAGCTGCTCCCTCTGCCTCTCCACCCTACACAGGGGCCTACGCAGAGCAACACCAGAGCTGGTTGCAGAGATAGCCTCGAAACTGGGCGTAGAGCCGCCCAAGCGACTACCCCGCGTCGTGCACCTCGCCGACGTGATAGTAGACTATGCGAGGAGAGTGGAGCACACACTCGACCCCAAGACGAGCATAGTACTCTACCCGGGCTGCGGCTACCTAGCCGCACACGGCCCCATAGAGGCTAGGAAGAGGCTAGAGAGACTCGCAGCCATAATGGGCCTAGAGAACTACAGGATAGTGACGGGCTGCTGCGGCTTCCCCCTCTACGCTGCAAGACCAAGAGAGGCGGAGAGGATAGCAAAGAGGCTAGAAGAGAGAATGGGAGACCCCGACATTGTAGTAACACTATGCCCCCTGTGCAAGCTCGCACTCCTACGCTACACGAGACTCCAGGTGAAAATGCTAGAAGAGACACTCACACGAGTAGACTAGCACAACCCACACAACACACTCCACCACTTTAAACACAGACGCAAAAACCACACCCCCACAAACTCCAACACAGAAAGAGATTTCCCCTCCCTGAAGCAAACCATTCCTTCCACTTCCCGAGTTGCCGATCCCCATGGAAAAACCTTTATCCGCCCACTCCTTGCCGATGGGATCATCGCCGATCGTCCACTCTATTCATTACTCGTCCATGGGAAAT
>CAZTIR010000012.1:21233-30953 GCA_964613695.1 uncultured Desulfurococcales archaeon | reverse complement strand
TCTATACTCGGCACGCCGACCTCGAGAACGTATCTGATGAAGTCTTTCTCGCGAGCCGGGATCCTCCCGCTCCTGCGGCCGAACAACCGTCTCACTAGTAGGATGGCGCGCAGCAACCGTGCTAGGCCAGAACCGGTCATAATTTATCACCTCGGGGCACTACTCTAACTATACCTTCGTAGCATATTCCCTAATTAATGTTTTAAACGGCGTTTACTCAGATGGTTTAACTAGCCGGAGTATTAATTAGGTGTGTTTACGCGAGCGGCAAGAGAGGCTAGGAAATGCTCTAGGCTGAACGGTTGACGAAGTCTACGCGGGTAGAGGAGAGCGAAGGAGGCGTAGCTTGCTACGCGGTAGGAGCGGAGGAGGTCATTGAGTGGCGCCGGGGGCGGGATTCGAACCCGCGCGCCCCTTGACGGGGCAGTGGGTCTCTCACCCACCTAGAGCCGGAAAGGGTCTCGAGCCCACCCCCTTGGGCCGCTCGGGCACCCCGGCACCGTTAAAACCTGGTTACACTTAGGGCTGTTTTAACGTTTCGTTACGTGGTTTGCTTGTCTCCTCTACTCGTTCGAGTAGCCAGGGATAGCGTTGTATGCTATCAGCCGCTATCGTCGCAACCACTGCATCGCCGCCCAGTTCCTTCGCCACCCTCAACGCCACCGCGAGGGCTGCGCCGGTCGACGGGCCTGCTAGCACCCCCTCCTCCCGTGCAAGCCTGAGAGCCATCCTCTCAGCCTCCTCCGCACCAACCTCTACTATTTCGTCGACGAGGCCTAGGTCTAGGTTAGCTGGCTTCTTGTAATCGCCCGCGAGGCCCTCTATCCTATCAGCCTTGTCGCCGCCGGGCCCACCCGCTATCGGCGAGCCTCTCGGGACAACGGCCACGATCCTAACCCTGCCTCCGAGCCTCTCGCGGAGGAAGCGCCCAACCCCTGTTATCGTCCCGCCCGTCCCAACGCCCATCACGAACGCGTCTATCCTGCCGCCCGCTTGCTCGAGGAGCTCGGGGCCCGTGGTCTCGTAGTGTGCTCGTGGATTGGCGGGGTTGCTGAACTGGCCTAGGTAGTAGCCGCCCAGCTCTTCTGCAACCCTCATAGCCTCCTCCACCATCTCGTCCATGTTAGCCCTGTCTACCATCCTCACCTCGGCTCCCAGCGCACGCAGCAATCCAACCTTGATGCTGCTTGTCGAGCGTGGCACCACTATCACGGCTTTTAGGCCTAGGAGCCTGGCTGCCCACGCTACCGAGACTCCCGTGTTACCACTGCTCGCCTCAACCACGACGCCGCCAGGCTCGATAAGGCCCCTCTCGAGCGCGTCTCTCAGCATATAGAGGGCTATCCTATCCTTATGGCTCCCCGTCGGGTTGAAATACTCGAGCTTCACGAGTATGCGGGCGCCTCCCTCAACAAGCCTTGATAGCCATACCGCGGGGGTGCAGCCAACCAGGCGGAGTAGGGTATCACTGACTCGGGGCTTGCAGCCTACGAGCCTCATCCCACACTGCCGGGTACCAACGCGGCTGCACGCCTCGCTAACAAAGCCTCGTCCCCCAGCGCCTCCTTGGGGCCCGGGATACGCTCTAGCCTACACTACCCCCGCGCTCGCCCGGGTTACACTTTTATCAAGTCGCGGGGAGCGCGTGGGCCGGAGGGTAGAATTCGCCATGAGCAATGAGCGAAACCTTAAGAGGGCGAGGCTAGTGCTGCGCGTGCTCACCCTAAGCGTCTTCGCGTTGCTCGCAGTATCGATGGTACTGACGGCCACCGGTATAAAGGCGCTGGCACAGGCCCAGGGGGGTGCAGACCAAGCCTCGTTGAGGAAGGCGCTAGCGTACCTAGGCGCTGGTCTGGCAACGGGACTCGCCGGTATAGGCGGCGGCTACGCCGTGGGCCAGGCGGGCGCGGCCATGATAGCGGCGCTGACGGAGAAGCCGGAGATGTTCGGTAGGATGTTCATCGTCCTGGTGCTCGGCGAGGGAATAGCCCTCTACGGTCTACTAATCTCGATACTGCTGATGTACGCCGTCCACTAAAGAGTTGAGGGTGTTTCCCGGCTCACAGCCCCACTCTTTTTACAAGACGCTATTGGAGCATGCAACCGGCTCCTTGAAGCAGAGGACAGCTTTAGAAGCCTCCTCGCTAATGGCTCTCGGTGTCGGCCACGGGGTCTCCCACGTGCTCCAAGCTATGGGTCTATACTAGTCGCACTGATGTGTTCCACACCACCACAGACCCTAGTGTCCAGGAGCGTTACGCTAGGTGCGTGCTAGCACCCCCAACCCGCTTTCACATAGTCACGTGCATACTAGACTATCTGCTGCACCACGCCTCAGACCCTCTACCCCCGCCCAGCGTGGAGCACGTCTACCTGCTCCCCGTTGTAGCGTCGCGCCACTCGAGGAACATCCTCCTTGTTGCTCTAAAGGCGGATAGGTGTAGTCTCGGGTATATCGCCGCCGTGGCGTCGCTAGAGGGGCTAGCCTACGAGGAGGCCCAGAGGCTGCTCGATGAGCATAGGGTCGAGTTGCATTATCTCGCGCCCCCCGATGGGGAGCTAGTCATAGACTATTGGGTGCTACGCTCGATACTCTCGCTTCTCCCCGAATCGTCTAGGAGCGCGTCAAACTGGTTGATAGGGTATTCGCGGCTGAGGGACGCTGTGAAGAGGGCTTTCGTCCCGCGCGCCGTCGCCGAGGAGCGTTGCGAGCAGGCCTTCTAGGGCGTATAAGGCTGTGCCATGTTCTAAAAACCCTCGCTTTTAATCCTCGAGTGGTGCTTGTGTACCGGGGCTGCTTTTGGCGGAGAGGAGGAGGTGGAGCGAGGAGTTTCCACGGTGGTTCGACTGGGTTCTGGAGGCCGCGGGCGTCTACGACTGGAGCCACTACCCGGTCAAGGGTATGGGTGTGTGGCTCCCCTACGGCTTTAAGATAAGGAGGCTTGTCACCGACCTCATACGCCGCATCCTCGACGAGACGGGCCACGAGGAGGTCCTCTTCCCCCTCCTCATCCCCGAGCACCTTATGCGGAGAGAGTCTGAGCACATCAAGGGCTTCGAGTCCGAGGTCTACTGGGTCACGAGGGGTGGCAACGAGGAGCTCGATGTGAAGCTCGCCCTTAGGCCTACGAGCGAGACGGCCATAACCTACATGGAGGGCTTCTGGATTAAGAGCTATAAGCAGCTCCCCGCGAGGTACTACCAGATTGTCTCGATATTCAGGTATGAGACTAAGGCTACTAGGCCCCTCATAAGGCTCCGCGAGGTGACGACCTTCAAGGAGGCTCACACGGCCCACGCGAGCTTCGAGGATAGCGAGAGACAGGTGCGGGAGGCGATAGAGGTCTATAAGAGGATCTTCGACACTCTCGGCATACCCTACCTCGTCTCCAGGCGCCCCGAGTGGGACAAGTTCGCTGGAGCGGTCTACACGATAGCCTTCGACACGGTGATGCCGGACGGGAGAGCCCTACAGATAGGCACTGTGCACAACCTCGGCCAGAACTTCTCCAAGGCCTTCGACGTCAAGATACAATTGCCCGACGAGACCCTCGACTATGTATGGCAGACGAGCTACGGCCTCTCAGACCGCGTTATAGCGACGCTCATAGCCATCCATGGCGACGACCGGGGCCTAGTCCTGCCTCCCGTCGTGGCCCCGATACAGGTTGTCATCGTGCCCATACCGGCTAAGAGCGAGGAGGATGAGAGGAGGGTGCGCGAGTACATCGAGGGTATCGTCGAGGAGCTGCGGGAGAAGGGTGTGAGGGTCCACGTGGACTGGCGTGAGGGCGTGACACCCGGCTACAAGTTCTACGACTGGGAGCTGCGCGGCGTGCCAGTCCGCCTCGAGATAGGACCCCGCGACGCCAAGAACTCGACGGTTGTGGTCGCACGGAGGGATACCCTCGAGAAGAGGACCGTGAGGAGGGAGGAGGTTGTCACGGAGGTTCTCAGGCTGCTCGACGATATAGGCAGGAGTATGAGGGAGAGGGCTTGGAAGTGGTTCCGCAGCTACGTGCACCGGGCTGAGAGCATAGAGGAGGCGCGTAAGATACTCTCTGAGAAGAGGGGTATAGTCGAGGTCCCGTGGTGCGGTAGGGAAGCCTGCGGCAGGAAGCTGGAGGACCTCGTGGACGCTAAGGTGTTGGGGTCCCCGCTGCAGCCCCCAGAGTGGGTGAGGGGGGCCACCTGCCCGGTCTGCGGCCGCCCAGCCGTAACGACGTTGAGGCTTGCAAAGAGGTACTAGGGAGAGAGGGAGCCTTGAGGATACTATTGAGGAGGTGCGCCTGGCTCCTCGAGAGCCTACACCCCTGGCGCCTAGCCCCAGGCCCCCTCGACGTCCTCGTAGTCAATGGTATCGTGGCTAGGCTGGGCCCGAGCATCGGCGATGAGAGTGTCGACAGGGTCGTCGATTGTAGGGGTGAGTTGGGGGCGGCACCATGCTTCTATGACGCCCTCTACGTCCGGAGCCGCGGGGGCTCCACTTGGGTCGACGAGCTTCTAGAGGACGTCCCGGAGGCTACAGAGGAGGACTTGGAGCGGCTCGCGAGGCTCGGGTATTGTAGGGGCTTGGCGTACGCTAGGGGCGGGCGCTTGGAGCGCCGAGGTGTGGTGCTGGAGACGCCAAGGCTCATAGTAAAGCCCTCGGGGGAGGTCCTCGAGGCTGGTGGAGAACGCCTCGTAGTTGCGGCCACGGGTGTCTCCAGGAGGAGCGTGTACGGCCTGAGGAGCAGGAAGGGTGTCTTCGCCGTCGAGTATCTCGAGAAACTCGGGCTCATGAGGAGCGAGCTTGTCGTTATTGGGCCGTGGGTCTCTAGTTGGGAGTTTGAGAGGATTAGGAGTGTTGGAGCCCGCGTGGTATACTCTCCGTGGCTCTCGGGGCTCTACCGTGGCGGCGCTCCACCAGCACCACAGCACATCGACGCCCTCGTAGCCGGGAGCGGCGGCGTGGCTGAGGCTTGGGAGCTCTTCGAGAGCCTAGCGTTGCTCAACTCTACATGCTATTGGGGGAGGGCTGGTCTACAGGAAGCCGCCAAGATCATAGCTTCGAGTATAGGGTTGCTGGGCGGCAGCCCGGTGCTCCGTGAGGGCGTGAAGGCCGACATACAGGTTGTTGAGACAAAGTGGATACCGGAGGGCGTTGATCCTCTCGCGCTGCTCTCGGCTAGGCCTAGGGTTGCTCAGCTCATAACCCGCGGGTCTCTAGTTGAGCCGGGAGTAGTCTAGTTGAGCAGGTTTCGCGTGAACCCCGTGAAGGGTGATAAGCTGAGTGTCGATATGCCAGGCGGCGCTTGGTCGGGCATAGTCGCTAGCCTCGCTGTGCTAGCGGCGGGGGGCGGTGTTGTAGAGAGGCTCCCGCCTCAGGCTGCTGCGCTCGTCTCTAGTCTAGCCGTGAGGCTTGGACACGTGGCTATAGATGAGGGTGAGGGCAGGCTTCGCCTCGAGTATGTCTCGGATAGGGCTGGCGGAGAGTATAGTGTTAACGTGGGGTGTAGCCTCGACTACGCTACGCTCGTCGGCATAGTCTCCGGCGTTGTGGCGCCGCCGGGGGCGCGTATAGTTCTTAGGGGTTGCGAGGAGCTCGTAGAGGCCGACTGGAGGCCCCTCATAGAGGCTGTCGCCGCGTACGGCGGCAGAGCGTACCCTGCAGGCTCGCCCAAGAGCCTCGTGGTGATAGAGGCTGTTGGGAGGGGGCGGCTTAGAACCGGGCTCTGGAGGCTAGAGGTTAGGAGCTCCTCCACGGTAGCGCACATAGCGGGGGCTATCATAGCGGCCCTCGCCGCCGAGGATAGCGTCTACATCCGCGTGTGGCCCCGCGACCCTCACTCAAAGAGCGACATAGATCCCGCGGTTTACGCGGCGTCTATCGTCGGCGAGGTCGAGTACTCGCCGGGTTACAACCGGTTTAGGGTGAAGCCAGGCTCCCCCGGGGCGCGCGTCATCAACCGGCCCGATACTGCGCTATCACTGCACATGGCAGGCCTTAGTGCAGCAGGCGGCGTGAGGGTATCGCTTAGAGCGTGGCGTGTAGAGCCTCGCACAGTCTACGATCCCCTATCAACCGCCTCGACTCTGCTAGAGCAGCTCGGCTACCTACACGAGGCTAGGGAGGACACCCTGGTGGTTGAGGACATCGGGGCTCAGGTTAGGAGGCTCTTCTGGCTGCGAGATTACCCGGAGTACGCGGCTCCCATAGTCACGTTGGCCGCTGCGAGAAGGGGCGAGGCTAGGCTAGAGGAGCTGCCAGAGCAGCATATACGCGAGGCAGGCGACGTGGCTACAGTCTTCCTGCCACTGGGGTATAGCGTCGAGACGAGCCCTGAGGCACTCAGCGTAAAGCCTGGAGCCGAGCCGCTAACCCTAGAGGAGCTCGCGGCCACGTGCACCAGCCCCCATGTGCTCCCAGCCGCTGTCGTCGCTGCGACGCTCGCATCGAGGCCGTACATGGTGGATAGGGGGGATTGTCTTAGGCTACTCTGGCCAGAGTTCTACAAGGCCCTCGGTGAGGCTAATGTGCTGGCGAGGCTCTAGTGTGCTAGAGAGGCTGTTGTCCCTCAACCCCGCTAGGATGGAGGAGAGGTTTAGAGAGGCGGAGGCGAGTGTAGAGGAGCGCATCGAGCCCCCCTTGGCTCTCAGGCTTGACGGTGTGGGGTTTAGCGAGGCTCTTAGCGGGTTTAGGTGGCCGCGTGACCATAGGGTGCACGAGGCTCTACTAGCCGCCGCCCGCCTACTCCTCGAGCGTTTCAACGCGAGCATGGCCCTCGTGGCGAGCGACGAGATAAACCTCGTTATACTATCAGAGCCTCCCTACTCGGGACGCGTCGAGAAACTTGTAAGCATCTCGGCCGGCATAGCCTCCGCGGTCGTCTCCCTGCGGCTCGGTAGGCTACTCTTCTTCGACTCCCGCGTAGTACCATTGAGTAGTGTCACCGAGGCGGGCGAGTACATGGCGTATAGGATGAGGGTTGTTCTCAACAACTACGTAAATAGCCTGCTTAAGGCTCTCGGTGTGAGAGTGGAGAATCTTCGAGGAGGGCTTGCTGACAGGATGAGGCTGTTGGAGGAGCGTGGCGTAAACCCCCTGGCCGAGCCGTGGGCGGCGCTGGGAACCTGTGTCTACCGCGCGAAGGCGTCCAAGAGTATACCAGAGCTGGGTGTGAGCGTCGAACGCTCTAGGCTCGTCGAGGTCGACGGCTACTGTCCTACACGTCCTCGTCCTCGAAGCTGACGAGGTAGCGTGGTATGCTGCGCCACCCTTCACGATGATCGCGGGGTATCACGGTTGAGAGTATCCTAGGACGGAGGGGGCGTAGCGACTCCTCGTCCACAGGCACCCACTCCACCTCTATATGCCCCTCGTTGGGCCGCGGCTCCGAGCTACTCGTGCACGTGAAGTAGAAGCTTATCTCGTGCGTCAACCCCCTCCTAGCCTTGTAGAACGCCTCAACGATATAGAGGAGTCTCCCCACATTCACGTGCATGTTGAGCTCCTCTAGCATCTCTCTCTTCAAACACTCTACGAGCGTCTCCGTGTCACCGAGGCGGCCGCCGGGTAGGCGGTAGAAGCCCTTCTTCCCCCGCTGTACGAGTATCATAGAGTCCCTGAGGAGCACGCAACGAGACGATACTATTACGCTGTGCTTCACGAGGCTCGGCCCCGAGACGTAGAATGTAGGGGCTCTGATTAGTGTCCTTGGTCAGCGCTCAGCTTGCTCGACACAGCCCTCCGCCTAGGACACCCTCCCCACCACTCGGCACGGGGTTTGTCTTCACAGGGCTCGGCCCCGGTGTACTCATCACCCCTGGTTGTTAACACCCGGGTCTAGTGCTGGCTAGGAGGGCGTGTATAGGTTTTGGGAGAGCGTGTAAGAGGCTACATCGCGGCGGCGATAGGCGCTTTTAGCGTCTGGTGGGCCGCTCCGCTTGTGAAGCTCGCCGGTGTGGACGCGCTTACGGCTGCGTGGTGGAGGTTCGTCATAGGGGCTTGGGGCGCGCTGGCTGCCCATAGGATTCTCTGTACGGGCTGCGAGCCCGACCTCCGGGCGAGGGGCGGCTGGGTTGCGGGCGTACTCCTAGCGCTACACATGATACTCTGGTTCGACTCTCTACGCGAGGCGACAACCCTCGCCTCGACGGCGATAGTCTGCACCTACCCCGCTTTTGCAGCTATGGCTGATGTTGTGAGGGGCGAGATACCCTGGTGGAAGGCTACGGGCGTAACCCTGGCGCTAGCATCGGCAATCATGCTCACATACACGGGTGCACCGGCTAGGGCAGTGCTCGAGGCGCTAGCCTCTAGCATCGCGGCTGCCGCGTACTTCCAAGCGCTTAGGCTCGAGAGGATACGCGGCATGAGTGCAACCGGACTAGCCCTGGTGGCGTACACCTCAGCTTCGATAGTGACGAGCCTCGCTGCCCTAGCCTCTGGGGTCAACCCGCTCAGCGCACCACCCTCCTCCATACCCTACCTTGTAGCACTCGGACTGGTTCCGATGCTAGTTGGCCACACGCTCCTAAACTATGCTCTAGCCTACCTCCCCGCCAGCATTGTCACCGGGCTCGTTGTGACAGAGCCCCCTGGAGCCTCCCTACTAGCATACCTGCTACTAGGCGAGAAGCCATCCGAGAGCCAAGCCCTCTACTCGACGCTCGCGCTCGCAGCCACCATCATCGCCCTTTTGCCCCAAAACGCCACTCACCGCTCGCCACACGCTCCCAGCCGACCAGCGCGGCGAAACGCTCGAGGATAGCCTCTACGAGCTGCGGGTGGAGGCGGAGAGACACCTCCCACAACTCGTAGAGGTGCATGGCCGGGCATACCACGCAGCCTATCCTCGTCAAACCCTCATCATAGAGGGGGTTTGGCTCGACACCCTTCCACCGCAGGTAGAGCTGGACTTCTAGCCTGCTCCACGAGTGTATCGGGTAGGCGCGCCTGGCTGTAGGGGCTACAGGGCTCCTGGAGACCACGTTAGCGAGGCTACGCTGCATGCTCTCAAAAGCCCTCACGCCCTCGAGTATGACTCGGGGCTTGAGCCTCTCGTACACCCTCTTCAAGGGCTCTATCTTCAGCTTGGCTGTGCACCACCTCCTATCCCTTGTGGGGGGCCCGAACCTGGGCAAAAGCCTCCAAAACGCGTCACCAGCTTCAGCCACAACGAGATCGACGCCAAGCCTAGATGCCATCTTCTCAACATAGCGTCTCGTCTCCGGGAACTCTATCCCCGTATCCACGTAGACGGCCACAACCCTACTAGCCCCGACGGCCTCCACGGCGAGCAGGAGGGTTGCTGTAGAATCCGCGCCGCCCGAGAAGGAGACATAGATCTTCTCGCCGCGGGGAGGCTCAAGCCTCCTTATAAACCCCACTGCCTCGGCCTCAAGGCTCTTCAGATGAGCCGCGTTGTACTCGACCAGCTTATCCAACCCGGTCTCGCTCAGGAGCTTAAAACCCCTAGGAGCCATGTCTTTTACACGATACACGCCAGGCTCGACCCGGATAGCGGGGCCTATGTGAGAGCCGCTGGCCAGGAGGACGTGCTCACCATGCTCCCCTAGCCTGACCTTCTTACCCTTGAGCCTCCTCCTAACCTCCCCCAGCTCGACCACACTCGCCCCGAGAGACTCTAGTAGTGATGCGAGCGCGCCGGTAGGGTGTAGCACCCAGCTCCTGCCGCGGTACTCTAACACGCCCAGCCTCAACCCCTCGCCATAGAC
>CAZTIR010000012.1:0-21223 GCA_964613695.1 uncultured Desulfurococcales archaeon | reverse complement strand
GGCTGAACAAGAGGAGCCTATCACGGCCATACTCGACACCATACATCCTCTTCACTATCTCGGCGAATACCCTCCTCTCGTAAGCCCCTGGCAGCCACACATCGCCCGCAAACGTGTATCTATACGCCCTCCTCCCCGCGGGACGCGCGAAGAGAACCACATTCTCGTCAATATCCCACCATACCTCCTTGCGGGGGGTGTCGGAGCTCCGCTTCACCTCACCAACCTCCTCGGCTCCAAAGGTCCTCCTCACGCACCCCCTTCTATAGCAGCGGAGGCGTGAAGGGAACCAATAGCTTAATCTTAAGCCATGCTAATGACTGATATAATCTTCTATGGGTTTAGAAGAGTGGCCGCGCGGCAAGCGATACGCAGAGCGGCGTTGGCTACAACGCTGCGCTACCTGCGGATAACCCCCCTCTTCGAGTCAATAGTAGAGCCTATGATAGTCGGGCTTGTGGTCGGCGTAGCCGCCGCCATCTTCGGCTTCCTCTTCTCGCTCTACGAGAGGAGCGGCGCCTTCGTACGCTCGCTCCTGGGCGACTACTCCCTATTCCTCTCCCTCGCCCTCTTCGCTGTGACCGCTTACGCGCTGGTAGCGCTCTTCGGCTGGTACGAGGGCTCCTCGACAAACAAGTACCTTGAGTACTATCACTTCGAGGCGGGCAGGATAGGGCTCGCTGCAGCACTCGTCTTCATAATAGGCTCCCTGGTGACCGTCTTTGCGGGGGGTAGCGTAGGCCCGGAGGGCCCAGCGCTCATCCTTGGAGGCATCCTAGGGTACTATATGGCACAGCGCCTCTTCTCGAAACACGCTTACGAGGCCAAAGAGTACGGCCTCATCGGGGCTGGTGCGGCCGTCGCAGCGGTCTTCAAGGCTCCCTTCACGGCCATGACCTTCGTCCTCGAGGTCCTCTATAGACGCGACCTGGAGACCAGCGTGTTCCTGGAAACACTAGTAGCTACTGTGACAGCCTACCTGGTTAGCGTCGCCCTAACCGGGCCCACGGGTATAACCAGCGTCAGTATAGGCGGGCCACTAATCCCAACGATGAACGATATACTCGCGGGTGTTGTGGCTGGCCTTGCGGCTACACTAGTGGCAAGGATAATGGTTCTCTCGAAGCACGTGTTTGCAGAGGTGTCGAAACCCCTCTCCCGCATATCAGTACTAGTCGGCCCCACGATACTCGCCATGACGATATGGCTTGTTGGTCACCAACACCCGTTCATACTCGGCGGTGGGGAGCACGTGGCAGTGGAGGCGATACACGGTAAACTCGAGCTCAGCGGCCCCGAGGCTATCATAGCTTCTATCGAGAAAGCAGTGTTAACCACACTAACGCTCACTATGGGCGGTACCGGTGGCATATTCCTCCCGCTCGTCGCGATAGGAGGCCTACTCGGCTACGGGCTCCACGAACTGCTACCAAGCCTGGACCTGAGGACAATGGTGCTGGCGAGCACCGCTGGCGTCTTCGCAGGAACCAATAGCGTTGTCATCAGCGCCGTTCTCTTCGGCGTCGAGGTGCTAGGGGGTCACGCCTTCATACCCGCAGCACTAGCAGCCACGATAGCCTACGTGCTCTCGATGGGCTCGAGCCTCCATAGCAACCAACTGCCGCGTAGAGAGGTTGCAAAGAAGCTGGCGCTAGCCTCACTACTCCACCGTATAACAGAGAACGAGAGCTTCAGGAGGAGGCTAGAGAGTATATCGGTCCTAGAGGCGGCGAATAAGAACCCCATAGTCTTCGCCAGCAGGACAAGGGCTGGTGAGGCTCTCCGCGTAGCAGCGGAGAGGGGGCACGTTGCATACCCCGTCGTGGACGACTATAAGAGCATGAGGCTACTAGGCTACGTCATGCTCGAGGACCTGATAGCGGTGAACCCCGACACGAAGCTCGCGGAGTTGGCCAGACCAGCGCCTGTGATCAAACCAGACACGCCCCTGCTACGCGCCGGGCTCATGATGATAAGGCGTGATGTAGACCGCCTCTTCATCTGCGATGATGAGGGTAGGCTCCTGGGCCTGATAACTAAGACGGACTTGCTACGAACGCTCATGAACATCTACGAGGAGCTCCTGGAGAAGGAAATAGAGAAAGCCTTCGAGTAGAGTTATGTTAACGGCGATGAGGTAACCCGGGGGATAGTCCCCCTAGTCGAGACCCGTGTGGGGTGACGAGGTGGCCCCCTCCCCGAGCCGAAAATGCGCCAAGCTCCTCGACATGCTGGAGGTGTGCACCGGGGATCTCGTAGAGGTAGCGTTGCGCGATGGGAGCCGTTTCTTCGGCCGCGTCGTAGAGGTCGGCAGAGATGCCCTCGTGCTACAAGGTTATAGCTTTGCAAGCGGGAGAGGCTCACAGGGCGGCCAGTACTTGGTTATAGTGCCCAACGTCGCCTATGTTAGGCGCATTGGCGTGGCCTGAGCTCAACGACATAAACCCTCGTGAAGAAGTCCTCGGGCTTCTCGGCCACAATCCTAGCCTCTATCCCCGAGCTCCTCGCCACATCTAGCAGCTCGGATGCTGGGCTAGTATTAGCTATCGTCACTAGCCCCAGCCAGCCACAGTAGCCTCTGAGGAGCCTAACTAGCTTGACGGCTTCGCGAGCACCACCCTGCCACCATAAACTCTCCGGCATCTCGTCGCTCGAGGGTAGATAGGGCGTGTTGTACACCACGAGCGAGCCGCGGGGTACGCGTATACACGAGGCGTTGTCACACTGCACCACATCCGCCAATAGATTAAGCCTCTTCACGTTGAGTAGGGAGCATACAGCAGCGCACGGAGACACGTCTATAAGCACGCCATAGACCACTCGGGAGAGCCCGACGCCAATATAGACGGCTCCCGTCCCTGAGCCCACATCGATGACAAGACGCGGCCTGAGCCTATTCGCGTAGCCCACGGCGGCATTGAGGAGGAGCCATGTGTCCTCGGCTGGCGGGTAGACGCCCTTACACACTAGCACCTTTCCACCATCAAGCCCAACCTCGTCGACTATCTCGGCCTCACACCCGTAGCCGACCGTGGAATCCCGCGTCATACCCGCTGTCATACTTTAATCACACCGGTAAACAGTGCCCCAGAAGCATCTTGTTAGGTGTAGTACGGTGATACGCTGTCTTTACGGGCTTGTTTGCAGCTAGACAGGTTGGGTAGTTTCGCCCCACCCTCTCTCGGTGCCCGTCTTGCCCGTTGTGTATAGATGCTCGCGTTGCGGCTTCCCCCTCTACATCTTCGCCCGCGTAGGCCAGAGTAGCTACGGGCTCCAGACCCCAAGCGAGATCATCTACGCGCACGGCGGCCGCTGCCCCAGGTGCGGCAAGCCCCTCGAGCCGCCCAGGCTCGACAGGATAAGGATAGAGTTCAACGTTGCGAATGCGGCTCGCAGGCTATACGAGGAGACGAGGAGAGTACACGTGCCGCTGACGAGCCTGGCTCTCCACCTTCAAAACGTGCTGAGCGAGGCGGGGGAGGAGGCTACCGCCTAGGCCTCCTCGTGGAGTATCCTACCCTCCCCTATCACTGCGATTGGGTAGGAGTCGAGGCGGAATGGGTCGGTCTTCCAGACTACTAGGCTAGCCCTCCAGCCCTCGCGGACGGCTCCAGCGTCAAGGCCCAGTATGCGCGCAGGGTTGTAGGTGACGGTCGCTATAGCCTCGGTGGGATCCATGCCGTAGCGTAGGAGGAACCTCGTCTGTAGGAAGAGGTTCCTCTGGAGCACTACCGGGTGGTCGCTCATCAGGGCGAAGAACGGGCGAGCCTGGACCAGGAACTTTATGTTACGGTAGCTCTCGTGCTTCAACTCCGTCTTGTACGCGTGGGCGTCGACAGGGCCGTAGACTAGAGGCACCCTCTCCCTCTTAATCCTCTCGAACACCCACGCCTCGTGCACGTCGCACGCATGGTCTATGGTGAACCTCGGGGGCGCGAGGAAGCCGAGGCGATATCTTAGCATGAAAACCGCCATTATGTCGTCGGCCTTGTGCACGTGTATCCTTAGCAGCTCCCGGCCCTCAACCACGGGTATCAACGCTTGTATCTCGGGCTCGAGGTCCTCGAGGCTCTTCTTACCCCTCCTTATGAGCTCGAGCTCGTTCCTAGCCTTCCTTATCCACTTCTCAAGAAGGGCTATCGCGCCCATACGCGTGTAGGGCCTCACGCCCTTCCAGGTGGTTGTGCTCCTCGGGTTATACCCCATAGCCATCTTGAGGCCGCAGGAGCCGATGTACGCCTCCTCAATGCTCCTAGCCCAGTTCTTGATGAGGGCTCCGCGACCGCCGATTATGTTCCCGCTGCCGGGGAGCACGCACGAGTATAGCACGCCGTGCTCCACGCTCTCCTGGAAGTACTTGTCGTCCATGTATATGGAGTAGATCGCGTCTACCAGGGGTAGTATGCTCTCGAACCTCTCGTTCGCCTCCTCCTCCGAGACGGGCTCTCCATGCCTAACCATTCCTATATGGCTGTGCGCGTCTATGAAGGCTGGCGTCACTACACTAGAGTCGCCATAGTCTAGCACCTCGGCGTCAGCCGGCTTCTCGCTAACAACTTTCACAATACGACCGGTCTCATCGTCGTACACCACGTAAACGTTGCGGAGGAGGCCGCCTGGCTCGCCGGTGTAGAGGATGGGGGCCCTAAGCGCGTAGAGAGTCAACGCTTGCACCCACGTCGAAGCATGACCCACAAGATATAGGTTGTGCGGTGGGCGTGTAACCCTCGATAGGAGTTGGAGAGAGGGGCTGCGATGCGCCAGACGCGTGTTAGGAGCGTAGAGCTGGCGACGCACGCGCACGCGACGGAGGACGTGTCTAGAGTGGCGAAAGCATTGTTGAACCTATTACCGCCGGAGATTCGGGAGAACGTTAGGCCGCGGTCCTCCACACTCGAGGGTCACCACGGCAACCCGATAGTTAGGATAGAGGTTAGCCTGAGCGACGATGCAGCCGAGGAGGCTGTGAGGTGGATTGGTGGGAGGCTCAGCGAGAGCGACAAACTCCTCCTCGACACTAGCTTCGAGTCGAGGTATGACGAGAGGCATGGCAGGCTCTTCCTAAGATTCTCTAAGCAGGATGCATACCTCGGCAGGATAAGGCTGATGGACGGAGACGATGTTGTAAGGGTTGTCATAGGTTTTAGGGGCTCGCCTAGTGTCGAGAAGGCCCGCAGGATAGCGAAGGAGCTGGGGCTTCTACCTTGAAGAGCTTCGATCTCTGCATGGCGCCTAAGAGGGAGCAGGACTGCGCCGAGCTGGCCGCGGTCGCGAGCATCTCCGGTGTTGGCGGCGTGGCTCTAGAGGTGGACGACAGGCTGTGGGGTTTTGCCCGCCGCGTATTCCGAGACGCCGGAATTGATGTGCTACGTCGCGTCACAATACGCGCACGTAACGCTATGGAGGTTTCCAGGCTGGCCGCGGAGGCGAGGAGAAGGGGCTATGACATAATCGCTGTTGAACCTATGAGCGACGAGGCTATGAGGTATGGCGGACGGGATGAGAGGATAGACCTGGTGGTGGTTAAACCCGGCTACGCTAAGCTCGTTGATAACAGCCAGGCTGGCCTACACCGGCTCGGCGGCGGCGGGGTAGAGATCCAGGTGACGAGGCTCCTCGATACAACCAACGGGCTGAGAACCATGCTCGTGGCAACGCGGAGAGCCGTGGCGTACAACGTTCCCCTAGTCTACTCGACATGCGCTAGGCGAGTGCACGATTACATACCTCCGCGTAGCCTGGAGGCGCTAGCCACCGTGCTAGGCGCACCCCCGAGCTATGCCAAGGCATTCGTCTACGCCAACCCCTGGAGCATCGCGCGCAGAAGGATGAGAGAGGGTTGAGATCTTGAACCCTATCCTCCTCGCGGCGCTAACAGTCTCAACGATAGCCCTTGCACTAGCCTCCTATGCCCTACTCGACGTTAGGAGGTGCAGGAGGGCTCTGAAACACGCTGAGCGCTTGACAAGCGACTTGTGGAGGAGGGTCGAGTTCCTGGAGAGAGTTATCGGAAAGGCTCTCGAGGCTATAGACGAGATCGATGAGGCTAGGAGGCTTAAGAGGAGGCGGAGGAGGCGCTACATAGCAGCGCTGATAGTGTACGAGGGTAGGCTGCCACCCGACCCTAGGGAGGCCGCCAAGAGCATCGAGGAGGCTTTGAGGAGGCTAGGCGGCGAGCTTGGGGTAGCAGAGGCTAGGCCCACGATAGTCTACTATGATCCCGTGAGGGGCGCAATGGTCGTGAGAACGAACCACCTGGCTGTTAACCTTGTACTCGCGGCGCTCGCCCTGGTCAGGCAGATCGGTGGCGCGAAGGCGAGGATTATACCACTTAGGACTACTGGCACCATACGCTCTGCTAGGAGAGCGCTTGGTGTGCTTGACAAGCTACCCTCAAGAGCCGGGTAGGGGTGTCTACCTCCACGGGGTGTGATGAAGCCGTCCCAGCCTGAAGGGTGAGGAGTTCACGACGGCCTGACCCCACTCCATATAAGCAGCTATCACTAGCCGTTACCGTTGCGGCGTAGGTCATGGCACTGGCGTTGCTAGCGACGATGCTGGTTACAGCCAAGCGTCTCGCGTTCAAACTGCGCGGATGGCTTAGAAGGCTCTGGGTCCACACAGAGATAGTTATATTGTTGTTCGCTTTTGGCGTGTGGCTCTCCTCGGGCATAGCATTCTCGATAGTAGAGCATATCCCCCTCCCACTCGCCCTATACTGGGCTCTAGTCACGATATCGACTGTAGGCTATGGCGACATTGTCCCCGAGACCCCCTTGGGGCGGCTCGTGGCGTCAATAACGATAGTTGCGGGTATAGCCTCGTTCACTGCGCTACTCTCTGTAACAGTGGAGAGGCTTGTGGAGGCAGCGCAGAGAAGGAGGGAGGGCCTGATAAGCTATCGTGGGGAGGGTCATGTCGTGATTATAGGCTGGAATCCTGCCACGGAGGCCGCTTACAACGAGCTCAAGAAGCTGGGGGCGGCTAAGCACATAGTACTCGTTCACGAGAAGGGCCCCGTGATACACGACGAGGTTACTACGACCGTGAGGGGAGACCCTACTAGAACAGAGACTTTGAGACGCGCTGCTGTAGACAGGGCTGCGATGATCATAGTCGCTCTCGATGATGATGCACGCACCGCGCTAACGGTGCTAGCGGCTAAAGGCCTGAACCCACGCGCCCGGATAGTAGCTGAGGCCCTCTACCCGGAGCACGTCGACCTCATACACAAGGCGGGGGCGGACATAGTGCTGGCCACGCGCACGCTCGGCGGCAGGCTACTAGCAGCGGCACTGCTAGAGCCCGGCGCAGCAATGTTCGTTGAGGATGCGGCAGCCGCGACGGCGGGCAAGGCTAGGTTCAAGGAGCTGCCCGGCTCCCGCTTCGCCGGCAAGACGTATGGCGAGGTGGTTAAGATACTGAGGGAGAAGGGGTGCACACCCGTCGCTATAAGGAGGGGCACCGCCCTGATACCGAACCCGCCCGACTCCATAGTCATACTGGAGACTGATGCACTCGTCGTCATAACCCCTAGGACTGAGGAGACATGCTAGCGCCTCAAGCCGAGCAACCGAAGAGCACCATCAACAACGAATAACACGGCTATCAGGGATTGGAAGAGTAGCACCGCCTCCCACACTGCACGGAACCCGGGCGGTGCAAGAGTAAGGCTCCCCATAGTACCCCAGAGGCTCGCCGTGATGTATAACAGTAGAAGCCCTAGGAGGATCTCGCCAACCGCTCTGAAGAGCCTCGGCACACGCACCACATTGCACTAGTCTCGCCGCATGACGCTAAAACACGTTGCGGTTGGGAGCCGGGTCTACGCTCAGCCCAGTCAGCATCCCGTGCTCAGCGGGGTTCTATCCGCCTCATCCCCGGCTCCCTTAAACAGTGGCCGGGCCCCGGTTCCCAGGGGGTTGCGAGTCCTTGATAATTGTGTTGAAGAGGGGGGAGTCGGCCCGCGAGATAGAGTCGTTGCTGAGCGATTATGGCCTCGAGTATAGGAGGCTAATCCTCTACGACCGCGATTTGATAGTAGCGTGGGGCTCTAGGGAGAGGGAGGCTGCTGCCAAGATACGTGAGAGCCCCGTGGTTGAGCTCGTTGCCGCGGTGGGTTCTCGGGTTCAGCTCGCGTCACGCAGCTGGAAGAGCGATGATAGCGTGGTGAGGGTCGGCCCCGTCGAGATAGGAAGGGATTTTGTCGTTATCGCTGGCCCGTGTGCTGTCGAGTCTCGCGAGCAGATAGAGGAGGCTGTGAAGGCTGTCAAGAAGGGCGGGGCTCATGTTGTACGCGGGGGTGCTTGGAAGCCGAGGACCTCGCCGTATAGCTTCCAGGGCTTGGGGTTGGAGGGGCTCCGGCTCCTCGTGGAGGCTGCCCACTCTGCCGGGCTCCCGGCTATAACGGAGGTGATGGATCCGAGGGTTGCGAAAGAGGCGTTCAGGCTGGCTGACGGCGTCTGGGTTGGCGCTCGCACCATGCAAGCCACACCCCTCCTCAGAGAGCTTGGCGGCAACTGCGCATCCACCGGTAAGCCTGTTCTCATCAAGAGGGGGTTTGGGAACACGCTCGAGGAGTGGCTACTAGCAGCAGAGTACGTCATGCTCGAGGGCTGCGACAACGTGGGGCTTATAGAGAGGGGGTCTAGGTGCCCTGTGAGCGTCTCGAGATTCAGCCTCGACGTGGCGTTCATACCAGTCGCGAGGCGTGAGACACACCTACCTGTTATAGCCGACCCGAGCCACCCTGCGGGCGACCGTAGCCTTGTAGAGCCGCTTGCACTGGCCGCCGTGGCTGCGGGCGCCCAGGCGCTAATGGTCGAGGTGCACCCCTGGCCGGAGAAGGCATTGAGCGACAAAGCACAACAGCTGACACCCCAAGAATTCTATAGGCTTATGGAGCGCGTCAAGCTACTACTAGAGGCTCTTGGAAGGCGTATAGCGAGCCAACCGAAGAGCCTCGAGTGAAAAACAACCAACCCGGTGAGCGCTAATACCGGGGATGATGTCTGGGGGGACTTGCAGGAACCGTAAGGGATGACTGGCACTCCCCGGCTGACCCTCTACACTCGGGCCGTGATGTCACCCCGGGGAGCCGCTGAGGTCACACACCGGTGCTGACTACTGCGGCCGCGTTCTGAGCCCCGGTTATAAGCTTCCCTCTAGCCCGGCTGCAGTAGGGGCTGCAGTGAGGCTATGAAGCGCGGTGGGGGGAGGAGAGAGCTCAGCTTTAACGAGCGGGATGTAGAGGCGCTGCTAGAGGCTATCGTGAAGGCCGAGCTGTTCAAGCCCATGCAGGTTGCTAAGCGGGAGGTTTTCCGGAAGTATGGAATCCTCGGCTCGAGGAAGGATCATATATTCACGGCTATCGTGTACAAATTGTACTCGCTCAGGGGCACTATTGATAGGATAGCCTCGAAGCTCACAGGCATACCCCTCAGCGAGTTCGACGAGGACGCCGAGATGGATCCGTGGCTCAGGGCCGCCCTACGCCTAGCAGTGTACCTCAAGCTGTTCGACGCGGTGAAAGACCCTAGGCTTCTAAAGGCTTTCGAGGAGCACGCTCCCAGGATTATAGCAGAGCGTGTTGGCGACGAGGCTGCGGAGAAGGTTAGGGCGTTGTGGAGGAAGCTGGATGGTTTCAAGTGGCGCCCGGAGAGCGAGGAAGAGGAGCTCGAGTACAAGTATAGGGTCTCGGCGTGGCTGATAGAGAGGATTAAGAGGATCCTCGGCGACGAGACCGAGGAGTTCCTCAAGGCTATTAATAGGCAGCCCTGGCTAGGTTTTAGAGTCAACACGTTGAAGGCTAGCGTCGACGAGGTTATGGAGGAGCTGAAGAGGCTCGGGTTGGAGGTTAAGAGGTCGCCCTACGTCCCCACGGTGATCAAGTACAAGGGTACCGTCAACTACGATAAGCTGGAGTTGCTGAAGGAGGGGAAGATTGTACCGCAGGACGACTCCTCCGCCCTCGCAGCAATAATACTCGAGCCTAGGCCCGGGGAGCGCGTCATAGACCTCACAGCCGCGCCGGGCGGCAAGACGATACACATGGCTGAGCTCAGCAACCTTAAAGCCGAGATAGTCGCACTCGACGTCTTCCACGATAGGATGCTACGCCTGGTGGAAATGGCTAGGAGGACTGGCACGATAACAGCCATACACCCGGTGCTAATGGACGCTCGTTTTGCGCCAAACGCTTTCGGAGAGGAGGTCTTCGACAAGGCTCTCGTTGACCCGAGTTGCAGCTCCACAGGGGTTTTGGGGAAACACCCGGATGCGCGATGGAGGCTCAACGAGGCTAGATTAGCACGTCTGGTTCAACAACAGCTCGAGATCTTGGACGCGGCGGTGAGGCTCGTGAAGCCTGGAGGCCGCGTGCTCTACACCGTATGCAGCATACTACCCGAGGAGGGTGAGGAGGTTGTGGCCAAGATCCTGGATAGGTATCAGGGTTGCCTGCGTCTAGTACCCCTCCGGGGGCCTTTCGACCCCTCCCCCATACTCCCGGGCACTATGAGAGCGTGGCCCCACCGCCACGAGACTAGTGGCTTCTTCTACGCACTGCTAGAGAAGACGAGGAGTTTGAGAGAATGTAGCCTAAAGGCCTAACACTCTAGCCGCATTGGCCCTCACCCTCTCGAGGACCTCATCTACGCTAACGTTCTTCAACCCGGCTATAATCTCCAAGGTCTCGGGTATCAGTAACGGCGTTAGCCTCAAACCCCTATACTCGTAGGGGCCATCGCTCTCGACAAGAATCATATCAAGCGGAGCCTTCTTCACGATCTCCTGGTGCTTTCTCTGTATCCTGACAGCAGGGTTTATCGATATGGTGTAGCCGGCCTCGCGTATACTGTCTAGCAGGTGCTGAGGCCCCGTATACCAGTGGAAGTTCGCCCTACGCACACCAGCCTCTCTAACGAGCTTCAACACCTCCTCCCATGTTCCAGCCGTGTGCAGGTTCATGAAGGAGCCGGTATCGGAGGCATACTCGAGGAACACGCGGAAGACCTCCCTCTGCTTCTCGATAGTCTGGGGCACGAACTTTGTATCGAGGCCCACCTCTCCTATACAATCGACACCCTCGTGCTCAGCCATCTTCACTATCTCACGCGCCTGCTGCAGCGGCGCCTCAACCTCGCCCACGCTCCACGGGTGCAGCCCTAGACACGGTTTGATCCTATCAGGGTACTCGCGATAGAGACTAAGCGTTCTCCTAGAGCTCTCGAGATCGTCACTAACAGCCACAATTATCACATCGATTTCCTCGAGCATCTTCCTTATCTCATCGTTGCCGAACTCGTGTAGATGGCAATGAGCATCAATATAACGCGCTTTCAAGCCACTAGACACCCGGGCTGTGAGGAACGTCTCGAACACTGAGCCTTAAAGGCTGTGAGGGGGTGGCGGCTGGCCGAGCCCCACGGCTCAGTCCGTAAAAGACTCATCACTAGTCAGCATAGGCGGCCTTCGCATCACAGCCCCAGCGTCTAGAGGATCTGCATCTCCTCAAGCTCCTTGGAAGCCTCCTCAACGTCCTTATAGGTGTCTATGCTCCTCCAGAACACGTTCTCATACCGTAGTGCTATCATACGCCTCTCTTTCGCCAAGCGGGGGAAAGTGCTCCTCTCAATATCGCCGCGCTCCGGGAGGTACTCTAGTATCGCCGGTTTCATGGCATATACTCCGGCATTAATCCAGTAGTCCTTGAGGAGAGGCTTCTCTATGAAAGCATTGATGTAACCCTCGCTATCAATATCGAGTATCCCGTAGGGGCTCCTCAGAGGCACGGCGGCCATCGCGGCAATAACGTTACTACGCTCCCTGAGCACCTCTACGAGGCGCAGTGGGTTAAGGTTCGTGATAATATCCCCGTTAACAACCACGAACAGATCCTCAACGCGTAGGAGGTGCTCCGCGTTCTTCAACGCGCCTCCAGTGCCCAGAGGCTCCTCCTCGATAACATATGCTATCCTAACGCCGAATCTCGACCCGTTGCCCAGAAACTCGATAAGCTTCTCGTATAGGTAGCCTCCAAGCACTATTATCTCTCGGAGACCGTAGCGTTTCAACCACTCAATCTGCCACTGGATTATAGGCTTGCCCGCAACCTCCACAAGGGGCTTGGGCCTATCAGCTGTTAGTGGGCGCAGCCTCTTACCATAACCGCCAGCGAGGATGACAGCCTTCAGTATACCCCACCGTGTATAAAATGCGCCAAGGTAGGTAAAAATAGGGTTGTGTTCAGTGATGCTCTAGCCAGGTGATTTACCTTCTATAACCTCGTCTGGTATTATGCCCTTGTAGGCCTCCCTGTATATCGGGCTCCGCATTAGCTTGAGGAGAGGCCTCTTGTACATCGGGAGTGGTCCCTTCCACTCACTTAGAGGTATTCCATACTTCTTCTGGATGGCGTCGCGGTAGATGTCGTTGAGGACGTTGAAGGTGCAGAAGGGTATGAGCCTCCCGTCGGGCACCGCATAGTGGATGTTGCACCTCGTCACACGCGACACGTCATAGTTGTAGAGATCCATGAAGTGCATCATGCCCAGGAATAGCATCTTATAGTGCAGCTCGCCCAGAGCCTCGTAGTTCCTCTTCACGAAGACCTTTAACAGCAGCTTGGTTATGTTGAGGTTCTTCGGTATCTTCTCGCGGTCAACGAACTTGCGCAAATCGACCGCTATCTTCGCCAGCGCCAGGTACTTCCTTATCCTGGTGTCGCGCACTTTATTCAACTCTCTCGTCTTTTCCTCCATGTACTCGAAGAAGCTCTCGACATCGAAGAACTCCGTTATGGGTATGAACCGCTTCGGTAGCCCATCCTCACCCCTCTCGACGAACACGTAGGTTGCTGCGCCGCACATCGGGTGATTGGCCATTATGAACTGTGTCTCTCCCGTCATAGCCTCTACGAACTCGGCGAACTTGGCTGCAACGGGTATCGGGTACCACGCGCTACGCGGTATCTGCCCCTCGGTCTGCTCCTCTATGAATCTAGCCACGTCGGGTATTGTTACGCGATACTTCTCGCGCTCCTTGCGCGGCATTAGACCCGTTAGGCTAACGGGCTGGAAGTTGACGCCACGCACGACATCAATGTGCTTACCGGCGAACTTTACAATAGCGCCTAGCTCGTGAGTATTAACACCCTTTATGACCGTGGGCACAAGCACAACGCTCGTAACCCCGGCCTTCCTGAAGACCTCGAAGACGAAGGGAACCTCCCAGTGGTTCTTCCAGTTGGTACGCGGCGTTACACCATCAAAGCTCAAGTAAACCGTGTTTAACCCAGCTTGACGCAGGCTACGCGCATACTCTATGGCCTTCACCGGGTCCTCCAGGTAGAGCTCGGCAAAGCGAATGCCGTTAGTGTTGAGCTGTATGTGCCTCACACCCTCCTCCTTAAGCATCTTTATTATCTCCACCAAGTCCTCGCGGAGGGTCGGCTCACCACCCGTCAGCTGCACTGCGAGCGTGACGCCTTGCGCCTTAGCCCTTCTTATCATGTACCTTATCTGCTCGAGAGTCGGCTCGTACACGTAGCCGAACTTCTCCGCGTAGAAGAAGCAGTACCAACATTTCAGGTTACAGCGGTTCGTTACAACGATGTTTATGAGGGCGCTGTGGTTGCGGTGCATGGGGCATAGGCCACAGTTGAACGGGCAGGGGGACGCTAGCTGCACGTATGGTACTCTCACCCCCCTACCCTCATCCTCATACTTGAGGAACCTCTTGTACATCTCAGCGTCGCCGAAGTAAAGCTCCTCTATCTCGCCGTGCTCGGGGCAAACCTTCCTAATCCATACCTTGCCATCCCTCTCGAAAACCACGGCTGGTAGTAGCCGGTAGCAGTGGGGACAGAGGCTCGTCGTGTAAGTTATGAACTTCTCGCCGGGGCGCAGCTTAGGAACAGGACCACCTATCTTAACAACCCTGCCCTCTATATAGACCGTCTTTGTCTTAGCGTCGAACTTAGAGGGCGGCGGCAATACTCTCCAAGAGCCCTCCTCGACCCTCTTAGCCGTCTCCTGGACCGCCACGACACATCCACTCCTCACTAGACTAGCAGAGCGAGGTTATAAACGGGTAAGGGGCGTTACAACACTCCTAGTGCGGGCCGCGTATGGCCAGGCTGGTTCCAGGCACCATCGTCATGATAGACCTTGATCGTTTCGGCGAGATTGTTGAGGAGAGGGGGTGGAGCGAGTATAAGCCCAACCCGGCTACAGGGCTCCTAACCCTACTCGTGGAGAGGTTCGTCTCCAAGTGGCAGGGTGTCGTGCTCTACGGTCTCGACCCGGAGAGGGGGACCGAGGAGGTTGTCGTAGAGATACCCTACGTGGAGCCCGAGGAGCTTGTAGAAGACCTCGAGGAGATTAGGAGAGAGTTGAGGAGGGTGAACGTGACAGCTACAATAGTGGCCGTGAGGGGGTATGTCGGGCTGAAGCCGACGGGGGATAGACGCGAGGCTTACGAGGGGACACCATACCGGAGGCTAGCCGCGAGGCTCTTGCGGAGAGCCAAGAGGAGGGGCGGAGACGCGCTGATAATAGCCTAGCACTCTACTAGCCTCAAACCGCCCCTCTCCCTCGCGACGCTAACCTCGAGCGCGTATAATAGATCCGACATTCTGTTCAAGACGCTCAACAGCGTCTTAGCCTCCTCGCCCCCCACCCCAACCTCCTCTAGGCACGCTACCAGCCTCCTCTCGGCCCTCCTCACAGCGGCTCTCGCCAACCCTATGCTCGCGGAGACCACGTCACCACCGTGGAGCGTGAACCCGCGAAACTCTACATTAAGCTCGTCGATAAGCTTCTCTATCTTCTCGACAACCTCCGGGCCTATACACCTCCGCCTATGCCTCTCGGGCTTCATCAACTCCCAGAGCTGGAAACCCACACGAAACACGAGCTCCTGGAGCCAGGAGAGCATGTCAGCAACCCTATCCTCACCCCTCTCCCTCGCAACTGCCTCGGCAAGCCCAAGGCTCGACTCTGCCTCGTCAAGAGCACCTACAGCCTCGACGCAGGGGTGCGACTTGGATACCCTCCCCACGAGGGGGGCTATAGTGGAGCCCGTGTCGCCACTACGCGTATACAACCGCGGCGTGCCGCAACACCCCCTACATCCTCTTAGCCAGTGATACGAGCGCCCTGGCTATAGGCGCTATAGTTCCGCGCTCTGGTCTCATAGCAATGCCCAGGCCTCGCCTAGAGGCCCACGCGGCTAGACACGCCTCGCACTCCTCGAGAAGCTTCTGGACTAGACTGCGCCTCGAGGCGGTAGAGCATGTTACGCCGTAGAGCCCTATACGCTTCAAAGTCCTCCGGACGGGCCTGGTTGGTTTCCTGACTAGGCTGCACTCCTCCCCCAGTAGCCCCCCGTGGGGCTCCGCCTCGAGCACTAGCAGATCATGCTCTCCTCGAGCGTAGACTATGGGCAGGTAGAGGAGAGCGTGCCTCGGCACTAGGGTTAGGAGGGCGCGGACCTCGCGAAGCCCCTCCACTATATATGTTGCCTTGAAGCCCACGTATAGGCCGAGGAGCGTATAGGTCGCGTCCAGGGGGTTAAGCGCCTCTTCGAGCTCGACAGCAGCGTCTCTAATCAATGCTATCATGTACCTCCTCACGGGGAAGAACCAGGCTACACTAGCGCCACTGAGCGCCAGTAGCAACGCGAAGCCGATCTCGTCCAGCATGCCTCTAGGGCCTTAAACCCTATACGCGATTCCCACGGGTATAACCTCTTGGGAGCCCCGTTGAGGAACGATGGGCGGCTCTACCCCGTAGTGGGGGATGCGGACCCATTGTAGCACCGAGGGGCTCCTACTCGGGCTCATAGTGTATCACGAGGTGGACACGGCACTTGGATCTAATCTCCCTCTCCACCGCGTCTACAACCTCGTGAACCCTCCTCAGGCTATCCCCTTTGACACGAACAACCGCGTCGCCCACATAGATGCCTGGGAGTATTGGACGTAACCGTAGAGAGACCACTCTCAAGCCCTTCTCTTCGAGCCTAGCCTTAACCCTCCTGACGAGTTCTGGGGGCACGCGCTCCGTGAGTATGCACGTAACATGGTACACGTTCTCGTAGAGCTCGTAGACGAGGTATGCTAGTAGCCCCCACGCGGCCAGGTAGTCTACGAGAGGGTTGAAGAGGCTGCCTGCAAGAGCGGCGGCAGCGACAACTATGCCTTCGAACACCTCGCTAAGCGTGAACGCTGCATACGCACGCCCAGCTAGCCCAGCCCTACGCGCATAGACTATCGCCGCGGCGTAGAAGAACGTGCCAATAATGGCGAAGATGGCGGCGGATGCTGGTATGCGCTCACGCACCCCCTCCAATAGGAGCACGGCGACGCCATAACCTGCTACAAACCCGTAGACCGTCGTAATCCAGAGCACGCCCGCAGTCTCAAACCTCTCGTGCCCGTAGGGATGATCCTCGTCCGGGGGGAGACCCGAGACTCTAAGCACATACGCGAGGGCCGCAAGCGCGATGATGTTCGCTATGCACGTCAGCAAGTCTACCAGCGCAGCCCTGCTCCCTTGCACAGCCGCGATACTCTTGAAGAGCGCTCCCAGCAGGGCGAGCCCAGCTATAGGCGCTAGGCTCTGCACTCTCCCCGACGCTAGCATCTCACTAGCCTCGCGGCGCCCCATTCCTGCTATCACATCCCACCTTTTATCGGGATTAGCCCTTATGAGTAGAGATGGGGCTGGCAATGCCCCTAGAGCCGGGCAAGGTGCTCCTCCTGGACGCCGAGACGGTTAGAAACCTTCTCGATGTTGAGGACGTAATCAGGGCTGTGGAGGAGGCTTTTAGAGAGAAGGCGCTAGGACGTGTACAGATGCCGCCTAAGCAATACATATTCTTTGACGGCGGGGACTGGAGGATAATGCCTGCTTATATACCATACTTCGGAGTAGCTGGTGTTAAAACCGTTAGCGTTAACCCCGGGAACCCCAAGAGGGGTCTACCAACGGTCATAGCCATCGTGGAGCTTGTTGATCCGGAGACGGGGCACCCTCTCGCCATAATGGATGGAACCCTCCTAACAGCCTGGCGTACCGGCGCCGCAGGAGCAATCTCGGCCAAGTACCTGGCGCCTTCGGGGGCGAGCATAATGGGTGTTATAGGCGCGGGCGTGCAGGGCAGGATGCAGGCAGTATTCACGATACACGCCGTGCCTAGCATAACGCGTGTCAAGATATACGATGTGAGGAGGAGTGCGGCGGAGAGCCTCGCATCTATGCTCGAGAGGGAGTATGGCGTCGACGCGGAGGTGGTTGATGACGCTAGCGCCGCGGCTAGAGGGGTCGACGTGCTGGCAACCTGCACGCCCGCCAGGAGCCCGGTTGTGAGGAGGGAGTGGATAGAGGAGGGTACGCTCATAAACGCTATCGGGGCTGACGCGCCCGGCAAGGAGGAGCTGGAGCCCAGTATACTACGCGAGGCTAAAGTGATAGTCGATGATATAGAGCAGGCTGTTCACAGCGGAGAGGTTAACGTGCCGATATCCAAGGGCTACCTGAGACCCGAGGACATATACGCGGAGCTTGGCGAGATAGTCGCGGGTTTGAAGCCCGGACGCGTCTCGGATGACGAGATAATAGTGTTCGACTCGACGGGTCTAGCCATACAAGATGTTGCCGCAGCGAGCACCGTGTACAAACGGGCCATCGAGAGGGGCGCGGGGCTCCTCGTGGACCTGGTGGGGGTGAAACCGTTCTAGATGCTGCTCAGTGCGTTGTCCAGATCCTCAATTATATCCTCGACGTTCTCTAGCCCAACGCTGAGCCTCACAAGGTCCTCGGTTATCCCTAGTATCCTTCTCTCCTCCTCGGGTAGGGTAGCATGGCTGCTAGCCACGGGATATGCCACTACACTCTCGGGGCCACCTAGGCTCGGAGCCGGGCGGATGAGCCGGAGCTTGGAGAAGAACCTCTCGACGCTAGACCTGCCACCCCTAATCCTGAAAGACACCACCCCGCCATAGAGGCCGGAGGGGAAGAGCTTCCTAGCCACCTCGTAGCCCGGACTACCCGGCAGCCCCGGGTAGTAGACCTCGACTACTCTCGGATGATCTACTAGGAACTCGGCTACGTGCATCGCGTTCCTGCAGTGCCTCTCAACCCTAACCTCTAGAGTCTTCAGGCCGCGTAGCACTAGGAAGGCCTGCTCCGGGTCCATTGTGGTGCCTAGTAGCCTCCTCCACTCCCACACTCTCTCCGAGATGATCCTCGACGGCCCTGTCACAGAACCCCCCATCACGTCGTTGTGGCCTGCCATGTACTTGGTGAGGCTATGAACCACTATGTCCGCTCCGTGCTCAAGCGGGCGGAAGAGCACCGGAGTTGCGAACGTGTTATCCACTACTAGCATCGCTCCGGACTCTCTAGCAGCCTTGGCCACGAGCGGCACGTCAGTCACGCGTAGCAGCGGGTTTGTTATAGTCTCGACGAAGACGAGCCTAGTCCCGGGCTTAGAAGCCTCGTATGCTATCTCGCCACTATCCGGACCCGCCCTTACAACCTCCACCCCCCACCCCCTCAGCGCGTCGAACAGCTTCAGCGTGGAGCCGTAGGCCTCCCTAGACACTACAACACGGTCACCAGGCTTGAGGAGAGAGAATAGGAGCGTCGATATAGCAGCCATCCCGGTCGCGAAGACCAGGGAGTCCTCCCCGCCCTCGAGCAGTGTAATAACGCGCTCCAGGGCGACAAGGGTCGGGTTATCCTCCCTACTATACTTGTAGGGCCTGCCGCGCACGGCGGGCGCGTCAGGCCTCGGGTACTCGAACATCGCGGAGCGGTAGACAGGCGGCACTATGGGCCGGTAGGGGTCGTCGAAGGTCATGTCCCTAGCCGAGTGTATGGCCCGCGTCGACAAGCCAACCGCACTGCGATTCCTAGCGTTCATCGGCGTCTTCTCTACACTCACTACCCATCGCCTAGTGGTACTCGCCCCATTACTCTTTTTAAACAAAACGGATTAGGGGTAATCGCCAGCCCGCAACCCGATTACCGAGGGGAATCGGAGGCAATTTAGCCCCAGGCAGATTGGAGGCGTGGGTGTGCAAATATGCACCGCCGTGCTATAGCAACAGCGCCCGCGAGCATAGCAAACCTCGGCCCTCTCTTCGACCTGGCAGCGTTGGCTGTGGAGGCTTTCCGCGACCGGGTGGAGGTGGAGGTCGTAGAGGAGCTGGGCTCCGGTATACGCGTCGAGGTTGAGGCGGAGGGGGCGCCGGGGGGTAAGGCTAACACCGCATACGCAGCGGCTTATAGGCTGCTCGAGTACCTCGGTGAGACTCTGCACGTGCGCATCCGGGTCGAGAAACGTGTGCCACCCGGGAGGGGGCTCGGGAGCAGTGGCGCAACAGCCGCCGCGACCGTCTACGCGCTCAACATGCTCCTAGGCGAGCCTTTCACACGGGAAGAGCTCATAAGATTCGCTGGCGAGGCTGAGGCGGTCGCAGCGGGCGCGCCACACTTTGATAATGTAGCCGCGAGCCTGCTCGGCGGGCTAGTAGTGCTCCTAGATAGGGAGAGGCCGCTAGCCGCCAAGCTAGAACTGCCGCAGGATGTGAGACTACTACTCTTCATCCCGGAGGGGGATGTCGTCAAGGTGCCGGAGGGTATGGGCAAGACGGAGGCCATGAGGAGCGTTATCCCCCACGAGGTCGAGACGAGGGCTTGCATAGGCTGGATGGAGAAGGCGCTACGTCTGACAGTAGGGCTAGGTGTCGACCCCTACCTAGCTCTACAGGCCGCAAACTACGGTGGTCCCGTTGAGGCGGCACGCTCCAGGCTGATACCAGGCTACAACGAGGCCAAGAGGGTTGCACTCGAAGCCGGCGCCATAGCTTTCAACATTAGCGGCGCGGGGCCCTCCCTCTTCGCTATCGTTAGGGAGGATAGCGTCGAGGAAGTGAGGAGGAGGGTGACGAGAGTCCTTGAGAAGAGCTGGGGACGGCTATCGGTGGTGGAGACTGGGCCTGATGAGGAGGGTGCTAGGCTTGAGTAGCGGGGGCCTGGAACGGGCCTCCCGGTCATCGGGCCGGGTTTTACGGCTCTCCCGGGAGTACCCCGAGCACCCCCAAGAAACGATTATCGTATTTGAAGTAATTAGGGATTATATTGTCGTATGCCTCTTGGCTTCCCCCGCGGCGCCCAGCCTAGAGGGCGGACAACCAGCCCTGCGATTCTGACAGCTTCTTGACCGCATCTGCTAGTAGAGAGCCTGTTGGGAGCACCTCTATACCCTCGCGCGGGGGTACAGTATCGAGGGCCAGGATTCTATCTATTCTTGCCTTCGCGAGCTTCTCCATCGCGTTGCCTACAAGGAGGGCATGGCTCACAGCCACTATTATCCTCTCCGCGCCCTGCTCGCGTAAGATGCTAGCAGCCTTGGCTATCGTGCCGCCTGTGCTTATGATGTCATCCACGAGTATGACTGTCTTGCCTTTGACGGGTAGCGACTTGGGCTTCATCGTTATCTCCCCCGTCACCCGATCTCTAAACTTCTCGAGATAGTCGTAGGGTGAGCCTAGCCTCTCGGCCAGCTTCTCGGCGCGGTGTAACGCTCCCCTATCGGGAGCTACCACTATAACGTCCTTCTCGTTTCTGAGAGCCTCGGCGAAGAGAGGCGAGGGGTCTACATTCACACTTGGACCCTCGAAGAAGTTCAGCGATTCTGGCTTGTGTATATCAATGGTTATGAAGGCATGCGCGCCTACAGCGCGAAGCGCTGACAACACCGCCTTTATACTTATGGGCTCGCCCTCGCGAAAGCGCCTATCCTGCCTCGCGTAGGCAGTGTAGGGCGCCACCACGATAACCCGTGACGCGCCCAGACCCCTCGCAGCCTCGACGAGGAGAAGCAGTTCGACGAACTTGTCGTTCTGGTTAGGGTACATCGACTGTACGATCACAGCTATCTTGCCAGCCACCGGCCTACCTATCCTAACGTACGTCTCGCCATCCGGGAATACCTTGGACTCTGCATCCACCAGCTCCGCGCCCAGAGCCTCGGCAAGACGAGGCGCGGGGTAGCCGCCGCTACCGCGTATAACGACGAATTCCGTCATCCCGAGCGGCACCCGAGTGTATGCTGTACGAGGGTAAGCTACAAGCTTTCAACCCCTAAGCCTAACGGCCAGGGGAGGCTCCACACGAGCCTCTAGAGCACGCGCGCCACACACGCTCTTAAC
>CAZTIR010000011.1:0-31168 GCA_964613695.1 uncultured Desulfurococcales archaeon | reverse complement strand
CCCGGCGGCGGCACCACCCCGTCCCCCGGGCTTCTTCCTCCATCCTCACACTGGTTCTCCGGCGTGTAGTCTCGTATCCTTCTAAGGGGAGCATCATGCTTATAGAGGCTGGGTGGCGGCTGCACCCGGGAGCACGGGTCTGGGCTTAAGGGGCCGTCGTCTAGCCTGGACTAGGATGCGGGGTTTGGGTCCCCGTGATCCGGGGTTCAAATCCCCGCGGCCCCACCATTATGCTCGCATAGGCTCTTCTCGTGTGGGGTGCGTGCTTGTACCTGGCGTCTGCTAGGGCTTGGCTCGGCGCGACTATAGTCAATGCTGTGGCTGCTTGGCGGGGTGCAGCCGTCGCGATAGGCGAGTATATCGAGGCTGTTGTGCGGGAGGGGCGTTGTGATTGTGGGCTGCCTTGCCGCGCGTTAGGGCTCGTTGGCGGCCGCGGGTATTGTGTTGAGGCTCGCTCTAGCATAGGGTTTAGGGGTGGTGTGAAGAGTAGCAGCGCTGTTGTCAACGCGGCTCTCATAGCCTATTATCGCCTTCGTGGTGTTCCCGACCCCTCGCCAGCCTACATCGTCGATGTTAACGCCAGGGCTGGTCTAGAGGCTGGTGTGAGCATCACTGGTGCCGCTGACGACGCCTACGCTAGCCTCCTGGGGGGTGTTGTGGTGGTGGACAACCGTTCTAGGAGGCTTGTGCGCCGCTATCCTCCCCCTCGCGGAGTAGTAGTGGTCTTGCTGAGGCCCAGTGGCCTAGGCAGGCTATGGCCGCCGTGTAGGCCCGAGGCGAGGAAGGAGGCCGCCTCCCTAGCGCTCGAGGCCTGGCTCAGGGCTCTCGATGGTGACGTCTTCGAGGCTGTTAGGCTAAACTGGCTCGCCTACCGCGACTACCTCTGCGCTCCTAGTGAACCTGTTGAAGGGGCCCTTAGGGCTGGCGCCTTGGCCGCTAGCCTCTCCGGCTTGGGTCCGACCTACGAGGCTTTCGTGGAGGAGGATCGCGTGGAGAGGGTTGTGGGGGTTTGGAGGAGGCTTGGGGAGGTGGTGGTAGCGCGGCTAGAGGAGCGGCCGTCCTGCTGCATCATTGGGTGATGAGCTGGGCTGCTAGTATAGCCTCTAGGGTGCACACGGGGGTTAGGAGGAGTATGGCGAGCGCTGCTCTCTCGTAGTCCGCGCTCAGGTGCCTCGCTATCACGGCGTTCATGGTGGCTGGGGGCATCATAGACTCTACTACCAAGGTCTTGAGCGCTGCTCCTTTGACGCCTAGCGCGTGGGCGAGAGTATAGTGTAGTAGGGGGCTCGCGGTGCTCCTCCAGGCGAGCGTGTAGTATGCTAGAGGGTCTCTGAGATGCGCCCCCGAGACCCTCGGCATCGAGGCCCCGACGATGTAGAGTGCTAGGTAGCCGCTGGTAGCCGAGACGGCCCCAATAGCCTCGAGCATCTTGAGCATCGTGTGGTAGAGGCCGGTCAGGTTGAGAGCTAGGCCTGTAAGGGCGGAGACGGTGACGAGTAGTGGCACATCCCTCCTCGCCCCTCCCCCTCCCAGACGGTAGCCTAGTGTGAAGTGGAGGAGCGTGAGGGGGAGAGAGTAGGACATCACCACGTCCACGTCAAGGCCCTGGAGCGGCGCTAGGCTTAGGGGTAGGAAGACCGTGTTAGGGAAGAGTATCGTGAGGAGGGCTACGGGTCTACACTCGCTGCTAGAGCCGCAAACCCTCGAGGCGGCGAGGAGAGCGTACGGTGTCGTCGCCGCGAAGACTGCTAGTGATGTGAGAGAGTATCTCGTGAAAGCCTGGAGGCCGTGCAACGCGTAGGCTCTCGCGACAGCGAGGGGGATTATGCCGTAGAGGAGGGTGTAGAGCAGGGGTTTTACAAGCAGCCTCTCGAGCCTAGTCCCCCTCGAGTAGTACCCCGCGACGGCTACCAGGAGGTAGGCGAGGTAGAGGAGGGCCTTCAAAACCGCTAGCCCTTCTGCTGCGGGAAGACGAGGCCGTAGAGTGGATTCTCCCTCCTCTTAATCCGTATAATCTCCTTGAACACCGTCATCTCGTCGTCTGTAAGCCACGAGCGGTACTTGGTGAGGAGTAGCTGGGCGTGCTTCTCGGGTATATCCGTGTAGAGGACGTCACCCTCGTCTATGTGCCTCCCGACCATCACCCTACCCTCTATCGAGATGGCCACGGCCATGCCGGCGCGCGCCTCTGGGATAGGCTTACCCTTATCCTGTATCTGCTTGATGACACCAATCCTCCTGCCATCCTCCCTCATCAGCGGGTAGCCCGGCTTAATCACGCCCCCGAGCACCTCGACTCCAACAATGGCCGGGTTGCTCCTCCTGAACACGTAGCCGGGCAGTATCCTAATCTTGCCGGGTCTCACCAGGCTCTCGAACTCGCGCCTCTTCTCAGCCTCTATCTGCTCCTTATACCACTTCTCGAAATCCTCTATAAGCTTGTATATCACATTGTGCGTGAATATCCTTATGCCGTGCTTCCTCGCCTCCTCCTCCGCCTCGGGCAACACCTTCACGTTGAAACCGATGATGACGCCATAGTACTTGTTGAGCTGTTTCGACGCAACCGCCTCCATGACGTCTCGCTTCACTATGTGGCCCACGTCCGCGACCCTTATCGGTATACCCCTCCTACGCAGAGACTCTACGAGAGCCTCCAGGGTGCCCAGCGTATCCGCCTTCACTATGACACCCTCCTTGTCGGTCCTAATCCTCACCGACTCTATCTCCTCCATAACCTTCCTAGCGAGCTCCCTCGCCTCCTCCTCGCTCCTAGCCACGAAGAGGGGTGCACCCGCGACAGCCTTCTCGAGGCCAGGCGCCACAATCCTAACGCCCGCGGCCGCCGTGACCTCCTCCACCGGCTCGAGCTCCCTCTTAGCAGCCCTGATCTCGACGAGCGGCTTCGGCATGAGGAGGCTACGCACCCTGGTTATCACGGGGCCTTCGAGCCCACCGGTGACTATGAGGTCGCCCTTGCGGAGCACACCATCGTATATTATCGCATCCGCTACTATACCGAGGCCCGGCTGCTCTCGAAGCTCTAGTATAACGCCCTTAGCCGGGCCCTCGGCGTAGCGCAGCCTCTTCTGGAGGTACTGTTGTGTCAAACCAGCTAGGACCGCCAGCAGCTCTGGTATACCCTCCCCGGTCTTCGCCGAGACGGGGACGACCGCAACAGTTCTCGTGAAGTCCCTTATCCTGTCGAAACGGTCGGCCCGGAAGCCCAGCTTGTACAACTCTCCTATAATCTCCCAGAGCCTCTCCTCCAGCCTCTGTTGCACGTCCGGGCTCTGCATCCTATACGAGATGAGGAACGGTTGGTCTGGGTGAGGCTTCCACCCCGGAATCCTGTCAATCTTGTTGGCCGCCACTAGGAATGGTACGCGGCGCTGCCGGAGTATCTCGATGGCCTCGTAGGTCTGCGGCTGGAACCCCTCCATTATGTCAACGACGAGTATCGCGAAGTCTGCTACGCTCCCGCCCCTCCTCCGCAGGTTGCTGAAAACCTCGTGGCCCGGCGTGTCGATGAAGAGGAGGCCTGGTATTATGAGCTTGAAGCGCGGCAAGAACTTCTTCAAAGGCTCTGCGAGCTTCTCGATAACGCTGGCGGGTACGACACTAGCACCCACGTGCTGCGTTATGGCGCCGGGCTCCTTCAACGCCACTGTGGTGCCGCGAATCTTGTCCAAGAGCGTCGTCTTACCGTGATCGACGTGGCCCAGCACCACTACTATAGGCTGGCGTAGCTTCTTGCCAGCAGTCTTGCCGCTCACCACTCTCACCGCGAGAGGATAGAGCAAGAACCGGGTTATAGTTGGGGCCCCGCGGCCCGCCGCTAGGATACGGCTGCACTCCTCACCCCATCGGGTAAGCCCGCTTATCGGCACCCAGCGGGCCGCGGGCCAACCCTTCTTAAGAGGCCCAGAGGGGCGGTTAAACCGTGCCCCCAGGCCCGGGTGCGTAGCGTGACAAGCCCCGTGCTTAAAGCGCTCTACGATGCACTATCCGTTGTTGAGGCGCTGCGAGTCTCTTGCGGTGGTAGCGAGTCGCTAGAAGAGGCTGAGAAGGTGCTACGCCTCCTCATAGACGCTGCTAGGAGGGGCGAGAAGCCCAGCCGCACCGGCATAGAGAACATCGTCCAGCTGCTGCTCGACGCCAGGGATGAGCTCGAGGAGTTAGGGTGCCTCGAGGCGTATAGGCTAGAGGATGCCATAGCCGCGCTCGAGTCTATAGAGCCTCTGCTCGAGTAGCATCCGCAATAAACCTCTCCTGGTGGAGTAGCTCTTCTCTGGAGCCCCCGCGGGCTGTGACGAAGCCCTTTCGCTTGGAGTGACCCGCTGGAGGGGTGACTGGAGCCCCGACAATGAGCCCGCGGGGCTACTCTATCTCGAAGCCGTGCCTCCTGAGGAACTGTTTAACACGCTGGGGTAGCTTCACTTTAGCCTTCTCATGCCTCGCTATGAGGAGCGGTCTCGAGGTTCTAGTGGAGTCCAGCTCTGCTGCAACCACCTCACCGTTCTCGTTGTAGAGTAGTACTATCCTCCAGGAGCCTACCCTATGCTCCTCCCTCTTTGCTATCTTCACAGCGCCCCAGGTTCCTAGCACCACCGTCACACTCTCTTAACGTCTATGACTATCGAGGGTCTAGGTTTGGACGCATTGTACGCGGGCTTCACGAGATTTACCCTCCCAGCGCCTGAGGGGTACCCTGGGGTGCAGGGTCCTGGGTAAACCGGAGCGCATCGATAGGATCAGGAGGCATATCGACGCGTTGAGGACGGGTGTTGAGAACCTAGCAAAGCCTCCCATGACGCTACGCTACCCGGACCAGTATGAGGTCCTCGAGGGCTACAGGGGCCCGCCGGGCTTCGATATGAAGAAGTGTATAGGGTGTAGTCTATGCGCCCAGATCTGCCCGGCACGCGCCATCAAGATGTACAGGTTGCCTGGGGTGCGCACGCCAAGACCCGGGATAGATTACAGCAGGTGCATCTACTGCGGGTATTGTGTTGACATCTGCCCCACGGGAGCCCTCTTCCACTTCGATTCCGCCGACTTCATCATAGAGAGGCTCGAGGATGCTGTCTTCACTCCTGTGGAGTGGGATGCGCTTAAGTTGAGGACGTGGGCCGAGAAGCGTGGTAAGCCCGTGCGCTCCGTGGTTGACGAGGAGGTGGGGTTGAGGTATGAGCCCGAGTCCCCTAAGTCTCGAGAGTCTCGCTCTGCTGACGGCAGTGGGTCTTAGCGTTGTAGGCGCCATCGGCGCGGTCGCTGCTAGGCGTACTATCTACGCCGCCTTCTACCTGGCCGTCGTCGGTGTAGGCATCGCCACCTTCATGTCTATACTCGGGTTCACATACCTCGGCATTTTCCACCTCCTGATATACGTGGGGGCGTCGGTCTCGTTCCTAGCCTTCACGGTTCTAATGGTGGAGGCTGAGCAGGAGCCGCCGCCGCGCCACAGGCTCAGCTACGCGCTCCTCTCGGCGGGCATAGCCTTCGTTCTCGTCTACCCCCTCTACCTTCTACTACCCTCGGCCGTCGAGAGGGTTACCGTGGATCTCGGCATATTCGTGGATACCTTGGCTGCTCGCTTCCAATACCCGGTTGTTATCACTCTAATCGCACTCGCCGCAGTGCTTATAGAGGCTGTCAGCGTTGCACGGAGGCCGAGCAAGCCATGATGATACCCACGGCGCCGATTCTGGTCGCGATATTCGCCCTCGTGGCTGCAGCGGTTTACGGCGTCCTTACCTCGAGGATAGTGCTCCGCACACTGATAGCAGCGGAGCTCTTGTTCAACGCTGCTCTCCTCAGCCTGCTCCTCGTGGCTTCTACGGTCGGCTCCCTCCCCGCTAGCATACTCGTGCTCCTTGCGATAGTCTTGACGGCTGCTGAGGTTGGGGTGGTTGCCGCTATTATAGTGTTCCTCTTCCACGCGAAAGGCGGCGTGGAGACCGAGAGGTTGAGGAGGCTGAGGGGGTGAAGGGTGGTGGCGCATCCTCTACCACTCCCGCTGCTCTGGGTCTCGGTGCTAAGCCCGATAGTGGCTGCTCTCGTGGTCCTCCTCCTGCGGGGGGCTAGGGCGACCACGGTAGCCTCGGTAGCCTCCCTAGTCGTCTCTAGCGTAGCCCTCCTAGCCGCCTACGCCTATGCTCTCCATGTTCACGATATAGTCTACGACCCGTTGCTCGCGGTGGCGCCGTGGATAGGAGAGCTAAGCCTCTTCATGGACTCCTACTCCTTCATGGTGGCTTTTTCGGCCGCGGCGGTCTCGGCCATCGTGGCCGCGTATAGCTACTGGTATATGGCTCATCGTTTCGAGGAGCTGGGTCTAGGCGAGGACGCTTGGAGCATCTACCATAGCCTCTACCTCCTCTTCGCGGCAGGCATGATAGGGGCGGGGCTCGCCAGCAACGCTATACTGTTCTACGTGTTCTTCGAGCTGACCCTCATCCCGAGCTTCCTCCTCATCGCGTTGTACGGGTATGGGGATAGGTTCAGGATAGCGCTCCTGTACCTAGTGTGGACTCACGTCGGCTCAACCCTCTTCCTCCTGGGCGTGCTGCTGGCCGGGTGGCACACGGGAGGCAAGGCCTTCAACATATTCACCTCCCGCGAGGGCCTCGTTGTCAACGGGTGGGGGTATCTACTACCACCGTTAATCCTCGAGGCCGCGCTGGCAATGGTGGTAATCGGCATGAGCATAAAGATGGCGATGTTCCTCCTCCACGTCTGGCTGCCCTACGCTCACGCAGAGGCCCCGACACCCATCTCAGCCCTACTATCCCCGGTGCTCATCGGCATAGGCGGCTACGGCATACTCCGCTTCGCCGCGCAGACCGCGCCCCAGAGCTTCGCGGGGCTCTCGTGGCTACTCCTCCTCTGGGCGCTCGCCACCATGATATACGGTGGCCTCGTTGCCCTGGCTCAGGATGATGTGAAGAGGTTCCTCGCCTACAGCAGCGTGAGCCAGATGGGCTACCTCATGCTAGGCCTCTCGGCGGCAAACACGATGGGCTACACGGGCGCGATGCTCCACTACGTCGCGCACGCCTTCGGGAAGGCGGCCCTCTTCATGATGGCGGGTGTGTTGATAGTAGCGGTTCACACCAGGAGCATGTCGAGGATGGGTGGGCTGGCGAAACTCCTCCCCGTGACAGCGGCGGCAGCCCTCATAGGATTCCTCCACCTCATGGGCATACCGCCCACCATCGGCATCTGGAGCAAGTATCTGATACTCCGCGGGTTCGCGGCTGCCAACGTCCACGGGCTCTACGTGGCAGCGGCGATAGCAGTGATAATCGGCACCACGCTCACCGCGGTATACTCGCTAGTCTCGTTTAGACGCATCTTCCTAGGCCCCCTGCCCGGCGAGGAGCATGGCCATATGCACGACGGGGCTGGTGTCTCGGAGCCCCGGGGGATGGCCGCTTTAACCCTCCTCGCAGGCCTCCTCGGAATAGCTTGTTTCTTCGCGCTCCCGTGGCTCACCGCGCTAGTCCCAAGGTGGTGAAGAGGGGGTGGTGGCCGTGGAGGCGGTCAACGCTGTGCACGCGGCCCCGGTCATACTGCCTGGGGGTGCAGCCGTCTACGCTAACGCCGCGTGGATAGGCGTCTACGCGGCAGCCGGCCTGATACTAGTTGCTTGGCTTCTCGGCGTGGGGAGGAGGGGTGCGGCTGCCATCTCAATCGCTGGCCTAGCCTGGGGCTTCTTGGCTGCTGGTGAGGCCCTCCTCTATTTCCTGTCCGCTGGCGGCGAGGCCTCGTTCAAGCAGGTGCTCGGCGCTGTGCCCGGCCTGTTAACGGTCGGGAGTTATGTGGACGGGCTCTCGGCGTGGGTCGGGTTTATCGTTGCCTTCCTCTCGCTCCTCATAGGCATCTATAGCTACGAGTACATGGGCGAGGATGGCACACCGAGATACTGGTTCTTCTTCACCTTCTTCGTGGCAAGCATGCTCCTCCTAGTCTACGCGACGGACGTGCTCCTAATGTTCATCGGGTGGGAGGGGACCGGGTTAGCCAGCTACGCCCTCATAGGCTACTACTTCGACGACCGCGAGGAGTTCTGGGTGGGTGACCCGGGTAGGGCTAGGCTCGGGGTGCCCATGTGGTTCACGCCAACCCATAGCGCTATCAGGGCCTTCGTGTTCACGGGGCTCGGAGACTCCGCCTTCCTGGTGGCGTTGGCGACGATCCACAACGCGGTCCACACCCTAGACTATACAGTGTGGATGCTGAACCCGGCCCTACTCCGCCACGCGCTCCTAGCCATGGTCGGCCCCTCGCTCATACCCTTCATAATCCTCCTCTTCTTCATGGCCGCGTTGGCCAAGTCGGCCCAGTTCCCCTTCCACGAGTGGCTAGTAACCGCTATGACGGGCCCCACCTCGGTCTCAGCCCTAATCCACGCGGCGACTATGGTGAAGGCCGGGGTCTACGCGGCCGCCAGGTTTGCCCCAATATTCTACCAGGCCTTTGGGGCCACTCTGCTACCCCTCTACCACGCGCTAGCCTGGCTAGCGCTCCTCACCGCGTTCGCAACGGCGACGATGGCTATCGTGGCTAGGGAGTTGAAGCTAGTCCTAGCCTACTCTACCGCAAGCCAACTAGGGTACATGATGGCTGCCGCGTTCGCGGGCGCGGCTAGCATCGGGAGCCTCGCGGCCCTAGCCCACCTCATGAGCCACGCTATATTCAAGGCCGCCCTCTTCCTAGTCGCCGGCGCCTTGATACACGTGGCGCACACGCGCTACATGACCGAGATGGGGTTCGAGCCGAGGACGATGCCGATAACCGCAGCGTCCATGGTGTTGGCTGGCGCTAGCCTGGCGGGCATACCCCTCTTCGCCGGCTTCTGGAGCAAGGACCTCGTGATAGCGACGCTAGACCCGGCTATGAGGGTGGCTGGCCTCGCCGCCGCGTTCCTCACCGCGGCGTACACCACCAGGATGATACTATACTCGTTCGACATGAGAGGCCACCGTCACGGCCACGAGCCGGGGCCCTTCATGTGGGTGCCCTACAGCATACTAGCTGGCCTGAGCCTCGCGCTCGGACTAGCATGGCCCTGGGTCGAGCACCTGCTATCCCTAAGCCTCCACGCCCACCCCGAGTTCAGCGTGTCGCTAGCGGCTGGTGGCGCGGCGGTGGCTCTCACTGGTGTCGGTCTAGTGGCGCTGCTCTACGACGTGGTGTGGGGTGGTAGGCCTCCAGAGGTTCGCGGCGCGCTTCGAGCCCTCTACGACTTCCTCTATGACAGGTGGCTCGTGAACCCGGTGTTGTACAGGCTAATCGTCTACCCGGGTGCGTGGCTCTCCCGGGCGCTGGCAAGGTACTTCGAGAGGGGTGTGCTGGATAGGCTGTATCACAGCCTAGTGCCAGCCTTCTTCCGTGAGCTGGTCGTGATTGCGCATAGGGGTGTCGAGGCGGGGCTAGACGCGCTCTACCATAGTCTGGTGCCGGGCGCCGCTGTTAGACTAGCCTCGGTGATACGCAGCGTCCATAATGGCGACGTGAATAGGTACCTATCTGTTTTCATCGTGGGCGTTGTCGCCGTGGCGCTCCTGGTAGCCTGGTATACGATGAGCGGGGGGTGGTGAAGGGTGGCCGCGTGGCTCCCAAGCTTCAACACGGACGAGTGGCTCATGATACTGGTGACAGCGGCTCTAGGCTATGTTGGCCTAGCAGCGCCCCTCTTCGGCGTAAGGCACGCTAGAGTAGCGGCCATGCTGGCTACACTGCTAAGTATCATAGCATCGCTACACTACTATAGGGTCGTGGGGGAGAGGGGCACCCTAATCCTCTTCAACGGGAACGTCGTGATAGATGGTTTTGCAGCCGCGCTCGTCTTCGCGGCCTCGCTAGTCCTCCTCATAGACCTCATCGCGGCCGTCTCGGTTGTGGAGAAGTGGGATACCGGAGAGGCCTTCTACGCTATAAGCGCCCTGAACCTGCTCGGAGTCTATGCTATAGCGACGGCTGGGAGCCTGGTGCTAGTCTATGCTGCTTGGATACTCGCCGCGGTCTCCAGCTACGTAATCATAGCGTTGTGGAAGAACGAGGTTGCTGCAGAGGCTTCAGCCAAGTACGCCGTGATGGGTGTTCTCGCGACAAGCCTCCTCATATACGCTCTCTGCATAAACACGGGGGTGCTGGGCGGCATCTACCTCTCGACGGCCGTCTCCCCCTCCAAGCTCATCGTCCTAGGCGCGGCGATACTACTGCCGCTCGCCGCCATAGGCTTCAAGATGGGAGTCGTACCCTTCCACATGTGGCTGCCCGACGTCTACGGTAACGCCAGGCCATTCCTCGTTAGCGTCGTGGCGTCTCAGGCTAAGATACTGGCGGTCGCCTTCCTATTCAAACTCCTCTACGCGTATAGCAGGGTGAACCCCCACCTCCTACTCCTCCTCGCGGGCATACTGGCAGTGGCAACGATGAGCGTCGGGAACCTGGCTGCCATCGCGGCTGATGATGCTAGGCTCGTGATGGCGTATAGCGCGATAGGGCAAGCAGGCTACATTATAGCAGGGTTCGCGGCCCTCCGGCCAGGCCTCGAGGATGTGCTAGTGCCGGGCATCTTCCTCCAGGTTCTCGGCTACGCTCTGGCGAAGACGGCTGCCTTCATAGTGCTTGACGCGGTGTACGAGAGGGTGGGGTGGGATACTAGGAGCTGGGAGACTGTCAAGGGCCTCTACAGGGCTAACAAGTGGGCCGCGCTCGCCCTCCTCCTAGCGCTCCTCACGCTAGCCGGCGTGCCGCCGACCCTCGGCTTCTGGGGCAAGCTCTACATACTCTATGGTGTAGCCAGCGCGTCTAGCATACTAGGCCTAGTGTTCATAGCAAACCTCGCCGTCGCGGCGTACTACTATCTCAAGCTAAGCTACCTCCTCTTCATCCCAGGCTCCCTGGAGGAGATAGGCACGGATTGGAGGATAGTTGCCGCTACTATAGCCTCGTTGCTAGCCCTTGTGCTCGGAGTCTTCTTCTGGGTTTTCACCGGAGTCTATGTTGCGGGAGCGCCTCCATAAGACGCGGCCACCCGCCTCCACGGATACTATGCGGTGTAGTGGCAGCACGGTGCCATCATCTAGCATCACGTGGTCGCGCTTCACGCGGACCACTCTATCGAAGCTTACCCTGCGTAGCCCTGAGGCGCTAAGCCTATCCACGACGAGTATCTCCGCGTCAGCGTACTGGTCGCGTAGCGCGTAGAGCCGGGCGAGGATCTCGTAGAGCCTGCCCCTCCTACGCCCCGTGGCCGCTCACCCGGTATACGAAACGCGCTAGATAATCTTCGAGGTTTTTCGCCCCCGTCTCGCCTAGTAGCCTATCCAGCCTCCCCTGCGCCACCACGCGGCCATCGTCAAGCACTATTATCCATTCTGCAAGCTTCTCCGCCACCCATATCTCATGAGTCGAGAGAACGATACTCCTACCCTCGCGGGCCGCCAGCTTTAGGAGCCTCGTAGCCGCGTAGAGCGAGACTATGTCCATGCCGGTGAGGGGCTCGTCTAGGAGGGTTACGGGGGCGCAGCTGGCCAGAGCCATTAGCAGCTGGAGCTTAACCCTCATGCCCCTACTATACTCCTCAACCCTCCTGCCTATGACGCTGCTCAGCCCAAGCTCCTCAACCGCCCTGTCTAGGAGACGCCATTTGCAACCGTATAGCCTCTCTATGAGCTCTACATGCTCCCGCCCCAGCAGCCTCGGGTATAGGACGGGCTCGTCCGGCGCCAGTATCAGGAGTCCTCTTCTTCGCGCCCGTGAGGGCTCCAAGCCCATTATCCTGACCTCGCCCCTATCCACCCTATAGATGCCGGATAGCACGCGGAGTAGCGTAGTCTTCCCAGCGCCGTTGGGCCCCAGGACTACAGCCACAACGCCCTCAGGCACCTCCAGGCTCACGCCGCGTAGCACCCACTTTCCGCCAATCTTTTTCCACACTCCCTCCGCTACGACCGCTGGGCGTTTCGACTTGTTTCACCGCGCACGGATTATCGCGTGGAAGGACTTATTGGAGGTGCGCCGTGACCGTAAGACACTCGCATTCCTGGTGCTCAGCGCGTGGCTTCTACCGCTCCTCGCGGTAGTCTCCCAGAGCCTAGAGTCGAGCATAGTGGTTCACGTGGCTGTCGTTGATATGGACTGCCGTAGCGTCAGCCTGGGTAACGTCACAGTCTCGTCCAGGCAGGTGGCAGAGACGATACTAAGCCTCTTGAGGATAGCATCCCCGCAGTCGAGAGTATCGCTGTACTCGTGCCGCAGGCCCCCACGATACGCTGACGTCGTTGTCATACTCCCCCGGGGTTTCGTGGAGAACCTCACGAGTTTCAAGAGCCCAGCGTATATACTCCTCCTCTACAACCCCGGCTCGCAGGCCGCGCGCAACGTGTACAACCTCGTGCGTTACGCTATAATCCCTCTCGTCTCTCGGGAAGAGTCGAAGAAGCTTATCGAGGTGCTGGCGGGGCGCGCCAGGCTAGCGATAAACCCTGATATAGTCCTCAACCCGGTGCGAGTCGAGACGGGTTTCGTTGGAGTCTCGTTGAGCGCGGGGAGGCGCATAGAGGAGGCCGTGGAGGCCGCCCACGTGCTAGCTTTCGCTACGATATTCGTACTCGCCCCGGCTTCCATGCTCTCAACGGATCTCATCGCCGGCGAGAGGGAGAGGCGTAGCCTAGAGCTCCTCTTCTCAACCCCCATCTCTCCATCCGAGCTACTCGCGGGTAAGATGATAGCATCTACCCTGGTTGCTGTGCTCGCGGGGCTCCTAGACTCGGCGTCAATGGTTACATACCTGTGGCTCAACGGGGGTAGGATAGCGATGCCGGAGGCGGCGCTTCTAGCCGTTCACGTGGCTTCAACGATACTAGCTATCATGGTGACCGCGGCGCTAACAGCACTGACCGTCCTAAGCGGTGTGCCTTCGAGAATAGCTACGCTAGCCTCTAGCCTATACACGCTACTAGCCTTCTTCGTCTACGCGGCCAGCCTCACAGTAGACTACACCAGGCTACCACTCCTCTACCAGGCTCTCCTCTCGCTGATACCCTACACGTACTCCGTGAACGCCGTGATAGAGGCCGCGCGGGGCAAGATTCTAAGCGCGGTGATGAGCTTGACAGCGTTAACAGCCTACACGATACTAGCCATAATCGCGGCCGCGTGGATAGCAAGCCCGGAGAGGGTGATAAGGAGTAGCTAGACGGCCGTCGCCAGTCACCCGGGGTTCACACGGGGGCTCGAGCAGCCCCAGTCGACCCCGGCGCGCCTCCAGAGAATTCTCTAAAAACGTGCGGTGGGATGTAAAAGCCTCTAAGCCGGCTTAGGCTAGTATAGCCTTACAGGCTATTATCGAGGCGGCTACGTCCAGCCACTTGGTGGCCTCGGCTATTATCGCTGTTACCGCGTCCATCTTCTCGATTAGCCTCCTCTGGGCCTCTGCCCTCAGCTGCTCGGCCTCCCTGGCCACCTCGGCGGCCTCGCTGGGCTCGCCGCGGAGGCCGGCTATCCTCTCGAATATGGCCTTGAGCCTCTGGAGCATATCGCGGTGCTCCTCGTCTAGCTCTAGCCTCTCGCCCCTCTCGGCCTTGGCTGCGGCCAGCTGCGCCAGCTCCCAGACGCTCGCGACGGCGTCCCCGACAACCCCCGCCATGTAGTAGGAGGCTGCGTCCCCGCCGCCAAGGCCCCTGCTCCTCGTCATCATCCTCACCGCGAGGTGCTCGTACTTGATAATCTCGCCCCTAGCCTCCCTGGCTAGTTGAGCCAACGAGGGAGACGGCTCCTCGACCAGCCTCTCCACGAGGCCGATGATGTCGACGCCTAGCCTCGCCAGGTTCCTCGTGAGCTCGAGGGGGTTGACACGGGACTCGTCGAGAACGATGCGAACCTCTATCCCGTCGCCGCTGCTCGTCACGTCGACGCCGGTGAGACGCGACGCCACGCTCCTGGCCTCGAGCCCAGCCTCCCACGAGGCGCCCTTGATAAGCAGCCTATCGACGCCGGTGACGTAGGCGCATGATATAAGCCTCGTTATGCTAATCCCCTTGGGTAGCCTCGAGAGGTCGACCTCCGCGCTCCTCGCGAGGCCGGCTGCCACGCTCTTGGGTATGACGTGCACCGACTGCCCCTCTATAACGACGTACACCTCATCGCCGGGTTTCAGGCCAACCATTCTAACCCACTCCTTGGGTAAAGTCACAACCAGACTGCTTGTGCCAAGCCTTTGTACACGACGGGTACAGACCCTCTTATCCGGCCCTACTGTGCTCATCATACCCACCCTCTGAACTGGTCCCATCCGGTACGTACACATAGCTCTTCTAGCTTTATGAACTTTATTCGCATTGGACCCTTAATGCCTCCTTCAACGGGTGTACGTATATCCGGCTCCCGGGGCAAATGTACGACAAATCCTATTCGTTCAATCGTAATACCGGCCGCGTCGGCTACACGGTTAAGCATGGTCTCGCAGCTCCTCTTCACGCTAAAAACTATCTCATACTCCTCGCCACCCCTGACCAGAAGCTCTTCGATAGAAACACCCTTGTCCCCGGCATACTCTAGGGCCTCGCGGTGCAAGCTCGGAAGCCTCTCGAGGATTACCGTGTACCCCGTCAGCTCCTCTAGCCTCTTCAGCGTGGCGCAGAAACCGTCGCTGACGTCACTCGCCCATGTTATACACCCGGGGAGCTTCTCGACAAGCTCTAGGAAGCCTAGCCTAGGCTCCGGCCTCCTCGTGGCTCGGAGGGCTTCCGGGTACGATTCTATACCCTCTCCACCCTCCTCAGCCAGAATCCTGAAAGCCAATCCGGTTAGACCATAGCGGCCTACCGTAGTGTACACGAGGTCGCCTGGCCTAGCGTTAACGCCTATAGGCTCGCGTATAGCTACACCGACGCCAGCCACGTCTACCCAAGCCTCCCTCGACGCGTTGGTATCGCCGCCAGCCAGCCAGGCTCCAATCCGCTCCGCCGCCTCGTACGCGCCCTCCACTATGCTGAGTGCATCCTCGACTCTAGTCTCGGGGGGTAGCCCGATACTCAGGAGGAAGGCTAGCGGCCTACCCCCCTTAGCTATAATATCGCTTGCCGTGGCTACAACGCTCTTCCATCCCACGTCGCCCCACGTCATCCAGGGTAGTCGCATCCTCTCCACACTACCGCCATCGATCTTCACTATGAGCGTCCCGGGGCCAAGCTCTATGCACGAGGCGTCGTCGCCCGGGGGGAGCCTCTTGCAGAGCCATCTGCGGGATAGTAGCTTAGAGGCTAGTCGCGTAAACCCCCTCTCCCCGATATCCAAGAGTCTCCTCGAGCTTCTCGAGCCTCTTCCGGCCTCTGCGGGCTCTCGCACTCCTAACCAGCCTCGAGTAGATGACGTAGACGGCGAAGAAGTATGGGAGTATCTCCAGCCTGCCTAGTAGCATGTCCGCTATGAAGAGTATCTTAAGCGCTACTGGCATAGAGGCTCCGGTTATGCCAACACTTATCCCGACATTGCCTAGGGCGCTTGCAACCTCGAGGCTCATATCTACAAGCCGGTATTGCGGTGCCACAAGGAGTGCTATGAATGTGGATACGAGCATCGCTACTATATAGGCGAATATGACTGTGAACGCCCTTCTGACATCATCGTCGCTGACTAGTATCCATGCTATCCTCCTCCGTGGGGCGTAGCCGCGCGGGGCTACACTACTACGAGCCTCCCATAACACGCTCTTAACCGCTATCAAGACCCTCAGTAGTTTAACGCCGCCGGCGGTCGAGAAGGCCGAGCCGCCTATGAGCGAGAGGACTATGAGCACGAGTTTGAAAGAGTCTGGAAGATCCGCTAACCCCCTGTTCTGGAAGCCGGTGGTTGTTATGCTGCTCACCACCTGGAAGAGCGAGTAGCGTAGAGCCTGGAAGAGGCCGTATCCAGCCTCCATGAGGGCTATCTGGCCTGCTAGCGTTGCCAACGCTGTTATGCTTATCAGCATCTTGAACTCCGGGCTTGCTAGGAAGCGGCGCACCCTACCCTTTATGAGGAGGTTGTACCAGTCGGAGAAGCTTATGGCGCCGAATATCATGGCTGCTATCGCTGCAAGCTCCACGGCTATGCTGTGATACTCTCCTATGCTACCGTTCTTGGTTGAGAAGCCGCCGGTGGCTACGGCCGCCATAGCGTGGTTCAGCGCGTCGAACCAGTTCATGCCGGAGATGTAGAGGATGATGGTCGCTATGGCGGTCACTATCGTGTAGACTAGTAGCACCCTCTTGGCTGTAGTCGATGTCGAGGGCTCTATGCGCTCGGAGCGCCCCTCGGAGATGTAGAGGAGCCTTGCGGCGCTCCCCGGCCTCGTTATTATCGTGATGGCAGCCACTACTATGCCGACTCCTCCAACCCACTGGATGAAGCTACGCCAGAAGAGCACGGTTTTCGGCAGCTGCTCTACCGTCGGCACGTAGGTTCCGGTTAGCGAGTCCCTAGCACCCGTGAACATGGATAACCCGGTTGTGGTGAACCCGGATACGGACTCGAACCAGGTGTCGATGAAGGGCACGTGCAGGGCCTCCGCCACTGGGAGTGCTACGAGGAGTGGTACTAGGAGCCATGTAGCCACGGTGAGGATTAGCGCCTCGTCGCGGCGCAGCCTCCTAGCGGGCATCGTGAGGTATGCTATGACGAGCCCGACCATGAGGAAGCCTAAGCCATAGTCGAGCATGTATAGGGCTACGCTGGTCTCTCGCGGCACGTTATACTGGAATATGAGGCCGTAGAGGGCTGGGACTATGAGGGTGAGCGCCGCGATAACCCAGATGTAGCCCTGGTAGTGGATGAGGGGATGAACTCTAATCCTCCTGGCTCTCGTGAACTCCTCGAGAGTCTCAAGGGGCTTGCTCAAGGCTACACCGCTACACCCTCAGAGACACCAGGCTTATAACTGGTGACCGGGGTCTCATCTGGTGCGAGTGTCTTGCCGTGGCGTCTAACCCTCATAACGCATAACGATCTCGATGGTGTCTCGGCAGCCGCCATTGCTCTTAGGGTCGCCAACGCTAGGCTTGGGGAGGATGCTCGCCTCTTCTTCACGGAGCCACACCGCCTCCCCAAGACGCTGAAGAGCGTGGCTGGCAGCGTTTCCAGGGGCGAGACGATACTAATCTCCGATATCGGGGCCAACGAGGATACGATAGCGAGGGCTGTCGAGCTCCTCGGGAGGATGGTTGCGAGGGGGGCTCGGGTAGCCTGGTTCGACCATCACCGTTGGGAGGAGGAGTGGGTACGGAAGCTACGCTCTGCCGGGGTCCATGTGTTCGTCGAGAACGATACGTGCGGCGCTGGTGTTGTAGCGAGGCACGTCACGGAGATTCTGGGTGGCCGCATAGACTCCTACATCGAGGAGCTCGTGGCGGCCACGTGCGCCGCGGACATCTGGAGGTGGGATCATCCGGCTGCACCGAAGCTCTACAGGGTTGTTGACTGGAGGAGGGGGAGGGCTGGTGATAAGTGGAGGAGGCGCCTGGTTGAACTCTTCCGCGACGCTCGTAGCCTAGAGGAGGTTCTGGGCGACGAGGAGGTTAGGAGGGCTCTCATGGAGTATGTTAACGCGGAGCTCCGCAACTATAGCGAGGCTGTGAAGGCCGTAGAGGTTGTGGAGGTTGACGGCTGCCGTATTGTACTCGCGCTCAAGAGGAGCGGCCCGCCCTCTAGGAGCTTCCTGGCGAGGACCCTAATGGCGAGGTATGATGCCGACGTCGCAGTGATAATACACCGGGCTCTCAGCCTCCGCAGCGAGGATGTCGATGTGAGGGTTCTCGCTAAAGCATTGGGCGGGGGCGGCCACTTGAGGGCTGCAGGGGCTCCGCTAAAGATGCCCCTCCTGTGGAGGATAGGAGCCCTGTTCTACCCGAGGCTTAAGCTCAGGTACGCCTCCCGCCTAGTCCGCGAGGCTGCCGCGAGAGTCGGTTGTAGGAGGATACCTGCAGACGATAGGGTCGACTAGCCAGATGCTACCGTCACGCGCCTCTATCCTAGCCCAGCGTCCGGAGAGGAATGCTACCCCGACGCAAGCCGCTATCACCGCGTCGCGCTCATGCTTGTTGCTGGGTCTGTCGAGGAGTGTGCAGCCCAGCCTCTCTAGGAGCTCTTCGAACCCGCAGCCTGCCACCCTCAACACGCTCGAGGGGTGGGTCTCGAGCACGAGGGGCTGCGAGCCTATGCTCAACAATAGTCTAGTTGTTTCGTCGACGAGCCTCCTCATCCCCCTCCAGCCTGGGGGCAGGACGCGCAGCCCTAGTCTCCTGGCGAGGAGGTCCACGCTCCTCCAGGGTCCTCTCTCGGGGTGCGATAGGGGAGAGTCTATGACGAGCACGTGGGGATCCAGGGAGTCTATGAGGCCTCTCGCCTCGCTCATTGTTAGCGTGTAGGCCTCGAGTATGATGCCGCCTTTACCACGGTACTCTGCGATAGCCGCTCCGGTGCTCCTGCCCCTAGCGCCCGGATCCAGGCCGATGACGATGTGCAACCTAGTGCTCCTCCCACCTCCACCGGTACTTCTCAACGATAGCCTCCCACACCCTACTATAGTCTACAATCGCGTGGTGCTCGTCGAGCCACGTTACGGGCTCCTCCAGGTCCTCCACAACCCCTCCAACCACGATGTAGTAGTTGCGGGGCGACTGGAGCCCGGTCCGGGAGGCCCTCTCCTCCAGCCTCGCTAGAGCCCTACGCGCCTCCCTAGAGTCGAGGCTGAGCTTCACCTCTATGAAGCTGGTCGAGACGCCCGGCTCCCTCACGACAATGTCTATCTCCGCGTCCCCCCTCCACCACGAGCCCTTCTCGACGGGGCGCGTTGGTATAACCCCTATCTCGTGGAGCTCGGGCACGTGCTCCTCCACTACTTGTTGCAGCGTAGGCCCCATGAGCCTCTCCCTCACAAGCCTAGATGCTATCTCGACGGCCTTATCCCGGTAGCCGGCTTCGACGAGACTCTGGACCCTAGGGGTTACGGTCAACGCGAAGCGGAAGTACGGGTCCCTAATCCAGAGGCGTGAGCCTCTCCTAGCGCCTAGGGGTAGCCTCCTCTCGAGTATGTCTAGAGACTCGAGGAGAGAGACGTAGTGGTGCACGTTCCTCGGGTCGACACCGCTCCTCTGCGCAACCTCCCCCGGTGTTACAGACCCCTCCGCCACAGCCTTGAGTATCGAGAGGTATGTGCGAGGCTCCCTAACCTCCTGTCTCAACAGATCCAGATGCTCTGTTAGGAGCTGGTGGCCCGGCTCCAGCACCTCTTCTAGGAGCTCTTCGAGACTAGCGGCTCCCGTGGCGTACCTAGCGTATGCCGGGGTGCCGCCGAGCACGGAGTACATAGCCACCTCCTCCAGGGGGCTCTCGGAGCGCCTATAGAAGCCGTGAGCCTCCAGGAGCCTCATGGGCCTCAGTTTTATGCTCCTACTCCTCCTTCCGAAGAGGGGCGCCCGGTAGCCTAGCAGCCTCTCCTCTACGAAGGAGACCGCGGAGCCGCACAGCACCAGCATCAGCCTCGACTCTGAGAGCCTCGAGTCTATGCTCCGCTGTAGCCTCGAGGCCAGCCCCTCATCAGCCTCGATCATGTACTGGAACTCGTCCAGCACCACCACAATCCTCTCCCCGAGCGAGGCCAGCCTCTCGAGCGCCTCCACCAAGTCGCTCGGCACGTACACCCCGAGCTCCTCCCCGATAACGGCGGCGAGCTCCTCGTAGAGCTGCCTAGCCGGCAGCTCCGCAGCCACATAGTAGACGCCGCGCTTGCCGCGCAGAAACCGGCGGAGCAGCGCACTCTTCCCAACCCTCCTCCTGCCATACACGACTACGAGGGAGAAGCGGTTAGACGCCCACTCCCTCTCCAAGACCCCCAGCTCCACAACCCTATCCAGGAACACGTATCCACCCACGCGTATCCAGATACGCGTACATAGATACGCCTAACCCCCAGCTCTCTTGAAGAGGGGTCACCTGCCCGCTATCGCCTAGAGAGTGGCGGGCATTGAAGCCCTTCGTGACGAGCTTCGACCTCAGGGTGTTGCTAGAGGCTCTCGTCGAGGCTGAGAGGGTTAAGCCAGCCCAGTATGCGAGACGCCGGGTTTTCGCCCGGCACGGCGTCTCGGGCGGGAAGGCGAGGTTCCTCGCAGCGATCCTCGCGAACATCTGGAGGATGGCGGGCCTCCTCGACGATGCTGTCTCGAGGGTCTTGGACGTGGACAGGCTAGACGAGAGGGGTAGGAGCGAGGCTAGGCTGGCAGCCTACATGCTCCTAGTGGAGGAGAGGTGCTCGAGAGACGAGGGGTGCGTGAAGCTCCTCGAGAAGCTCGGGAGCATCGCGGCTAGAGTGGTGGAAGCGTGGAGAGCCAAGCGCCTAGAGATCGACGAGGAGCTGTTGGAGTATATGGTGCCGCGCTGGCTCCTCGAGAGGATAAGGACCCTACTGCCCGGAGAGTGGCGGGAGCTCCTCAAAGCGTTTAACAGGGCCCCGCCCGTAACCCTCCGCGTCAACACGCTAAAGTCGAGCTATGATAGGGTCTGGCTCGTACTCGAGGAGGAGGGTAGGGAGCCTAGACGCTCGAGATGGGCTCCAGACTGGGGGATTGTCCTCGGGAACCCGAGAGACCTCCACGAGTCCACGGTCATACGCCACGCTCTCGCATACCCCCAGGACGAGGCTAGCATCGTAGCCTCGCTCATACTAGACCCGAAGCCCGGCGAGCTGGTCTTCGACCTGGCGGCTGCACCCGGGGGCAAGACGCTCCACATGGCAGCGTTGATGAGGAATAGGGGGAGGATAGTAGCGATAGACGCCTCCAGGCTCAAAGCCAGGATACTCGAGAGGAACGTGAGGAGACACGGGGCTAGGATAGTGGAGGTCAGGGTGATGGACGCTAGGGATGCTCCAAGAGTCTACGGCGAGAACCTGGCGGATAGGGTCATGCTAGACGCCCCCTGCACCAGCAGCGGGACGCTGGCAAGGAACCCTGACCTACGCTGGAGGATTACACCGGAGGAGGTCTACAGGATGCAGAGACTGCAGGTCGAGCTCCTTGAGGCTGCGGTTAGGGTTGCGAAGCCCGGAGCCCACATACTCTACGCAACGTGCAGCATATTCCCCGAGGAGGACGAGGAGGTCGTCAAGAGAATTCTCGAGAAGAGGGACGACGTCGAGCTTGTGCCACTCAAGGGACCCTTCGATCCAAGCCCCTGGCTACCGGGCGCCATGAGAGCATGGCCCCACCGGCATGGGACGATAGGCTTCTTCTACGCGCTCCTAGAGAAGACGAGGAGGTAGACTAGACGCGCCCGCGTGGAGTGAAAAGCCCTGGAGACGGCTCTATCCTCAATGCTTGCCCAGCTCACGTAGCTTAGCCTCCACGAGGTCAGGGACCTCTGTCGGTATCCTAGCCACCGGTATCCCGGCCTCCTGTAGCACCCTCGCCTTCTCCTCCGCCGTACCACTAGACCCCATCACTATGGCGCCAGCGTGCCCCATCCTCTTCCCCGGCGGCGCGTTGCGACCAGCAACGTAGGCCACCAGGGGCTTCTCTATCTCGCCGCGCTTGTAGGCCTCGGCCAGCCTCTCCTCCTGATCGCCGCCGATCTCGCCTATCACCACAACCAGGTCCGTGTCCGGGTCGTTGTTGAACAGCTTGACGGCCTCCACGAGATCAGTCCCGATTATCGGGTCGCCCCCAACCCCGATTACCGTAGACTGGCCTATACCCCTCTCAGACAGCATCGCGGCTACCTCATAGGTTAGGGTCCCGCTCCTCGACACTATCCCCACGCGGCCGGGTTTGAAGTACTGGTGCGGCATTATACCCAGCTTAGCCTGCCCTGGGGTGATTACCCCGGGGCAGTTGGGGCCGATTACCCTCACGCCCCTACTCCTAGCATAGTTTATTGCTCGCAGCGAGTCGTGTATCGGGATACCCTCGGTTATCACCACTATCAGCTTGATGCCAGCGTCGACAGCCTCGATGATAGCGTCGGCGGCGGAGGGCGCGGGCACGAATATGATGCTCGAGTTTATCTCCGGGTGCTCTCTCACAGCCTCCTCGACACTATCATAGACCGGGACCCCGTGCACGTTCTCGCCGCCCTTACCGGGCGTCACGCCGGCGACGATGCGCGTACCGTACTCGAGCATAAGCTTGGTGTGGAAGCTCCCATACCTGCCGGTGATACCCTGTACGAGTGCAACAGTCCACTTACCCACTAGCACAGGCATCACGCGCCACCCCCAAGCTCCCTAGCTATCCTAACAGCCTCGCGCACAGCCTCATCCATGCTCCGGTACACCTTGAAACCCTTCTCCTCCAGAATCCTCCTACCCTCCTCCTCCATCGTACCCACGAGCCTAGCCACGAGAGGCTTCTTCGACCCTGTCTCCTCGTAGGCGGCCACAATCCCGTAGGCGACCTCGTCAACCCTAGTGATGCCGCCGAACACGTTGACGAGCAGGACCTTGACGCGCGGGTGGCGGAGGAGGAGGCTAACAGCCCTCCTCACCTTATCCCTCCTAGCACCACCCCCGATGTCGAGGAAGTTCGCGGGCCTACCACCATAATGGTATATCATGTCGAGAGTCGCCATCGTCAACCCGGCGCCGTTACCAATAACGCCGATATCCCCGTCGAGCTCGACGTAAGCCAGGCCGTAGAACTTCGCTATCCTCTCCAAGCCCCTCAGCTCGTACTCTCGCAGCTTCTCCATCTCCGGGTGCCTATAGATAGCGTTGTCGTCCACAATCATCCTAAAGTCGAGGGCGACTAGCCTACCGTCCTCCGTGACGGCCAGAGGGTTGGACTCTACGAGCTCAGCGTCATAGTCTATCAGTAGCTTGTACATGGCCTTCGCTATCTCCTCGAACTGGCGGAGAAGAGAGCCCCTTAACCCGATATTCTTGCCCACCTTCCTAACCTCGAAGCCCTTGACACCCACAAACGGGTCTATCTCGAGCTTCTTGATAGCCCAGGGCTTCTTGGCCGCAATCTCCTCTATCTCCATGCCGCCCTCGCTACTAGCGAGCATGGTTATGGTGCGCTTGCTACGATTGATTATGAAGGAGAGGTAGAGCTCCTGCTTGTGCGGCACAGCCTGCTCCACGAGGACCGAGTAGACCGTGTAACCCTTTATCTCGGAGCCGAGCATGTTCAAGGCTATCTCGTAGGCCTCATCCTCGCTCCTGGCTAGTTTCACGCCACCCGCCTTACCCCTCCCCGCCACCGGCACCTGAGCCTTGATCACGACCGGGAGGCCCAGATGGTTGATAGCGTCTATCACGTCCTCCGGCCTGGTTGCAAGCCTCCCCTCGGGCACCGGGATGCCATACTCCCTCGCAAGCCTCTTAGCCTCGAACTCCACAACGTTCAAAACCAGACCCCCTCTTGAGGTTCGCCCAGTATCGAACCGGTAGAACCACCCGTAAAACCTAACGACCAGAGACTAGGCCAAGTGATAGACCCTCATAGACTATAGTCTATGAGCCCTCCTCGCCCAGCAGCCAGGCTAGCAGAAGGAGCCCAATGAGATGGTGGAGGCCCAGCTCTCCCCCCGACTCCACGCTCCTCACCACCTCCTCCACGAGCCCGCTCTTCGCCAGAAGCCTCAACAAACCACCCCTATCCAAGACGGTCACACTCGTCGAGGGCGTCACCCAGGCGCAGGGACCCGGCTCGACACCAAGCACCAGGCTAGAGCCCAGCTCCTCACCCCTACACGCCAAGCTCCACACGGGCGGATAACGTGTCGCGATAACACGCTTCGCAACAGGGAACCTACTAACCTCTACACGCGTCCCCCCGCCCACAGTGACGACGCTGCTGAAGGGCTCTACGCTAACAACCTGCAGCCTGGCTCTAGGCACACGCGGAGACCCTACAACCTCTCCGAGCATGAGAGGCTTGCCCGCCAGGAGCCTAGACATGCTCTCCGCGGATGGCGGTAGAGGGCGTTGCGTGATAGGAGCTAGCGTGACTCGAACCGCCTCAACCGGATAAGCCTTGCTAACCACGACCTCATCGCCATCCCTAACGCCTAGTAGCCTGGCAGTATGCTGATCCACCCACACCCTATCCCTCTCGCTACCAGGCTCCGATGTCCACGCGAGTAGGGAAGACCTCCTACCCCCATAATCCAGTACCACAGCGCTACCCGCCTCTAGGCCAAGGTGGCGCATTGCATCAGGGTGGAGCCTCGCAACCTTATACTCGAGGCCCGCATCCACGCCTACACGCAGCCTCATAGACACGAGAGGCTCCCACGTTCAAGCCGCAGGCCACGTACCTAGAATAAGTTGGGGCCGGTGCCAGCCAGGACACTGTAAAAACGCGTATAGCCGGGGGCGCGTTGCGCTCAGCTACTCACCCATAGATCCTGATTACCTTCGGCGTTGGCGCCAGCCTCGGCTCCTCCTCCTTCAGGAGCTTGATTATAGCCATCCTTATGGCCTCACTCCTCGTTATGCCCTTGAGCCTCGCGTATGTGTCGAGCTTCTCGAGCAGCTCCTCATCCATCTTGAACGTGACTACACGCATCTCTCCTACACCCCCGCCCGCGCCCGCACCGGGTGTTATCGGGGCAGAGGGCTAGGGATAGGAGTACCGGGGTCGCTGTATTACCATCGGGGGCGTGTAGTCCGACTACTGGGGGAGGAACCCCTATATAGAAAGACTCGACTACTCCTCCTACACTCGGAGGAGTAGAGGCAGTGACGAAGACGATACACCTAAACCTACCGCCAGCGGTCCACAAGGAGCTCAAGGAGATTGCAGACGAGCTCGACATTCCAATAACGGCGTTGCTGAGGCTGCTGATACGGTGGTGGCTCAAGCAAGTCAAGGAGGGGAAGCTGAACCCCGAGGACCTGCTAGACGGCGTCATGAACGCGGGCGAGGAGGTTCAACCAGCCAGGAGGAGCGCGAGGAGTAAGAGCAGCGGCGCTGCAGCCGAGGAGACGAGCGAGGAGAAGACGAGCGAGGCTATACTAGAGAAGCTCCTAGAGATACAGCAGAGCATAGAGGCCGTGAAGAGGAGCTTCGAAGACAAGCTCGTCGACCTAGAGAGCCAGCTCTTCGAGCTACAGGAGGAGCTGAGGAAGCTGAAGGCTAGAGTCCATCGGCTAGAGGACGCGTACGAGGATCTAGTGAACCCCGTCCAGGTGGAGCACATACCCGCACGCCGCTAAGCCCCGATGACTAGAGAGGGGCACCACCCGCACCCCGCCCGCGCCCGCACCCCTCTCCCCACCACCCCCCGCACGACTCTCCTCTCCTCATCCACCAGCTCCTTCCCTCTGGTTGAGTGCATCACTCGTACTCCTGTGCCCTGATACCGTCCTAGAGTTGCGTGTTTTGAGAGGCGTGTGTGGGGTCGGCAGCCTGGCTTAGCGCATCCCGCGGTGCTCACGAGGCCGCGGTACGCCGCTTTTAACCCTCCTCATTCCCGTGGCTTGGGGGTTCCCGTAACAGCGCCTATGTTAGCTTCTCTAGTGCTCTGTTACAGTCTTCCACCCCGGTGCTACCACCCCAGCACCCATATTTGATTGTCTGGTCAAATACTGTTTGACCGCATGCTCAATAATTGTTTGACTGGATGGTTTAACGGGTGTTGTTAGCCCCGAGGCTTTCGCGCTACAAAACCCTGGGCTTCTTCGATCCACTTTACCCCCGTGAACCCGGCTTGCCATAGCCTCCGGGCTATACCCTGGAGTATCCTGCCGCCGTGGGGTCTCCCGGTGTAGTGGAATAGCCTGCCCCCGGGCCTCAGCACCCTGTACAGCTCGAGGTAGAAGTCTAGGCTGTAGAGGTTGCCGGTGCTGCGAGAGAACCTGGGCGGATCGTGGATTACCACCGTGTACTCCTCGTCCGGCAGCCTCTCGACGCCCCTGGTGACGTCGCCATGGATTATTGTGATGCGTGGCGCGTCTAGTAGCTGAGAGTGGGGGTTCCGCTCAGCCGCCCAGAGAACCCTCTCGTCTATCTCGAAGGTGTCCACCCTCCTCGCGCCCCGGAGGAGCGACGCTATCGCAGTGTATCCCAGGCCCGTGCACGTGTCCAGCACCACATCGCCCCTGTGGACCCTAGCCGCCCTGACCTTTGCGAGCGTGTCTCTCCACGGATCCACACTCTCAACACGGTGCATGTGGACCCCGTCTATCTCCAGGGTTGCTGGCGTGCCGTCGCTGGGGACGTAGAGGCGTAGGTACGAGCCCCCGCTCCTAGCCTCGACGGGCTCCAGCCTCCCCCGGTCGATCCAGTACACCATACCCTCCCTCACACGCCCCGAGAACCTCTCGAAGCAGAGGCTGTCGACGCATATCGTGTCGCTGCTGCACGACACCCTAACCCTCCTCGAAGCGTTTTCGATGAGCGCCTCTCCGCTCGGGCACGCCGCCTCGACGCGCTGGAGATCCCAGTAGGTGAGGACGGGCCCCCTATACTCGTAGGCGAACACCTCGAAGAGGGTCACCGGGGTACACCCTTCGCGGCCTAGGAAGCCTCCTTAACCCAGCACCGGGGTATACTGGTGAGCGGTGTAGGACTAGGTGCTCCGATACCGTGTTGTAGAGGTAGAGGCTGATGAGGGGCGCTGGCGGCTCTTGGAGTACGAGCTCGGCGAGATACTAGGCCCCGTGGACCTGGGTGTGAGGCTCCTCGAGGAGGCCCGGGATCCTCTAGACCCGGGGACGCCCCTCCTCATAGGCTTAGGCCCCTTCACCGGCTCGCCGATATTCGGCAGCAACCGTGGCGTCGTGGTGTTCCGCTCGCCTCTCTCGATGACCGTCCACGTTAGCACCGTCGGTGGCGTCGGGTTCAGGATGAGGGGTATGGGGGCACACGCCATCATTATACGCGGTGCCGCGAGCGAGCCGAGCGTCTTGATGATCGTGGGTGGGCGCGGGGGCGTTGAGGAGGTTAGGCTCGAGCCCCTAGGCTTCGACCCGTGGGTCGCCTGGAGGAGGGGAGGGGTATACGAGCTGGGGGACCAGCTGCTCGAGAGGCACTCCCAGCTCGTGAAGAGCGTGCAGCCTGCGCTCCTCGCCGTGGGCCCGGCTTCTGTGACGACGAGGGCGGGTGCGATAGTATCCCTCCACTATGACCCCAAGAGCCTCCGGGTGCAGAGGGGGTTCGTCGATGTAGCGGCGCGCGGGGGCCCAGGCACCGTGCTGGCCAGGGGGCATAACATCTACGCTATACTAGCCGGGGGCTCCTGGAGCCCCGCTAGCCTTGAGCCCAGGCTCCTCGACCGAGCGCTCCTCGAGAAGGTTGCTAGGAGCGTGGGCGGCGAGCCCTACGGGCGCCTCGTGCTGGAGAAGACGAGGAAGTACCGTTTCGACGAGAAGCTCGGGACGGGCGGCACCTTCGGGGTCAACTGGGTGCACTACCGGGACCTGCTACCCATGCTGGGCTACTCCAGCATATACCTCGAGAAGGTTGCGAGGCTCAAGCTCTACGAGACGGTCATGAGCCTGTTCTGGAGCCCGTTCCAGGAGAGGACGGGCCGCAACCCACGCAACTGGAGGACGTGCGGCGAGCCATGCCCCGCGAACTGCAAGAAGATGTACAACGGCACCAAGGTCGACTACGAGCCCTTCAACGCCCTCGGGCCCTTCTCCGGTGTTCTAGTCTTCGAGGAGGCTAGGAGGCTCGTAGAGCTCGCGGACGCGGCGGGCGTTGACGCGATAGAGGCCGGGTACTGGGTGGCGTGGGTCCTCGAGAGCGTCGCGAGGGGGCTGGTTGAGCCCCGGGAGGCTTGCCTGGACGAGGCCCCCTGCTGGGACCCGATACTCTTCGTGGAGAAGCCGAGGGAGTGTAGCGCTAGGAACGCGAGGCTAGCCGAGAAGATACTCCGCTCGATACTCTGGGAGGGTGGGCGCGGCTGCCCACTCCTAGAGGCTATAGCCTCTAGGGGCTTGCGCGCAGCAGCGCTGGAGAGGGGCGAGGCCCGCGACCTCGTAGTCTACGCGGCTTTCGGGGACCGTGGCTACATGACCCCGAACCTCTACTGGACCCCGGGTCTCGTGGCACCAGTCTACGTCACGGGCAAGTACTGGACAGACTACCACCCTACATTCATGGAGCCCGAGGAGTATGCGAGGAGCGCGTATAACAGGATCTTGAACGAGTACTCGGTGGACAACGCGGGGCTCTGTAGGTTCCACAGGGGCTGGTTCGAGAAGATAGCCTCAGCCCTCTACCGCGAGGTGCTCGGGGTGGATGCGGATGTGAGGGGTAACGCGAGGGAGGGGTACAGGAGGATAGCGATGCTATCCCGCAGGTGGGGGTACGAGCCGGTACCCTGGGAGACCGCTAGGACCAGAGACCTCGTTGCAACGATAGCGGCTGAAACCGGGTACGGAGAGTGGGCCGAGAAGATGGTCAAGGAGCCGGGGGCCCCGCTGGAATGGTGGAAGAGGTTCAAAGAGGAGCTCGACAAGCTACTAGGACTCTAAACCGCGGCACACGCCTCGTAGCGCTCGCCGCCCTACTCTGGGGTCTAGTAGCCCCAGTAGCCCAGGAGGCGTACACGGCCGGCTGGAGGCCCGAGACACTAGCCCTCTACACCCACCTCGCAGCCCTCCCAGCTTCTCTCGCAGTTATCGCAGCCTACCCGCATGTGGCGAGAGAGGCCCTAGTCTACGGCATGCTCCTCGGGGCCATGAGGGTGGCTTACCTCGAGAGCGTGGAGCTGAACACCGGGCCCGTTGCAGCCGCAGCACTCTACACTGCACCACTCATTGTAGCCGTCTTCGAGAGGGCGGGGCTGCGCCTCTACATCCTCGCCTCGTTAGCGGTTGCAGGGGTCTGGCTAGCACTAGGGGCGCCACTAGAACCCACCCCAGGCCTCCTAGTGGCGCTGGCGAGCAGCGCCTCCTATGCAGCGCTGATAATCTACACGGGTAGGATAAGAGGGGATCCGCTCAGGGTGGCTATCGGCGCGCAGGGCGCGGGGCTTGCACCGGTAGCCCTCCTCTGCATCGCGAGCGGCTGCCGCGGCGGCACCGGCCCCCTCTACCACCCCATCCTGCTAGCCATCGGGCCAGGCTTCCTGGCATACACGCTCTACATCCGGGGCGTGAGGCTCGTCGGGGCTACGAGGGCATCTATAGTCTCTACCCTCGAGCCGGTAACCGCTGCGACGGTCTCGTGGCTACTCGGGGCGAGGATAAGCCCCCTGCAGGGGGTGGGGGTTGGGGTGACGATAGCGTCCATAATCCTGGCTTCTCTCGGTTAAAGAGCGTGGAGGAGCTAGTAGCGGTCGTCGGGCCTCGGGAGCTGCACGCCCTTCTGGCCCTGGTACTTGCCGCTGTAGGGCCTCGCTACGGGGCTGCTGGCCCTCACTAGCACTAGGTGTAGGAAGCGCTGCCCCGGGTAGACGCGGATAGGGAACTCGGAGCCTATTATCTCGATCACTAGCTGCCCCTTGAACCCCGCGTCGACGACGGTGGGTGGTATGTAGAGGCCTAGCCTCGCGAACGTCGAGCGCACGTTCACGAGCCCGACTATGTCGTCGGGGAGCTCTAGCCACTCGAGGGTATGCGCGAGGACGTGCTCGTGCGGGTATATGACGAAGCCCCTCTCCTCGTCGGCCTCCTCGCACTGGTACCAGTCCTCGGGGTCGACGCCCCTCAGCTTAGAGTCGAGTACCCGGGTGAGGCTCCTCCTGAACCTGCAGAAGGTGCTGCCCAGCCGCAGGTCTACGCCATTCTCCCTCACGATGTCCTGGCTGAAGGGCTCTATCACAAGCCTCTTCAGCTCGACCAGGTGCATTATATCCCTGTCCGAGAGTATCACTCTAGCTGCACCCAGCTACTTCCTCCCCAACCACTCGTATAGGGGTTAGGAGCGCGCTCTGCGCGTGATACCGAGCACACCCGGGGGATACCCGGTTATGCATTCCGTGCGTACCCTGTCCGAGGGTATCACTAGGCTCGCTTTACACAACCGGCTATACTCGAGTTGCACCCGGCCGCAGGGCCTCCGCCCTAGAAGCCCGTTATAGAGCCTATGGTGCGAGTATAGTGGGTGCCAGGATAGTAGGGGTTGTCGAGGACGTGGAGGGCTGGGAGGCTGGCATCGTCAAGCGCGTTGTGGAGGAGTATGGGGTGCTGAGGCCCAGGGCCTGCGGCGGTAGGGTACTGGGGGTTATCGTGGCCGTCGAGGGTATTGACGGTGCCGGCGTGACGACTGTATCCAAGAGCCTCGTGTCGATACTATCGAGGGTTGTGGAGGCTAGCGTGGTCTACGAGAAGGAGCCCACGCGTTCACCAGTAGGGCTCCTAATCCGCGAGACGCTGAGGGGGCGCTACCCTACACTAGCCTCGCCGCACGTGCTAGCCCACCTCTTCGCAGCCGATAGGCTACACCACCTCTACGCGCCTGGAGGCCTGCTAGAGAAGGTTGCAGCGGGTGCCATAGTGGTGCTGGACAGGTACAAGTATAGTAGCGCCGCATACCAGGGCGGCGGGTGGGGGGAGAGCCTCTACACGCCACGCGACATACTAAGCCTTGTGAACGCTCTCGCGCCGCCCGCGAACATGGTGCTATACCTTGATGTCGAGCCGGAGGTAGCCTACGAGAGGCTTAGAGCCTCTAGAGGCGTTATAGAGGGGCCGGAGAGCCCCGAGACCCTCAGGAGGGTTAGGGAGGCGTACGAGTCCGTTATGAGGCTCTTGGAGGAGGAGCCCGAGTGGCCCACCCCCAACCCCCCGTGGCTGAGGGGGCTGGAGACGCTTGGAGTAGAGGCGAGCTGCCTCTACGGGCAGAGAGCCCCGATAGTAGCGAGGCTGGACGCCTCCAAGCCGAGAGAGGCGGTCGCATACAACGCTGTAAGACTGGTTGTGAAGAACCTTATCGAGCACGGGATACTCGAGGCGGTACGCCACTAGGCCTGTACAAGCTCCGGCCTGCAGCAGCTGGCAGAGGATGCGCCTAAGGCGATAATGTTTTCGCTAATAGTGTTGTACGTATCGACTGGTGGCTAGTAGATTGGCATCCGTTATCACCATAAGTATTCCACGCGGTTTGGCTGAGCGCGCGCGCAGAGAGGCTGAGAAGCTTGGCCTCGGGCTCGAGGAGTACATCATCGAGCTGCTGGCGGAGGGCCTAGACCCCAAGGACCGCGCACGAGAGTATATCGAGGCCGC
>CAZTIR010000010.1:0-32690 GCA_964613695.1 uncultured Desulfurococcales archaeon | reverse complement strand
AAGTGGAGGAGAGCCTCCTGCCACCCATACCTCCGGGTCACGTGCTAGTCCGGGTTGTTGCCGCCGGGTGGACTGGTGTAGAGCAGGGTGTGGCGAGGAGCATAATTTGGCTCGAGCACGGCCGCGTTGTTGGGCACACGGGCTTCGGGTTTGTTGTGAAGAGGGGCGCTAGGAGCAGCATACCCGAGGGTAGTCTCGTTGTCCAGGACTCCGTTACGCCTAGCGGCTTACATCCCGGCCTTCATATCGACGGCTGGCTCGCCGAGTACACCGCGCTCCCAGAGTCTAGTCTTAAGGTTCTCGACAGGAGTGCTTGTGATGGTAGGGAGGCTTTCTGCGCCCTCCTCTACCCCATGGGCATTGGCGTAGCTGCCGTAGAAGAGGCCCGCGGCTCCCTCACCGTGATAGGCTGCGGCGTGAGCGGCCTCGCTGCAGCGCTCTACGCTAAGAGCCTCGGTATACGCGCTGAGTTGTACTGCGTGAACGATACCGGTCTAGAGTGGGCGAGGAGGCTGGGCCTCGAAGCTAGGCTCGCAGATGGGGTTGAGAGCGTCGAGACGGATACTATATACCTCTCCAGTATAGACCCTCACGCGGTTACCATTGTAGAGAGGAGCTCCCACATTCTGACGCTACTGCACCCGATATACTCCTACTGGCCCCCGCCTCGCACGAGAAGCGGGGAGGTGCGCATAGTCGGCCTAGCGTGGATAGAGAGGGTTTTGAAGGAGAGGGAGGTTCTCGAGAAGCTAGCAGCCCTGGCCGGCGAGGCTAGCCTAGAGGCGCTCCCGGGGCTCCACGACAAGCCAGCCTACTACGTGCGCCTCTCGACGCAGTAGCTCCTGGCAACCCTCCTAGCCCTCCTCCGGGCCTCGAGCGGGTCCGGAGCCTCACCCCTCACCATCATATCCCAGAGGTTCTCCTCGAGGTCCAGCTCTGTCGCGACACAGGATTCGAGTAGCCTATCCCTAGCCTCCCATACGCTCCAGGTGCCCGAAACCCTCCTGGCCAGCGGCGACTGCTCATACAACACACTACCGTCTAGATAGAGTACGAGAGCCTGGATGAATGAGAGTGCCACCCTACGCGTGCCGCCACGTATCCTAAGCTCGCCCCTCAACCCGCGCCTGGCTAGAACCTGCGCCAAGCCAGCCTCCGTGACAAAACCCTCCCTAACCAGCTCCTCTAGGAGCCCAACCTCCTCCAGCGACACCATCCTAGCACCCCTAAGCCCGCCCGCCACCGCCACATCACCAACACGCTCCGTGATAGCATCGAGGCCCAGCTCGCCATCAGAACCCGGGGACTGGACTGCAACTGTGACCGGGAGCCCGCTCTCTACGCTACCCGCTAGGCCGAGTGAGTCGGCGAGAGGGCTCCAGAGACTATCCTCAAAACCCTGAGCCAACACGTCGCCGCCAACATCCACCGCTAGTATAGCCTCGGCACCGGTGAGAGATGCTAGCTCCTCGAGGCTCCTCGCGACACCCCTCGAGCCCGCCACAACGTCCACCACGTACACGCTCTCGCCCGTGATGCGCGCAAGCCTACAAACCTGCGGGACTATGACACGAGAGCTACAGGCTCTAACAGCGTAGCACCCGCCCCTCGCCTCGACAAGCCACTCGAGCCTAACAGCAGGCGAGGCAAACTCGTCTAGCGAGAGGGGCCCAGGGCAAGGGTCTACGATGAAACGCTCCCAGGCTATCGCCGCGAGGACCGCATCCACGCCCCTCCTCCGCAGCCAGAAGGCATTAAGATAGCCCGATGCTGCGTCGCCGCCGCCGCCAACGGCGAATACTATCACGCTACGCGGCCGGAAGCCGAAGAGCTCCTCTACGTCCAACACTAGTCGCCGGGGATGCACGAAGATAAGCCAAGGCCCTGGAAAAGATTGTACCCGGTGCGGCCCAGTGCCAAGCCTAAGAGAGGCGGCTGAGAAGCTCTCAACACTGTTGAGGGAGTCGGGGGTCTACGAGAAGATAGTGGTGGAGAGCGCGACGGGAGACTGCGTGCTACTAGTTGCGAAGCGCGGCGAAGACCTTCACCTCATAGCCCTCGCGGCTTACGGCGACTGGCTCTACGCTAAGATAGCGCACTCTGACGCACTACCCACAACAGCCTGGACGTGTAGCAACGTCTACTACACGCCCTACGGGCTATACGCCTTCGCCAAGAGCCTGGAAGAGCTCGCAGAGAAGATAAGGGGGAAGCAGGAGAGGCTAGAAGCGCAAAGAAGGCTCCTCGAGAAGGCTCTCGAAGCTGGAGCCCTCGGCTAGCCTCAACGGTTTAGAGGATGCGTGATGACCCCGCGCACGCGGAGCCCGAGGGCGATGAAGAGGGTCTTGAGTGCTGAAACCCCACTATGACCGTAGTATAGTGTTGCGTAGTGAAAAGAGGGGGGAGGAGTGTCAGCCGAACAACTGTTTCGCTGCAGCCGCTCTCGCGTCTTCTATCGCGTCTGCTAGGACGGATTCGAGCCTGTAATCTAGCCTCGTGGTCTCGTCGGGCGAGGCGACTATGAAGCCTCCCAGGCCCTCCACGCTCCTATCCGCCACCCTGAGGGTTACGGGGAGCTTCTCTGTCGCGACAAGCTTCTCTACAATGTCGCGGTCGGGCTCGGTGGGGTATACCACGCCCTCGCTTATATCCATCGCTTTTAGGCTCTCGGCCGCCCTGCGCAGCATGTCCCGTAGGAACGCCGTGTACTCCTCCTCGCCTAGGGCGCCGCGCAGCCTCTTGAGGGCCTCGCGGACAGCCCTCTCGATCCACTCGTTGCGGGCGTTTAGCTCGGCTACGCGTATCTCCGTCTCCCTCACCGCACGCTCGGCGTGAACCTTCTCCTCGGCCTCGCGTAGTATCTGGGAGACCTCCCTCTCCACCCTCTCCAGGGCCCTTATCCTCGCCGAGTCGAGTATGCGTATAGCCGCGTCGAGAGCCTCCCTCATCTTAGAGTCTATCGAGTCGCGTAGCTTCTCGACAGCCTTCTTGGCCACCGCCTCGGGGTTGCCGCTCAGCGTTACACGGGGCAAGGGACCCGCCCCCTAGCCTCCGAAGCCCAGCGCCTGGAGAAGAAGCCTTCTCATATCAGCGGGCTTGCCAGGGTGCCTCAGCGTCGGCAGCAGCGCGACCACCTTGTCGCTCCTCTCGCTCCCAACCCTCTCCACTATATCCCTCACGCTATCCGCGAACTCGTTCGAGACTAGTATAACTCCCACCTCCTCATCCTCGAGGAGCTTCTCGACAAGCTTCCTAGCCTCGTCCCCGCTCGAGACTATCCTCGCGTCCACACCGATGAGGCGGAACGCTGTAGCCGTGTACTCGTCCGCGATTACAACAACGCGTTTCTCTGGCAAGTTGCTCCCCTCGCCTCCCAGGCCGCCTCGCATTTATATCGTGAGATGCTGGTGGAAGGCCGGGAACAGTGACGAGAGGGTGACGACGCCGTGCTAATAGCGAGGACGGCCACTGAGGTCTCGATCCTAGTCCCCCGGGAGGAGCTCACGAGGGCTGTAAAGGCTGTACTAGAGACCGGCGTCTTCCACCCTAAGCCCGTCGAGGCGGAGGGGGAGGAGGCGGGGGGCGAGAGGGCCCAGCTACAGAGGCTTGTGAGCGAGGCGGAGAACCTCGCGCAGAGGATAAGAGCGTACCTCGACGTGATCGGCGAGCTCCCCGAGCCCATAGAGACTAGCATGGGCGAGGTTAGGGACTGGGTTGAGAAGGCGCAGGAGGTTATCAGGGAGGCTGCGGAAATAGACTCTAAGCTGGATCCGATGCTGAGGCAGTTGACTGAGCTCAGGACCCCTGGGAGCGAGTACGCGGAGGCCGCTGCAGCGGCGAGGGCCTACAGGTGGCTCGACTTTGACCTAGAGGAGTTGAGGAAGCTGGAGAAGATCAAGGTGAGACTCTTCCGTGTAGACGCGACACACCTTGACAGGTTTAGGGTGCTTGCAGAGGAGGAGCCGGTGCTGGTGGCCATCGCCGAGGACTACGAGCCCGCCAAGGCCCTCGTCGTGGTAGTGTACCCGGCCGAGCACGAGATGGTGGTCAACCACGTGGCTGGCGAGACTAACGCTATGGAGATAGAGATGCCCTCGGGTGTGCCAAGCAACCTGGCTAAGGCTGCCGAGTACTTCGATAGGCTCGAGAGGCAGCTCATCGAGGAGATTAGGAGGGAGAGGAGGAGGCTACGCGAGCTACTAGCAAAGCTCCTAACGGTCAGAGAGGCTCTCAGGGTGTTGATAGCGGCTGCTAGGACCAGGCTCTTCGTCGTCCTCAACGGCTATGTGCCGAGGTCGGACCTCCGTAAGTTCACCGATAGGGTGCTACGCGAGACCAATAACACTGCCGTGGTGGCCGCCGCTGGCTACGTGAAGGTGACCGAGGAGACAGCTCTACCAAGCGTGTTGAAAGTCCCGCGCGTGCTCAAACCATTCGAGATGCTGCTGACCAGCTATGGCGTGCCAAAGGCTGGCTCAATATCACCCCTCCTGATAATGGCCATAACGTTCCCACTGATATTCGGCATGGCGTTCCCCGACGCTGGCCACGGGCTAGTGCTGCTACTGCTTGGCATCTACATGCTGCGTAGGGGAGAGTTCCTAGGGATAGCGAAGGGCGAGGGCGTGAGGAAGCTGGGCGCGCTACTACTCTACCTCGGAGTCTCTGCGATGATCTTCGGCTTCCTCGCCGCCGAGTTCTTCGGCCCAGTCGGGGGAGAGCCTCTCATCAGCTTCTGGTGCCACCTGGGCTTCCCTAAGCCGCCGTACGCCACGCCACTCTTCGCCGCCCACGTGGACGAGTTAAAGAAGACCAACCCACAGAAGCTAATGGAGCTATGCCCGAAGCTAGCCACTATACCGACAACGGATATAGTGAGGGCTACGGTCTTCTTCTCGATGTACGTATCGTTCCTGCTAGGTAGCTTCCTGCTAACACTCTCCAGCATCTTCGCGATATACAACTACGCGGCGATGGGCGAGAAGGGTGAGGCAATAGTCTCGGGGCTCTCAAAGACCCTCGTCTTTGGCGGCGTTTTCATAGCGTTCCTGGCTGGCCTCCCCTACCTACCCGCCGACGCGATAGTGGTGGCTGCTAGGATACTCGGCGCGGTCGTCGGCATGAAGAACCCGAACGAGATACTCGCTGGCATAGCCGCTTCAGTCTCGAACCCGAGCGCCTACGCCTCCCTCGTCTACGTGGTGGCCGCGATGATCTATGGCGGTCTCGTACTAGCCTTCTTCGGCAAGATAGCTGAGGTGCTGGCGCACGGCGGGGGCTTCGGCTCGGCCCTAGGCCAGGCTGCGTTGGAGCTCTTCGACCTACTGCTGATAGCCGTGGGTAACACGCTGAGCTTCCTGCGAATCTTTGCCCTCTCGCTGGCGCACAGCGGTCTCATGTACGGCTTCTACATAATCTCTAAGCTTGGCGGCGTAGTCGGCTTCTGGCCGATCTACATACTCGGCAACCTGCTAGTCATAGGCATGGAGTCTATAGTGGCGTTCGCCCACACGCTGAGGCTTCACTACTACGAGATGTTCAGCAAGTTCTTCGTGACGGGTGTGCCGTTCGAGCCGGTGAGGGCCTACGCTAGGCTCGCCTAGCCCCAGCCTCTTTTTCCCCTCCCACGTTCCACTCAACGCTCCTCGGGTTGCACGGGGTTGAAGGGGACCCTCACCGAGAAGATTCTCGCAGAGCACGTGGTAGAGGGTAGGGTTGAGCCCGGAGAGGTTGCAACTGTCAGAGTCGACCGTGTCTTATTCCACGACCTGACAGGCTACCACGTGATAGAGGTTATGGAGAAGGCTGGTAGGGACGAGCCGTGGGATCCTAACAAGGTAGTTGTCGTCTTCGACCACCTGGTGCCGCCGCCGACCGTGAGGGCTGCCGAGGTTCAGAAGAAGACTAGGGAGTGGGCCAGGAGGCATGGAGTAGTCTTCCGGGATGTCGGCCACGGTATCATGCACCAGGTTGTCATAGACGAGGGTCTTGTCGAGCCTGGCCAGGTTGTCGTGGGCGCCGACAGCCACACTAACACCTCCGGGGCCGTTGCGGCGTTCGCAACAGGCATGGGCGCGAGTGACGTGGCTTACGCCACACTCTTTGGAGAGGTTTGGATGAGGATACCGGAGCCCGTTAACATAAGGTTGGTTGGCGAGCTCAAACCCCCTGTTACTAGCAAGGACCTGGTCCTCCGCATACTAGGCGACCGGGGTGCAGGCTTCGCCAACTACAAGGCTCTCGAGTTCACTGGGGAGGGTGTGAAGAGGCTCACGATAGACGATCGCATGACCATCTCCAACATGAGCACGGAGATGGGGGCTAAAGTCGGCATGTTCCCGAGCGACGAGGTCACCCTAGCGTACTACGAGCGCCTCGGGAAGAAGGTTAGGAGGCTGGAGCCCGATCCTAACGCAGAGTACGTGGACGTACTCGAGTATAACATGTCGGAGCTTGAGCCCATGGTGGCTATACCATACCGGGTTGACAACGTTAAGCCCGTGAGCGAGGTCGAGGGGGTTGAGGTAGACCAGGTGTTCATCGGGAGCTGTACCAACGGGAGGCTCTCTGATCTCGAAGCGGCTGCGAGGATATTGAAGGGTAGGAGGGTTCACCCCCGCGTACGCTGCATAGTCATAGCGGCCTCGAAGAAGGTGTACGAGGAGGCCCTCAAGAGGGGCATAGTCGAGGTGTTGACGCAGGCTGGCTGCCTAGTCACGTGGGGCACCTGCGGCCCCTGCATAGGAGGCCACTATGGCGTCCTCGGGCCAGGAGAGGTTGGCGTCTTCACCACTAACAGGAACTTCAGGGGGAGGACGGGACACCCAACCTCCAAGACCTACCTCGTGTCCCCCTACACGGCCGCAGCAACCGCGATCGAAGGCAAGCTAACCGACCCGAGGAAGTTCCTCACCGCCTAGAGGAGCCTGGGTGTTACCAGCTCCTCGCCCTAAGCCCCGGACCCAACACCCTAGAGTATTTTCGGAGCGCCGGGTGGTATCGCTTGGTACGCGCCCTCTTCATAGACATGCTGGAGGGTAGGGTGGGTAGCGAGGTCTACGACCCCTACCGCAGGAGGATAGGCGTGCTAGTGAGCTTCGACAGCGAGCTCGACGGCAGGGTCACAAAGGTTAGTATCCTGGTGCACGGGACCGGCGAGATACACGACTATCTCCCAGAGTCCATTGAGATAGAGGGTGACAGGATAATAGTGAAGCCGGAGTGGAAGACTCTGGCCGACAAGACGAGGGACAGTTACCGCAGAGCGATCGAGAGGTATAAGCGGCTCGAGGAGCTCTACCACCAGAAGGAGGTGCCCGAGCACATATACCGCGAGTTCGCAACGAAACTCGACAAGGAGCTTAGAAGGCTACGCGAGCAGCTGACCAAGGTACGCGAGATGATAAAGAGGAGGAAGTCGGAGCTCGAGATAGAGCATGAGATGCTCATACGCTCTAAGACCGCGCTCCGAATATCCTACATGAGCGGGGAGATACGCTCAGACGCCTTCCGAGCAGCTATGGAGAAGATTAAGAGCATGGAGGAGAGCATTAAGCTCGAGATGAAGGACCTGGAAGAGACCCTGAAGAAGCTCGAGGAGGTTGAATCACTTCGCAACGTAGCGGCTAGTGAGAAGAAGGTGGAGGAGCCTACCCCGACCACTAGCACGCAGCCGATACCAGTGAAAATAATAGAGTGAGAACCTAGCCTAGAGTGGCCAAGAAGCTCTCTAGACGCGCCTCTAGTTTTTCAACCTCCTCTCTCTGCAGGCGCGCCTCTTGAAGAGCTATGCTAACCTCGTCTACAACCTCCCAGAGCCCGGCTAGCTTAGGGTACCTGCCCTTCAGCCTCTCGACGCTCTCGTCGAGGAGCCTTGGCGTCCACAGCCCCGTCACCGCCGCCTCGATGATGTCGTCGAGGCTCTCCCTCTTCACCAGGCCCTTTACAAGCTCCTCGCTGCACCTCAGGTAGTTCACACTCTTCTCGTATAGGCTCTCAACCCTCCTGCCATGCTCCCAGAACATCTTCGCAAGCTCGAAGTGCTTCTCGGGGCTATACCCGTGCTCCACCTCCGCCACTAGCCACTCTACACTAGCCTTGCGCAGCACCTCGGCGAACCTGCTAGACACCTCGTCTATGCCCCTAAGCAGGTCCACGCTGTTAGCGGAGAGCTTGTAGGTTAGCCTCGCCTCATTACCACTCCTCTCCACGCTCATCTCGTGCATTGCGATGCTGCTTAGTCTTCTAACCACATCTTCGAAGCCTGGTACGAGCTCGGGAGTGCCGATGATGAACGAGTAGCTAGCCTCTATCCCCCGGGGCGATACACGCAGAACAACCACATCAATCCAGGGGTCCAGGCTTGCGAACTGAACTGTGAAGCCGTCCAGCTTCTCGCTTAGGCTCATACCCGTCGGCACCAGGACACCGTCTCCCCTGAGCTTGGCTAGTATCGGTGATAGGAACTCGTAGAGCACGCTACCCGCGGAGAGGAGAGACGATATTGCAGTCCGCCACGCGCCCTCGTCGCAGCCGTAGTAGCGTACACGCTCCTCAACAGCATCAAGGTTGGCCACTAGGCTCTCTACGGCAGCCGCTACTAGCTCCGAGGCCGAGAGACAATACCGGCTAGCCGCCTCCGAGAGCCTTACCGACACGCCGCGCGATACCAGCCCGGAGACCACGCTCGTCTTGCGAACGGTCAAGGCGAGGCTACCTCACTTCTTCTCACTAGCCTGCTGGACCCTCCTCCTACGCCCAGTCCTATAGGCTGCAGCCGCACCCAGGTACGCTGCAAACAGGTTATAGAGCGTGTTAACACTCTCCTCTATATTGGCCATCTTCTCGCCAATAGCGCCGATACTATTGACTATATCGTTGAGCATGCTCTCGAGGTTCTGGGCCACGAGCGCTGCAACAGTCTTCGGGTCTACGGGCGGGAGCTCTGACGAGGCCCTAGAGCCCCTAGACGCCCTGGCGCCGACAACACCGCCGACGATGCCGCCGACGGCCCCGCCTACGAGAGCCGCGATAAACACGGTTATCGCGTCAGCCAACTATACCTCCCTCACCTACACCAGACTAGAGAAGAACTATAGAGGCTGTGTATAAAGCTCTCTGTAGAGCCTCGTAGGGGCAGTGATGATCTTTGTAAGGGGCCGAGGGGCTCCGATGGGCTGTAACCAGGCTGCTGAGCACACCTACATTCTCTCCGCGACGCTCCTAGCCTCTTTGATGAACGGGGTTTCGAGCGGGTTTACGCCCTCCAGGCGGGCGACGTGTATCGACGCGAGCCCCACCACTAGCGTCGCCCAGGCTAGCGCGTGTATGACACCAGCCCTCCTAACCTCCAGTCTCGTTGCGCCAACCCTCTCAGACACCCTGGCGGCCAGGTGCTCGAAGAGGGGCCTGGCGCTATAACCATTCCAGTCTATAACCAGTGCCCTCACGCCCCCGATGGTGGAGAGCCTGTCCAGACCCTCAATGAAGTTGTGGAGGGCTTCGGGCGCGTAGACGGGGATGCCTGGCTTCTTAGAGTTCTCCGCGAACTCCTGAACAGCTCTCAACGAGAGGGGTGCGAGCTCCCACCCGGTAACCACGAGCACCAGGCTAGCGTCCTTTAGGCTACTTGCCACCCTGATAGCCTCATCCTCGACACCGGCGTCCGCGAGCGCCGTGAAAGAGCTCTCGATCTCCGCGTAGGGTATCGACAGGAGGCCGAGGCCCTTTAGGAAGCCTATGGCCGCGTAGAGGAGAGCGGCGAACATGGAGCGGGCTGCAGGCCCCTGAGGCACCCGCACAGCCGGCCAGCCTCGAGCCTCGGCCCTCTCGTATAACGGGCCCGCGCCCGAGACCACGGCGACGAGCGAGCCAGCGTCCGCAGCCGACTCTACACACCTTATCGTCTCGACGGTTTTGCCAGAGAAGCTGACCCCCAGGACCAGCGTGCGTCTACCAGCGCGGCGTGGGGGCACGGTAGACCTGATAGTCGAGACCGGTACACCGCCGTAAGCGTCGCTGAGCTTAGCTAGATAGTCGCCGACTATGCCGGAGCCCCCCATCCCACACGCTATGACCTCGTCGACGCAGGCATAGGCTGGCGGAGTGTCCCTGGCGGCCTCGACACCCGCCTGGTACTGTTCGCGTGCTAGCTGCGCCCATGAGAGGTAGGCGTCCCTCAAAACCTCGAAGCCGTTACTCGCCAAGGTCGCACCACCTACTCACTCCAGTAGACCGACTTTCTTCAACCGTTTCTCCATGAGGGGCTGATCCTCCTCGGGGAAGAACTGGAGGCTCTCCTTGACGAGCCTCTTGTCGAACTTCACCTCGCCGCTCTTGACGAGCGTGGCCAGCTCCTCCAGGTCCTCCATGTCCTCGTCGCGACCGGCCTTCGCCTTGAGTAGCGCATAGTCCTCCAGCCTAAGCACCCTGAACGTGACGCCGCGCAGGTTCTTCTTCGGCGCCCTCTGCAGCACCTCCGGCGGCACATAGAAGTCGTAGATGTTCTCGTAGAGCTCTACCACAATCTCCTCATCACCCATCCTCGCTATGAGGGACGGAGTACCCAGCCAGGTCTGACCCAAGCCCCAGTTGTGCCTCCTCGCCAGCTCCCTGTAGAAATCCTCCTCTATGAACGGGCTCGGCTCCTCGACGAAAATGTCCACGTCTTCCGCGAGCTCCCTGCTCCTCATCTCTAGCTGGACCACGGTACTGCCTATGATTACCCCGCGTACACCCGCGTCTACCAGTACCTTCAACACCCTAGCCAGGTCTTCGAGGCTGTACGTCACCCTCATCCACCTCTCTCAGCTCCCGGCGTAGTGGTAGATAGGGGGAGCGGTGGCGTCTCTCACACTGGGCGGCTGTGACGAGTGTGGCGGGCGAGACCCTCCAGGGGATGAAGAATTAGGAGCCCCCAGAGCCGCCCGCCTCGGGGGCAGGGTTGCCGGGCGACTGTGTCTTCTGCAAGATTGTTAGGGGTGAGCTGCCGGCGCACAAGGTCTACGAGGATGAAAAGGTCGTCGCGTTCCTCGACATCTATCCCATCAACCCGGGCCACACGTTAATAGTCCCCCGCGAGCACTACGAGAGCCTCCACGAGGTGCCCGAGGATACGCTAGCCGCCATGATTAAAGCTGCCGCGAGGCTAGCCCCGGCCATACTCAAGGCCACCGGCGCCACGGGCTACAATATAGTCGTTAACGTGGGCAGGAGCGCGGGCCAGGAGATAATGCACGTGCACCTCCATATAATACCGAGGAGGGAGGGGGACGGCTGCCATATAATGCACTGCAAGAGGAGCAGGGCTAGCGACGAGGAGCTTGCCAGGATAGCGGAGAGTATTAGGAGGGTGTTGAGCGGGGAGGGGGCTTGAACCTGGGACTCCGGGGCAAGAGGGCGCTGGTCACAGCCTCGAGCAGGGGTATCGGATTCGCTATAGCGCGTAGACTGGGCCTCGAGGGCGCAAGGGTATACATCTGCTCGAGGAGCCCCGAGCGCGTCGAGAAGGCCGTCGAGAGGCTTAGAGAGCTTGGGGTAGAGGCCTACGGCTCGCCCGCCGATATCACCCGACGCGAGGATGTAGAGCGTCTAGTGAGGGATGCGGTCGAGAGGCTCGGTGGTCTAGACATCCTCGTGTACAACACTGGTGGGCCGCGGCCCGGCGGCTTTATGAGCGTGAGCCTCGAAGACTGGGAGTATGCGACACGACTACTCCTCCTAAGCGCCGTGTGGGTCACGCACTACGCGCTACCATACCTTGAGAAGGGGCGCGACCCTGCCATAGTCTACGTGGCTTCCGTCGCTATACGCGAGCCCATCCCAGACCTCATACTCTCTAACGTAGTCAGGATCTCGCTAGCGGGTCTCGTGCGCAGCCTTGCGAGGGAGCTCGCCCCCAGGGGTATACGCGTTAATGGAATCCTCCCTGGCCTAACGCGCACCGAGAGGGTTGTCGAGATAGCGGAGAGGAGGGCTAGGGAGGAGGGACGCAGCGTAGAGGAGGTTATCGGGGAGATGGTTAGGGACGTGCCCCTGGGTAGAATGGCTGAGCCTGATGAGATAGCTAGGGTTGTCGCGTTTCTCGCATCCCCCGCGGCCAGCTACGTTAACGGGGCTATGGTTCCCGTCGACGGAGGGTTGTTGAGGAGCGTGTTCTAGTTATGAGACGCGAGGACCACGGGGATATAAGCGGGTGCAGGTGCTGCACGCCCTTAACCCGCCTCTACCTGCTCCTATCCGAGACGCGGTCGCAGACAGTGGCCTTCATGCAGCAGGCTCTCTGCGCCCTCCTCGCCAGCAGGGACGTTGACGGCGTCGTCCTGGTCAGGACGCCCGGCTACGAGGAGGTCGGTACGATAGCCTCATGCGCCCGTGGTGTTGCCAGGGGCGTGCTGGTTGCAAGCCATCCCCTCGGGATATTGTTGATGGAGCACTGCGACACTAAGGACGAGGACTCGACTAGACTAGAGGCTATAGACACTATTGTCGTCGAGCAGGGGTTGCTCAAGTGCCACCTCCTCTACCCCCGCGCGCTCGCCTCGTGCATACCACGCGGCTATGAGGCTCTCGTCGCCGTCAGGTGGCGGTGGCAGGTCAAGCTCCTGGCGGCGGCTCTCGCGCGAGCCGGGTACAAGAGGGTGCACGTGACCGGGAAGAAGGTGGATACGGATGTCATAGGTCTTAGCCCCGTCTACGGCATAGACATCGACATAGTGTCTCTCGACACCGCAAGGTACTACGTGGGCAGCGTGGACGTGGTTATCGACGCCGGCGTCCTGGGCGACGCGGCTCCCCCCGAGAAGACTATACATGTGGGCTGGGACGAGTTGACGGAAGAGACTCCGTGCATACTCTCCGAGTGGTTCACCACAGCAATACTCCTATGGGAGAACGTCTTCATCGAGCGTGGCGAAGCGAGAGCCATAATCTCCTCGCTCTTGCATAACAGAGGCCAACGCCGAGAAAACCAGTAACAACGCCAAGGGGGTAGGCTGCGAGCCCAATGAGAGGCGAGAGGAGCGTAGCCAGGAAGCCCAGGAGGGCTAGGGTATAGCAGAGCGTAAAGCTATGCCTCTTCACAGGGGTGCACCCGTGTCGCCACGGCAGGGGGCACCAGGAATACCAGGGTTCCGCTGGCGAGACTCTCGTCCACATCAACCCCCGCCGCCGCTCCAGCAGAGAGCTTGACCCTGCCCCCCGTCAACGCCTCTACCATCTCCTCTAGGTCGGGGTTGTGGCCAACAAGCACCACTCCATCCACCAGCTCCACCTCCTTCAGCACGCCTAGATCCGCGCCCGGCGCGAGACGCTCAAGGACCCTAACCTCTGAGCCGTGGATCGAAGAGATTATGCTAGCAGTCTCCCTCGCCCTCCTCAAGGGGCTAGTGTATACGACGAGGGGCTTCACCGGTAGCAGCCGCGCAACCGCCTCTACCTCGCAGCGGCCGCGGGGCGTTAGCCAGCGGTTCTCATCGCTCCCAGCCTCCTCCTTAGACACGGCCCTGCCATGCCGGAAGAAGATGACCAGGACCATGACCCGGCCCCTCTCTCAGACCCTGCGGGCCTCCCTGGTTAACTCCTCGGCCCTCCTACAAGCCTCTACATTACCCCTCCTGCACTCGCTCCTAGCCTTAACCCACTCCGCGTACCACTCCGGGAGGGTCTCGTAGAGGGGCGTGAGCGGGTCCTCAACACCAGCCGCCATGAAGGCCCGTAGCCTGGCCTTGCAAGCAGGGCATCTACCGCAAGGCCTCTCACCTCCACGGTAACAGCTCCACGTTATAGAGTAATCCATCCCGTGCTTCACGCCCCACTCTATGATACTCCACTTCGGCTTATCCACGAAGGGCGCGTGTACACGGACCACGCTCCTACCCTCGAACACCCTCCCGCTGCCGAGGTTAGCGGCGAGCTCGAAAGCGTCTACAAACTCTCTACGAGTGTCGGGATAGACGGGCTCGTCTCGAGACCAGTCGCTACGGTGGAACCCCACACTGATAACGCCATAGTCTGCGTCGTGGTGCACCATCAGCATCTCTAGCACGGAGGCCGCGTAGGATAAGAGGACTAGGTTGCGCTGAGGCACGTAGGTCTGCGGAACCTTACCAGGCTCCAGGCTCTCGGGGACCTCCACATCGGTATCTGTTAGCGCCGATACACCCCTGCCTATAATCCTGGAGGCGCTCAACGGGGTTATCTCGAGGACTATGTGCCTGAAGCCATACCGCTCGGCAAACCTCCTAGCCGCCTCGATCTCCCTCACATGCCTCTGGCCATACACTATGGTGAGGGCGTAGGGGTGGCACTCGACGCCCTCTAGGCAGTACTCGCTCTTCGCGTGCAAGGCGGCGGTCGTGCTATCGACGCCGCCAGAGACGAGGGCTAGGAGCACCACCCGCCTCGTACTACTCCACCATGCTAGGGTCAGTAGGGTCCGGCTTAATCATCCCAGCTGGTCATTCGACCGGACTACCCTCATCACCGGGTGTACGGGTGTAAAGCGAGGCTATTATACGAGGCTTCATGCGCGTGCATCCATGGGGCTCCGGGGCTTTGGGGACTGGTAGGAAGAAGAGGGAGCCAGTTAGCGGCACTAAGAAGGAGCTCGTGATTATAACGAGGCCCGTGGTGACGATAGACCAGGTTAAGAACGATGAGAGGAAGAAGAACCTCCTCGCGCTAATGGATCTTATAACGGCTAAGGGCGGTATCTACGAGAAGACCCTCAACTACCTCCTCTACTGGTTTAAGAGCGAGAAGGGCATAGACATGGGCTACAACTTCTTCCTACTGGGGAACGTGCCGTACAGCAGGGAGCTTCACGAGGACCTGGTCGCCCTCCTCTACCTAGGCCTCCTCGAGACAGCGCCGACGAAGAAGCTGAGGATTACCAACGAGGGCCGCGAGTTCCTAACAAAGTTCGGCTACGACAAGGCGCTCCTCGAGAAGCTCAAGGAGGCTCTCGAGGAGTACTGGCCGAAGGCAAACGCCATAGACGCCCAGATAGAGCTCGAGACGACCAGGCGCATCAGCAACCCGGCGAGGAGGAGGCGTAGGAGGCTAACAATCTAGCCCCACGCGTTTTAGCGGATAGGCCTCGGGTCCCTGGAAAGCCCCTCATCACCGTTTATTCAGCGTAGGCTAAACCGGTCATCCCGGTGTACAGGGTTGCCCAAAACCCTTATAGTGTTTGACATGGACGGCGTGCTTGTTGAGCCCCGTAGCAGCTGGAGCATAGTCCACCAGGCCCTGGGCACCAAGGAGCATGCTCAGCTATACGCGAGGCTCTACTGGGAGGGCAGGATATCATACATGGACTGGATGCTGGCGGATACGACCCTGTGGCTAGAGTCGGAGCCGGGTCTAACAAAACACCGCCTCTTAGAGATTCTGGGCGACGCTGCGGAGCCCCGCGGAGAGGCCTACGATGCCGTAGCGTTGCTAAGGAGCAGGGGCTTTGAAGTGGCCATAATCAGTGGTGGGCTGGACCTGGTGGCGGAGAGGGTGGCGGGAAAGCTGGGTATAAGGCTCTGGGTGTCGCCGCGCCTACTCTTCGATAAGGAGGGCCGCCTCCTGCCCGGTGGGGTGCCGCTCGTGGAGGCTGATGCTAAGCACCGCTGGCTCCTAAGGTTTATGCGCGAGACTGGCGCAGCAAGGGCCTGCGTGGCCGGCGACACCAGGCTAGATGCTCCTATGATGCGGCTAGCCGGCTGCGGGGTTGCTGTGAACCCGCTCGACGATGTAGTTGTGAGGGCCGCAGGGGGCAGGATAGCGAGAGATCCTCTGGAAGCCGCAGAGATCATGCTAGGCGTGCTGAGCGGATGAGTTTCGCCTCCACCCTCTCCAGCGCCGATTGCAGCAGCTCACCAGCCCTCTTTGCAACAATCTTCTCGAGCACCCTCCTAACAACACCACTATCCTCTATCATCTCGAGCACCTCTACTATACTCGGGTCTAGGTTGCGGGCCGCCATGATTAGGCTCGTGTCCGGGGGCCTTGAGACCACAGCTATAGTATCGTTGAGCTCCATTAGAGAGTCTTCGACGCGCCCCCTCCTAGCCAGTTGCTTCGCGTGAGCCACCACGCTAGCCAGCTCCTCTATACGCCCCTCGAGCGCCGCGAGTGGGGCCAGGCGGACGGCCTCCCATAGACGCTTCTCAAGCAGCCTAAGCGCCGCCCCGCCACCCCCACCACTCCTAGACTCCATTACATCCACGGCCGGAGCCGATTGCCCCTGCTTGGCCGCGAGGAGCTGCAGGTGTGGGGAAGCCGGGCCGTGCTCCTGCCCGGTCGGAGAGTGTTCACGCTTCTCTACCGTCTCACGCCTGGCTAGGATCTCTACAAGCCACTGTATAGCCGAGAGCCACGCCCTCTCGCAGGCCTCTGTATCGCACCGCGGCTCCTCCCTAAACTCGTCCGGCAGCCTCTCGAGCAGCGCCAACGCCCTCGAGCGCAGCTCCTCCAGGGGCATAACCCTAATCGCCGAGCGCCCCGTTATCCTCTTAGGCGCGTCCACGTAGCCTTTCACGTTCAACACGCGGAGCCAGAATACCAGCGCGCCGGGCCTCTCCTCGACCAGCCTCTCCGCGAGCTCCGAGACACGGCACCTCCCCCCGAGGGCCTCCAGCACAGCCGTCACCGCCTCCTCTACGGGAGAGAGTGTGACTGTGAACACGTCTCCACGCTTCTCGACTATACCGTGCCTCGATAGAGCCTGGAGTATGGTAGCCGCCTCCCCCTCGCCGACGGAGATCCCGAGACGCGAGCCTATCTGCGAGAGCTCAACGGGCCTGGCGCGCCCCCTCAACGCGAGCAGCCTTAGGACTGCTAGCACCCTATCCCGGCCCGATGGTGTAGCAACCCACGGCACTACGAGCGGCGGGCTCCTCCTAAGCGCCTCGAGAACCTCGTCGAGTATATGGTACCGCGAGTCCACCAGAGCCCATAGCACGTTAACCCTCTCCGCGTCAACCCCCTCTGCTCTACACTCGCCGCCCACAACCGAGCCTAGAGCCGCGAGTTGAATCTGGGATATGGGGTCTAGGCTTAGGCTCACAACCCTCGGGTAGAGGCCGGGCTCTGAGACAGAACCGCCCAGCACGAGGACCACGTGGGGCTTCACGCTAGAGACTAGTGGCGCAGCGCGAGTATAGCTCGGCGCGGCCACCACCCTAACCCAGAGGCCCCCGATGTTAACCTCCGCTACGCCCCCCTCATCGACGAGCCTACAGCGTTTGCAGTGGACGCCCGTGCACATAGCCGCTATTAGCCCGCGCGCCGCGAGACCGGGGTCGCGGTAGGCTTCTCTAACAGCCCTCCTGCGCAGAGCCTCGTCGCGTATGAAAGATGCTAGACTCGGATGCCCGCCGTAGACGACTGCGAGAACCTCCGGCTTCACAGCGTAGAGGCTAACACCCTCACTACACGAGCCCTCGACTACACCACCAGCCTCCCTCAGATACTCCTCCATAACCCCGCCCAGCGCAACTAGCGAGCCACCCGGACCCACGAACACTCTATCATCTAGGCTCCTGGCCTCGCACACCGGCACACGCTCCACGATATCCTCGAGGCCCTTGGCCTCATCCTCCCCCAGCACCATCAGGAGGATAGCCTGGCGAGCCTCCTCACGACCCCCCGCAACCCCCTCGAGCCTCTCTACATCAACACCAGCGTCTAGAAGGCCTGCCGAGAGGGGCTCGGAGAGAATCCTCAACACGTCTTGCGGGGCGAGAGGTTTACAGCCCCGCCTGGAGTATGCTGCGAGGAGCCTCCTCGCGTACGCTGCCAGGGCCCCCAGGTTGCCCTTAGAGGCCTCGGCTACGGCATTGAGGAGCCTCGGATCGCTTAGAGGCAGGCCACCAGCGCTCTTTGACAGCATCTCGCGTAGAGCCTCTATAGCCTCGCCCCGCGTCACCGGCTTCAACTCCACGACGCGTATCCTCCTCCTAAGCCTCCTCCAGGAGGGCCACGTCACCATCTTGGCATACGCGGCTGGGGATACCGAGGCATAGACGTGCACTAGTGGGGCCCCAGCCTCGCCGTCAAGAAGAGCGTGTAGAGCCTCAAGGAACTCGTCGAGAGCGCCGCCGTGGTAGACTAGGTCCTCGACCTCGTCTATGAACACGACTGTTTTGCCGCCCAGCCGCTCCCCCACAACCCTCCTATAGTCTCCGGGCACGTTCTCGACGAGGCCCGAGGCCACGAGAGCCGCTGTGACGAGGCGCCACGCGGGAGACGTTATCCACGACGCTCTCCTCATAGCCTCGTAGAGGGTTGAAGCCCTAACCTCGATGCACTCGAAGCCACGCTTCTGTAGAGCGGGCCTCACGTACGCCCTCCAGGCCCATGTCTTGCCCTCACCCCACTCGCCCACAATCACAGTCACCACGGGCTCACGGGATACTACAACCTCCTCCACGCTGTCCATGAGAGCCTCTAGCGCAGGCCTCCTCGACGGAGGGGCTACCGCCGCCAGCCCCCCTCCCGGCTCCCCGCGCAGGGATGGTAGCTCGATGCGGCACTCTCCCAAGCCACTCCCTAGGTTAGGGTGGGGGCCTGGTTTACGGGGGAGGCGGCCACAGTAACACTAAACGGTGGAGGATATGGCAGAATAGTAGCACGGGTGCGTATAATAGTGCACATACTCGTAGGCGTCGCGGCTGCCCTAGCCACGCTCGCGGCTCTATACTTCATCTCCGGCACTCCAGCCGCCCTGACAGTAGCGCTCATAGTCGGATTCCTGGCGAGCGGCATAGCCTACCTCGCGAGGATGGTATCCAACCTCGTGAGCGAGGTCGACGCGAGGAGGGCGCAGCTTCTAAGCGAGTGGCTGAACCAGAGCTTCGCGGCAATAGGCCTGGGTAGGAGCGTGACCCTAGTCTACTCCTCGCGGAGCAGCGAGGGTATAACACTCGTACAGATACCGGAGGCGAGAGGAGCGGACGCGCAGGTTCTAGAGGCTCTAGTCTTCTCCTCCGCCTCCAAAGGCGAGCCTATAGTGAGGAAGACGGGCAAAGGCCTCGTAGCCGTAGTCATGGCGGGGCGCATAGCAGCACTCTTAGCCAACGCCGCTTCTACGCACAGGGGGCGCCCGATACTCAGGATATCAACGCCAGAGCAGCTCAAGATGCTGTACAAGCTCCTGCGCTCAGCCTACCAGGCTCTAACCGGGGCCTCGAGAACCCTGGCAGCATACCTAGCCCTCAAGAGTATAGGGAGGTTGACGGCGCAGGGTCTACTCTCCTTCACAGACTGGAGTATAGCGGAGCATGCGCTACGCTACATCCCATCCGAGCCGCCGTGGATAAGCTTGAGGGTGAAGAGGCAGATTGCGAGAGAGACGCATATCCAGCCCTAAACGGTGAAGAGCCCCCAGGGAGGCTGGAGTGTATTGAGGCGGCCGCGGCGACGGGGGCGTGACGGGCCCCGGGGTGACCCGCTGGCGTCCCACCCCGAGACCCCACTCGCCCAGAGCCGCTACGAGTGCGAGGAGATACCCTGCATACACGTAGTCCTAGACCCGCCTAGGAAGAGGTACGCCGTCTTCATAGAGTATGAAGACGGCGACTACATCCACATAGACGCGTCTAAGGTCCTCGCGGCGGCTAAGAGGATAGAGGAGCTGGAGAAGAGGAGATGGAGAGAGGCGACCAGAGACGAGGTGGACGAGATAGCGGAGAGATACCTGGGCGCGGAGCGCCTCGAGGAGGAGTGAAAGAGGGGAGGGCTCGGTTTTTGCCGTTCACATCACCGTTCAGCGCACCGACTTCTCCTCACAGCCCCGGCCAGCCCTTGAGAGCCCCCGTGAGGAACTCGTGTATGAACCTAGACGCGTCTATCCCGCTCTTCAACGCCGGGCCTATCTTGGAGGCGCCGTGACGCACGTCGCCAGCCGCGAAGACCTTCCTACGCGTCGTTCTGAAAGCCTCATCGGTCCAGATGGTTCCATCCCGGTTCAACCTTATACCATGGTTGGTGCCGGGGTCGAATGGCGGCGTGGGCCTCAGACCCACCGCCTCCAGCACAGACCCAGCCTCTAGCACATGCTCCGAGCCCGGTATGGGCTCTGGTCGAGGCCTCCCAGACTCGTCGGGGGCTCCGAGCCTCATGCGTATGAGCTCGACGCCGCAAACCCTCCCATCGCACCCGATATACCTCTTAGGGGATACAAGCTCGTGTATGATGACGCCCACCTTCTCAAGCCTCTCGAACTCCTCCACCCCGGCTGGAGCCTCGCGCCTAGTACGGCGGTAGACCAGGTGGACCTCCCTCGCACCCCTCTCGCGTGCAACATGGCAGGCGTCTACGGCAGTATAGCCGCCCCCCACCACGACAGTCTTCTCTGCGAGCGGCGGCACCGAGTCTAGAGGCTTATACCCATACTTGGCGAGGAAGTAATCAACGATATACTCGAGGGCACCGTAGACACCCTCGAGGCTAGCACCAGGTATGTTGAGCCTCCGAGTCTCCCAGGTACCCGTAGCTATGAGCACGGCGTCAAAATCGCGTATAAGCGTCTCGAGGCTAACATCCTTACCAACAACGACACCGGTGCGAAACTCTACACCCGCCTCCCTCAACTCCCGAATACCAGCCCTAATCCGATCCTTCGGAATCCTAAACTCCGGGATACCGAATATCAGGAGGCCGCCAGGCTCCGGCATCTTATCTACAACTAGAACCTCGTGACCCCAGCAGACGAGCCTACCCGCGGCACCCAGGCCCGCAGGCCCAGCACCAATTATCACAACAGACTTCCTCTTAGACTCGGGCACGTTCTCGAGCCTACATCCTAGGAACCGCAACCCTCACCGACCGAGAGGCGGCTACGCGGGCTCCCCGCTAAAACCGTGACCAAGACGCGGCCTCGCCGCCGCCCCCGGGATGCTAAGAGTGTACGCCGAGGGGGCGGTTTAGATTATCCACGCCCGCCTCGGCACATGGGCGGCGGCTCACCGGCCATGAGAGGAGTAGAGCCTAAGCCCGTTTATAAAAAAGAGGGTGGGTTAGAACGTGTAGTGCACGTTCGTTATTATCTTCTTGACGCGCTTGACCTCCTTACCGTTCTTGACGAAGCTTATGTGGGCCGCGCACGCTAGGCATGGGTCGAAGCTCCTGATAGCCCTCACGAAGTCTAGACCCTGCCACTCCTCGGGGCCGCCCTCCTCGGTCACATAGCTGTTCAGCACGCTCTGCTCGAACGGGCTGAAGCCGAACTTGTCATGCGGCGACACGTTGCCAGTGGTTGGCGCGTGTACCTGTATGTTGAGCGTGCGGCCGTTCTCCTGGACAACCCAGTGTCTCACAGTACCCCTAGGCGCCTCTATGAAGCCGAAGCCGTAGGTCCTACCACTCGGCACCTTCCACGGCCTCGACGTCTCGATACTACCCTGCTTGAGTAGTCCTAGACCCCACTCGACGCTCTTCCAGGCAGAGACAGCGTCCATTACTAGGTTGAACGCCCTAGCCCATAGCCTATAGATGGTGCTCGAGAAGGGTGGCACCTCGAACTCGAAGTCCATCGGGTCGCAGACGCTGGCCGGCAGCTCATCAGCGCAAGCCCTCGGCAGGTGCACCTTGATCATCCTGTTGCCGTACTTCATGGCTGCATCGGCGATCGTTGCTTCCACACTACCGCTGTGCATGCTGTGAGCTAGTAGCCTGGCGTAGGGTCCCACCTCGAAGGGCACTATCGTACCATCCTTCCACACCAGCCTGACATGGGTGACCCAAGTGTACTTGCCCTCCCAGTTAACCCTCTTGCCGCTCATCTCTGGCAGCGTTAGCTTGTTCCACGGGTGGTACTTGGCATTATACTTGCCCCAGAGGAGCGGCCTCCCGGCCGGGTCCTTGTCGGTGTACCACGGTGGCATATCCCAGTCCTTGTAGAAGGCTCTCTCAACATGCTCCATGATGCTAAGCTGGTACTCCGTCACGCTATCGGTCTTAATCTCGCCCTTGAGCACTACACCCGGCTTCAGCAGCCTAGCCTTCGCGGCATCATCCATCTTCTTGTAGAACTCTACCGGGTCGTACTCGGGCATGTTGCCATACACATTCGGGTCGTCGAAGATGCCAGCACTCGCAGCCGCGAGCACCGTGGTCCTCATGCCTGGGCACTCCTTGGGCTCTGGTGCATAAGCATAGCTTAGCCCGTTACACTCGTAGCTTAGGCCGCCGGGTAGCGTCACATTCTCCTTGAAGAACTTCAGCAGATCATGCCAGATGCTGTAGAACCACTTAATCCACGCCGTTAGCTTGGTTAGCCTGAATATGTAGCCGGTGAAGAGGTACTCGGCGTTAGTCAGGTCAGTGCCTATGCCGCCGGGTATGAGGGTTGATGGGTGGCTATGCCTACCGTAGATAAGCACGCCAGCCTCCCTGGCTATCCTCTGGAATTTCATCGAGAGCTGCCAGATCTTACCAGCAACCGGCACCAGGGCATCCATGATATCCGCTATGGTTGTGAAACCGTGTATGTCGCGGTACTCGGCCCTCACCTGCTTAGCCATATCGTAGACTTTGGGCGTCAACTTCTGCACTATTAGCGTGCTATAGTCGGGCCCCTCGAGCATACCGAGTATGATAGTGTGGTCGTAGATGTGGTCTGTCATCGCGTAAGCCATGTTCCTCAGCACTACGCCCATCGGCTTCGGGCTGACGCCATAAGCCATGTCCACAGCCAGCACCGAGGCGTTGGCGTGGCTAGCGCCACAGACGCCGCAAATCCTGCTAGTCACGTGCGGCAGGTCCTCAGGCGGCCTGCCCATGGCGAAGACTTCGAAGCCAGAGTACATGGTTACGAACGTCCAGACCTTGCCGGTCGGCTTCCTGGCATCAGCGTCGACATACACCCTTAGGCCAAGGTGACCCTCAATCCTAGTTATGGGGTCTATGTGGAGCCTTATCTCGCGCCCCATTTACACCCACCTCCTCACATCCATATACGCGTGAGACCCGGTCACCCTCAAGGTGATTAGGGCGAAAAGGGGATTTAAAAACGGCACGGGCACGTAAACTCACCCCATATCACATCTTGACATGCTCACCAACATACTCGGCTATGTGCTTCACCTCGATCTCGAGACCGTATAGCTTGGCGCCACCCGCGATAGAGTGTATACAGACCGGGCACGCAGTGACAACGACCTTAGCGCCACTCTCCCTGATCTCATCTATCTTCCTCTTCACGGCCTTGGCCCAAGCCTTCTCAGTCTCCTCTATGAACTTCAGCTCCTTCTCGCCGTCCACAAGATCCTCTAGCCTTAGGCCAAGCATGCCAGCCATCATCTTAATCATCTCTACCGTCAAGCAGCCTATGCCACCGCCACCGCCGCAACAGTAGCTGTTAGCGCCGCGGTGCTTTAGCGGCCGGAAGCCTGTGCTCAGAGCGCTCATGACGCGATAGGGCTCTACCGTCACGCCGCCACGGCGGCCAAGCTGACATGGATCATGCCAGGTTACCGGCTCGCTACTCTTCTCGTAGGGCAGTTTACCAGCCTGTATGAGCTCATCAACCAGCTCGACGAAGTGAAGCACCTGGAATGATAGGCGGCGGCCTAGTAGCTTGCTAGCCTCCCAGCGTAGCCATGGGTAGGGGAAGCCACCGTCTAGCAGCACCACTCTCTTCGGCTGGAGCTGCTCTATCCTCGAAATCAGCTTCGTGTAGACATCGCGCGCCACATCCATGCGGCCTACGACGACGCCGATGGGTGGCCTGAACGCCCACGGCTCAGAGGGTAGCGTATAGTCTACGCCAGCAGCCTCCAGAGTCTTTATGGCACCCACGACGCCGCCAGGGTAGAACATGGCGTCAGTCATCACTGGTAGTAGTAATACATCGGCGCCCTTCTTGTCATAGGGTAGCCTCTTGCCCACAGCCTTCTCGGCCTCGTTAAGCACACCATACCACATGTCCATGAAGGGCTTGATCTCCCTGTAAGCCTCCTGCCTCTCAAGCTCGGCAAAGAAGTCGATTATCGTTGGCGCCCTACCGCTGTAAGTCGCCACTATCTTCAAGAGACCTTGCACTAGGCTACCGCTGTCGATACCGAAGGGACACGCGAAGTAGCAGTGGCCGCAGTTCGTGCACCTGTAGACCGCCTCAGCAATCTTATCCAGATCCTGCTCTGATTTCGGCATCCATGCGCCCACCAGCGGCCCTAGCACGAGCCCAGCGAAGGTCATCCTCTTCCTGTAGATCTTCCTAGCCAGCTCGGCCTTGTTAACAGGCGAGTATATCTCGCCAGCAGCATAATACGGGCAGACGTCTGCACACTCGGCACAGCCGACGCAGTTCTCGAGATAGTGCAGCCTAACAACGTCTATGGCCCTGGTGAACCTCGCTACAGCCGATTCTAGCCTAGCCTTGTCGAAGCCGCTCCACTTGACACGCTCCTTCACAGTCTTGAGTATGCGCTCAACCACGGGGCTCGGGGCTTGAGCAGCCGAGGCCATCACGCACCACCCCCTTAGGCTACACCCTTCTGTACACGGGCATCCCAGAACTCGTGGAGCTTGCCATACCAGTAGCCGAAGACAAAGTGCCAGAACTTGGAGAACGGCAGCCACATTAGCAGCAGCTCTGCGAAGAGCACGTGGAGGCCTAGCAGGAGCTTGTAGGTCACCACGCTCGTGTAGATGCCGTGCTCCATGAACGCGTGGCGGGCTGCCAGGAAGCCGGTGGTTAGGAGGCCTAGCAGCAGTATATAGTCGATCAGGTCGCCTATCCTGACGTTCCTGTTACCCCTTATCTTCTCGACTATCTTCATGCCGATCTTGCCGCCCACACCCAAGATGGCGAGTACCGCGAGAACATCACCATTGAGTATTATGGTGAGAGGCCCCCAGATGCTATTCACGAACCTGTACGTCATCTCGCTGACAGGCGGCACCGGAGCCGTTACCGTTAGAGTGCTGCTAGTAACGCTCTCTGGTATCCACAGGCCTAGCTGAGCCACTATCCAGTAGGGTGGGAAGTATGATGCCCATATTATCACGTGCTGCGCTAGTAGGAAGATTATCGGCAGCACTCCCAGCACGTGTAGCAGCACCAGGCCGAAGGTGAAGTCGTGCGGGTGCTTCTTAATCGAGTGTATTATCGGCTCTAGGAATGTCATTATGAACGCCTTCACCAGCGTGCCCCCGCCGCGTGGCCGTCTCGGCGCCTTGACCGGCCTCTTCCAGAATGCTACCATCCTACCGATCCTATAGACCACGCCAAAGACGAATACTATCAGCGCCACGTAGAAGAACTGGTAGACCGCAAAACGGTATACGGCGTCGCCCAGGTACTCCATGCCCATGCCTCCCACCCCCGATGACCACTATGCGCTCTTCACTTGCCCTTCTCGGAGAGCTTCTTGATGCCGTAGGCTGCTGCGGCGCCGACGACAGCCGCGCCGACGATGGAGCCCACGACGCTAGCCGTGGCTGGCGGCGCTGTTGGCGCCGGCAGCGGCTTGTAGAACGGCTCGTAGGCGTCCATGAAGCCGGGCATGGTGCAGCCTATGCAGACTCCGCCAGTCCTGGTGGGACCGCCGACACCGTTAACCCAGCCGACCTTGTTCCACGGGCAGTTCGAGGCTGGGCCCTTGCAGCCAACGCTGAACAGGCACGCCGCGTTGGGCTCGCCCGGATACTTCCTCATAACGCCAGCAGCGTACCAGGCTGCGCGTGGACACTGCTCGTGGACGGTGGCTCCGAAGATGAACTTGGGTCTCCAGTACTCGTCGAGCTCTGGCAGGGGTAGCACGCCCCTAGCCCATAGTATGAGGTTGGCGGCAGTCCTCAGCAGCGCGTTGCCGTTCGCAGGGCAGCCTGGGACCGCTATGGCTGGCTTGCAGTCGCTCTCGCCCGGCCTCATAGGGGTACACTTCCTGTCGATGAAGTTGACGTAGGGCCTGGCCGCGCTGGCGTAAGGCTCCTTGCCGCTATCGGCTGCTATCTTCGCGAAGCCCTTGTAGCCTCTCACGGGGTCCGGGAAGAAGCCCGTGGCGCCTGCCGGCGCGTGGGCCCAGCCCTGTTTGGACCACTCCTCGTACTTGGTGAAGCCCTGCTTCTTCAGCAGGTCTACTAGGTCAGTGTTGCCCGCGAAGGAGAAGGCTACGGTGTTGCCGCGGACGCCGCCGTAGCTGGCACAGTTGCCGGCCGTCATCACGACAACAGCTCTCTTCATGAGGCAGGATATCCACCTAGCACAGCTTATCACGTCCTCGCCTTGTAGGCCTCTCAGGCAGTCCTTCACCATCCTCTCGAGCTCCGGAGCCTTCGCCTTAGCCCTCTCGAGGAGCTTCTTAGCCAGGTTGGGGTTCAGAGCCTTCACTATATCCACGACTGGTAGCACCTTGTCGGCTGGCACCTTGCCCTCCACCACCGCCATCAGCTTCTCCAAAGCCTGGTTCACGGTCTCAACATCAGCAACATAGCATAGCATGTCACTACCGTCTACACCGCTGAGCGCATAGTCCGGAGCAATACCGCCCTCGATCACTAGCACGAATGGGTCATAGACGCCGGCGATGGCTAGCAGCAGGTGCGCTACCGCCGAGGGGCCCCACTCCGGCATCACGGTCTCGTGGTACGGTAGTATCACCGCGCCCGGCGCCGTTAGCTGCGTGAGGCCCCCGAGCACCTGGAGGAGGTCCGGGTCAGTCGCCTGTATCAGCGCGGTAGTGTCGCCGGCGCAGTCCTGCGCCTCGAACCATATTATGCTTATCGTACCGTCCTGCACCTCTGCGAGCGCCTTCCTGACCATCGTCGACCAGTCTAGGCTTGCTAGTAGGCTAGTGGTCCCGATCAGCTTGAGGAATTCTCGGCGCGTGAGTTTCACTGTTCTCACCCTGACACTTTGTCCGGTGACCGTACACTTTCCGGATATTCGATTAATAAGATGCGACGGATTGCACAATCCGAATGCAACACCGCGTTAACGACCGCTCGCATACTGTATGCAAGATAACTTATCTAACACGAACGCAAAAATGTATGTTCCCTAGGGTGTCTGCTACGCGGGACAGGTCTAGGCTCCTGGCGCCCCTCCGCGCCCTCGGGAGGATACTCGGGGAGGCTGGGAGGCTAGAGGAGGAGCTGCGCAGGCCCATAGAGGAGGCTGTGAGGGAGACACTGCGAGAAGCCCTAGGCGACCTAGACCCCGCCCAGCTGGTGCTACGCGAGCTCTACACGTTCCGATTCCAGCCCCCGAGCCTCGAGGAGATGCTTAGAGAGATGCGCGAGTCTATAGGAGAGTCTAGGCTCCTGGAGGAGCTCGAGCATGTCGCGAAGAGAGCCTCTGGTAGTGGCGGTGGGAAACCAGCTAATGGGTGACGATGCTGTAGGCTACTGCGCAGGCCGCATCCTCGAGGAGTGCGTGGAGGGCGGCGGCCCTAGGGTGCTATCCCTCCAGAACCTGCATCCCGGCGTCGCAGCCTACCTCGAGGGCCACGACCCCATAGTCTTCATTGACGCCGTTGACGCTAGGAGCGTGGAGCCAGGGGCCAGGCTCGTCGTGGCCGAGCTCGACCCCAGGAGGCTGAGCCCGGAGGAGGTGGCGGAGATGATAACGGAGATCTCCTCTCACGAGCCCTCGCCCCTCGTGATAACAGTCCTCGCCTATGCCGGGGGCGTTCTGAGCGGCAGAGTCTACCTCCTCGGCATACCCCTCGACCCCTCCAGGGTTGAGCCGCGTGAGGGCCTCTCGGCCGAGGCTTGTAGAGCCGCACTGGAGGCCGCTGGAGAGGCTCTGAGGCTCACGGGGTTCGAGAGTAGCGTGATTAGAGTGGAGTGCGCGAGGAGGCTATTGGGGGATGAGTGCGGTTGCCCGAAGTGACAATACCGGAGGGTTTCGGAGAGCCACGCACCATAGTAGAGGCTACGAGGCTCGCCCTCGACGCGCTGAGGGAGGCCGTGAGGAGGGGGCTGCCAGTCTACTTCGAGAGCAGGGCGCCTGGCACCGTGGTGGTCGAGTCTAGGAGCGGTAAGGGAGCCTACTATGTGCTAGTCCTCCTCGACCCCACGGGCTCGAGGCTACCGGTGGCTATGGGGAGGCTAGACGATCACGTTGTTATAGGCGCTCTTAGGCCCGGTAGCCTCGAGAGGCTGGAGGTGCGTGTGGAGCAGGTGCCATACGCGCTCGCAACCCAGCTCCGCGTGATGGGGAACTACGAGGCTGACGCCTGGAACAAGAGGCTGAAGTACTTCGACAAGCTCACGCCCTGCGGCGAGAGCAGAGACCCGCCCGGCAGGCTCTACTGTAGCCCCGTAAACCCATGCGAGAAGGCGGTGATCGACGAGAAGGGGGTAGTGGCCTGGATAGACGAGTGCACCGGAGTCATTGACGATGCTCGTCCTTGGCAGGAGCGCCTCGGCCTCCGATGACACCCACGCTAGCCTCGAGAAACCCCTCCCTATCCATCTCCTCTATCAGCATCTCGCCTAGAGCCGCGACGCCGCACACAGCCTCCCGGACCCTCCTAAGAGCCTCCTCCCTACCCTCACCCAGGCTCCTCAGGGTGGCGTAGAGCACCTGCCCCATCTTCGCTATCACGACCCCAACAATCTCCTCGAGCATGTGCTGCTCGTTAGCCTCGAGCAGCAGCCCCTCGATCCTCTCAGACATTTTCTCGAGCCATTCTCTAAACCCCTCGCGGTTGGAATAGGCGTAGTCCAGGGCCTCCCGTAGCCTCCTAGCGTGCTCGACGCACTCCCTGCTAAAACCCTCCAGAGGCGTCCACCGGTATAGGGTGGTGGCCACGCACCCCAGGGTTATAAGAGAGGAGGTCTTGTATAGGGGCAGGCGCTTCTCCCTAGTAAAGCTCCTAGTCGAGTACGAGGGGCGGGTATTCGAGAGGGAGATCCTCGACCACCCGGGCGCCGCGGCAGTACTCCCAGTCCTCGATGACGGCAGGGTAGTGCTCCTGGAGCAGTGGAGGCCGGGGTGCAACTGCTGGCTCCTCGAGGCCCCCGCTGGCACCGTGGAGCCGGGGGAGAGTCCCGAGGAGACGGCCAAACGCGAGCTGGAGGAGGAGGCCGGCTACCGCGCCAAGCACCTCGAGCACGTGCTGAGCTTCTACCCCACGCCCGGGACGAGCAGGGAGGTGATACACCTCTTCATAGCCAGGGGCTTGGAGAGGACGAGGCAGAGGCTGGAAGAGGACGAGATCATCAAGGTGAGGGTTATGAGCCTAGAGGAGGCTATGAGGGCGGTGCGCGGGGCAAGAATCGCTGACGGCAAGACACTACTCCTACTACTCTTGTATAAGGAGTTGTATAGGGGAGCCTAGTGCACGATTATCTCGAAGACGCACTCCGGGTCGCCCTTGGCTATACACGCCTTCTCCTTTACATCCACGCGGGCACCCCACAGCTCCTCAAGCCAACCCGCGATAAACCCGGCTATAGGCTGGTCCACAGGCTTCTTCCTGCCAGAGAGCTTGGAGCCGAGTAGCGTGCCGCGCACACCAAGCCTGATAACCTTCCTCCCCCTAGACTCCTCCTCGCCGAGGACACGAGCATCCCCGATGTACCCGCTCTCCCTCATGGTGAAGAGGAGCACTGCGAGAGCGTTACCGGGCTCCACTAGGCCCTTCTCGCGCAGCCTCCTAGCCATAAGCCTGCCAGCCTTCTTAGCAGCGTTGTAGAGCACGGGACCCGCGAACATCATAAACCTCTCGAATGCCTCGTAGAGGTCCTTTATCACATCCTTGGCTATCAGTACTGATTCTCCAACCACGGCCTTCATCAGCTTCTCGCGCAGCTCCGGGGGGAGGCTCATAAGCTCTGACACTAGCACCACCAGTACAACCCGTATTGTGCGATATGAGCCTTTTATGCGAAACTCTCGCGAGAAAAGGATGAATGCTCAAAACATCCTACTATAACAGTGTAACAGTGCGCACCCCTCCTCTGAGGCTAGAGGATGCTCCGGGAGGCACGAGCCGAGAGCCATCGCCACCGCTACTTGCGCTTTATACGAATGCGCGGCTCGTACCTAGTCTGCTCGTAGATTGCCTCCAGGAGCTCCCTCACGATATCCTCGTCGACCGGCGGCTGGAGTCGCCCAGCCTGCACGAGGGCTATGATCTGGTCCTCCACTATCTTAGCGAGCTCGGGCCTAACGAGCCTAACGTTAGCCAGCCTCTCGCGCGCAGCGGGCGTGAGGATGCGGCGGAGCAGGGCCTGCCTCTGGGCCTCGGCCTGTAGCTCAGCCTCGCGCCTCCTACGCTCCTCCTCAATCCTCCTCGCGAGCTCGGCCTGCTTCCTGCGTAGAATCTCCTCCAGCTCCGAGTCGAAGCCCTCCGCCACCAAGACCGGGTTACCCGGGCTAAAAGAGTGGGGATCGAGACTATTATCCTAGTCGTTTGGAGTGCAGAGCCCTCACTTGAGGTACTTCTGGAGCTCCGGGTTCTTGGAGGCAAGCTCCCTCATAATCTCGTACGCTATGTTGTCGAGGAGGCTCCTGCCCTTAGGGGAGAGGGTGCGGCCGAGTATCCGCCTCCCCCTCCTAACCTTGACCACCAGCCCCGCCGCCTCAAGCTGCTGGAGTATCTTCCTAATCACAGAGCCGGAGCCCTTCACAAACCTCTCGGGGGCGACGCCGCGGTTAAGCCTACCACCGTAAGCCGTCCTAAGCCTCTCGACGCCAACCGGCCTACCCCTCTTATACAGCTTCCTCAGTATAGAAGCCGCCCGATAGTACCACCAGTTCGGGTCGGTGGGGGGCAGCTCCTTGTGGACGCCAGTCTTTGCATAATAGGCCCAGACGGGGGGCCGGATCTGCGGGTACTTCTTCAACTCCTCCGCCACGCGCCTGATCAGTAGATCCGCTGGGACCTCAAGCGCTGTGACCATCTCCTAGCGCCACCCGCTGGTAGCCCCCCACCCCTCCCCTTATTAGAGTTGGAGCTTGCACCCGCCCCCGAGGCGGCCCTCACATAATCCTCGTGCCTGTAGAGGACGAAGGTCCTACCCCTAACATCCAGGAGCCTCGCACCCACAGCCTCCGCCACCCTCCTCGCAAGCTCCCTCCTATCCAGCCCGGTGGCGGCGATCGCGGAGCGCAGCGCCTTCACTTTGACAACCCCCTTCTCCTTAAGCCTCCTGTCTATCTCCCGCAGCACCCCCTCGCTCAACCCATTCTTCCCTATTATCACGTCCGCGGGGCCCTGCTGAACCAGCTCCTTCAGCCTCTTCAGGTTCACCACGGTGTAGCCCGTAGGGTATCCTCTTCACCCACCCGCAGATAAGGCATGTTATCGAGAGCCTCGACCCCCTCCTACCCCTAGGCTCGAGGCGGACGCGTGCAGTCACACCGGGTATCAGGGGGACGCCGCACCTCTCACAAACCCATCTCCTCAGAGACCTTGGCGTCGGCACGTCGAGCTTCTCGACAACCCTCCAAGCCTCCTCGACGAGCCTCCTGGCGTGCTCGTAGTCCCCCCTCCTCGCAGCCTCCCTCGCGTAGTAGAGCACGAGCCTGATACCCTGCAAAGCTATGTCGCGGGCCACGCTCCTAAACCTTGACAAGACCTGGCGTACCCCGGGTGGCGTGTAGGGTTGGGGGAGCCGCGCCTCTACCTAATATTCTTCGAGGCTAGCCTCGAGCCCGTCCCCCGCGAGCTCTGGGAGCACCCCAGCGTCTACAAGAGCGCGTGGAGGAGGGGGAAGAAGCCGGGGGAGACGCTGCTAGACTCCTCCCTCCACCACCAGGCTATCCGGGCTAGGGGGCTGCCGGAGGCGGAGAAGAGGGGGAGACCCGAGACCGTCCACATACTCCTCCTCGAGGCCCTCTCCTCGCCACTGACCCGGGAGGGCGTCATGAGGGTCTACGTCCACACCATAGGAGACTACGTTATGAGCGTGGAGCCCGAGACGAGGCTCCCGAGGAACTATAACAGGTTCGTTGGGCTGATGGAGCAGTTGTTCGCGGAGGGCAGGGTACCCCCCGACGCCGAGAAGCCCCTCATAACCCTCGAGCCGGGCACCGTAGCCTCCATCCTACGCCGCGTCTCCCCCAGAACCACGATACTCTACTCCTGGGGCTCGGGAGGCGAGAAGAGGAGGGTCAGGCAGCTAGCGGAGGAGGTGGCGGCGGCTATGAGAGAGGGGCCGGTGGCGCTACTACTACCGGGCTTCCCTAGGGGCGAGCCCAGGAGGGAGACCATCGCGAGCGCCGAGAGGGTGTACGAGCCTGTAGCCCGCCTCGAGGCGTGGACCCTGGCGAGCCACACGCTAGCCTTAATCGCCGACACGCTTGGCCTCGTCTAGGGCGCGTGCGTTGGGGGAATGGGACTGGGGGCAGTCGCTCCTAGCGCTGCTAGCCTACGGGATGCTCGTCGCCATACTAGCTGGCCTCCTCCACAGCATAGCCCCGGCTCTAGTAGTGGCCTACATACTCGCGCTCGGCGCCAGGCTCTACAAGGCTACAGTGTTCACGAGAACACTCCTAATAGTCTCGTCGCTAGCACTCCTCCCCACAACACCCCTCATCACCAGCGCAGCACCCACAAAGATACCGCTCCCCCTCCACACCCTCCTCGTCTACACCACGAGGCACACAAACCCACCCACCACTACCAGGGTCATAGCCCTAGACTGGGGGCAGGTTGGGCTACTCACACTACTCCTCGAGCTCATATCCACGAGGAGAATGCTTAAAAGGGGAGGCTCGCGTTGAGCCAGTGACACGGGTG
>CAZTIR010000009.1:7130-32693 GCA_964613695.1 uncultured Desulfurococcales archaeon | reverse complement strand
CGTACACTGAGGAGGAGATACGCGAGATACTCAAGATAAGAAGTGAGGAGGAGGAAGTGCCCCTAACCGACGAGGCGCTAGAAGAGCTGACGAGGCTCGGCAAGGAGAAGAGCCTACGATACGCCATACAGCTCATGGAGCCGGCGAGAATTATAGCCGAGCGCGAGGGCAGGATGAAAGTAACGGCCGATGATGTGAGGTACGCGGCTAGGCTGTTCGTGGACGTGAAGGACAGCGTGCAGTACATCAAACAGTTTGAGGAGATGTTCCTCAAGTAACCTCCCCACCCCTCTTCTCCCCCAGGGGCACGTGTACCGTGAGGAACGTGTGTTGGTGGTTTTCTTGCCTCGAAGCCGCCTCGGTCAGTGCGAGGCTAGGCGAGCCCATAGTCTATCCCACGGATACAGTCTATGGTATAGGGTCTAGCCCCTGGAGCGAGTATGGCGTATGGCTTGTCTTCAGGGTTAAGGGGAGGAGCCCAGACAAGCCCGTCCCACTGCTCCTAGACGGTGTGGAGAGGGCTGCGGAGATAGGCGAGATGGACTCAAGGGCATGGAGGCTAGCACGCCGTTTTTGGCCAGGCGCCCTGACCATAGTCGTGCCTCTTAGGGACACTTCTATACCGCGTCTCGTAACAGGGGGCACCGATTGTATCGGGTTACGGGTTCCCGCTCACCCGGCACCCCGTCACCTGGCACGCGCCTCGGGGGGCGCTATAGTGGGGACTAGTGCGAATAAGAGCGGGCGGCCGCCCAAGAGGACTCTAGACGAGGTTGTTGTAGAGTTGGGCTCGGAGCCCGTAGCCTATTTCCTCGACGGCGGTGTTCTGCCGGGGACGCCGTCTACTGTGGTCAATCTCTGCGGTGAGGGTGTTGTGTTCGAGCGCGTTGGCGCCATACCCCGTGGGCTTGTAGAGGCTGTTATCGCTGAGGACTAGTGTTGTTAGAGGATGCATAGCCTTTGGGAGGGGCCGTCGAGCACCAGTCTAAGCTTGTTTAGGAATTCCCGACCCGCTAGAGCCCTCCAGCCGCCATAGAGGGGCGTCTCTACGAACACCTCTAGCCTCCTCCCAGCCACCTCAGCCATCGCCCTGGCAACCCTCATCGTGATCGTGCCTGTTAGCGTGATGTACCTCCTCCACATGCTGGCGGGCAGCTCGGCTATCATGAACCTCTTATACATCTCGGCTGGTAGTAGTATCGAGCCCTCGAAGCCCGTATCCACCTGCAGCTTTACGAGCATGGACTCGCTCTCATCCAGGCTGTAGAGCCTCACGGTTAGAACGGGCTTGGGGATGCGGAGACCAGGCTCATAGTCCTCACAGTACTCTAGGCTACCCTCTCCATGCTGCCCCCCAGCCACTCGCCAACCCACCCCTCTCTATCAACGCCTATCTTCACGACAATCGCTCTCTCCACACCCTCCCTCCTAAGCCTCTTCAACACCTCCTTCACCTCCTCGAGGCTCTTGTAGACGCCCACGAGCCTCCCACGCGCTATCACAGCATATTCTCCCCTATGCTCGCGCTCAAGCCTCTCCCTAGCCTCCATCCACACGATATCATCGCCGAGCTCATCGGTAACAACCCCGCCCGCCGCCCGGAGCCAGAGCTCAACAGCCTCCTCGAAAGCCTTGCTTAGCGTCAACCCCCTCCTAGCAGCCTCGGCCTTGAATGCTCTAAGCTTCTCCTCGCTAACATTCTTGAGAACCAGCGTAGCCATAGCTCCACCCGGGTCTACTAGTTAACCCGGGTGAACCCATAACCGTTTCCCAGTGTGCCGCGGGTGGCCGCTGGCGGCCGCCTGGCCAGGATACACTCTATTTACCCCCATGGGCGTCTAAGAGCATCTAGTGATGGAGCGTGCAGCTGTATACGCGTGCAAGCATAGTCCTAACGCTGCTCCTAGCCGTTGTGAGCGTGCACGCCGCTAGCAGCTTAACACCTATCCTCGTGAAGCCCGTGAACGCGAGCATCTTGGATATCGGCGTGTGGGGGGATAAGCTACTCGTAACCGGCTTCTGCGGTAATAGCCCGGACACCGGCTTCTACGAGGTAATCTCGGGAGGTGCCACGGCTGCTCTACAAGCGTGGAGTGGGCGCGAGAGCGCAGGGTATAGGATACTCGTCGCGGGGGGCGATGCTTACATCCTAGGCTCTTACGGGGGCAGACCCCTCCTCGTGGATGCTGGCAGGGGTTCCGCCTACACGCTATCCACGAGCAACACCGGTGCCGTCATCAGGGGGAGCCTCGTTGACGCCATACACCTTGGTAACGGGCTAGTTGTTACGGGCTGGGCTACCCTCTACAAGCAGACCTCTGGTCCGCGTAAACGAGTACAGGCCGGCATACTCGTCGCCATCGTGAAGGATGGTAGGGTGCCTGAAGCCTATATTCTAGGCACAGACGCGGCCATCCTAAGCAGCGACGTGAGAGCAGCACGGCTTGGGGAGGGTGTGCTCCTCGCGATATCGACTAGGGGTGGCAAGTCCGAGCCTAGGCCGCTCCTCGTGTATATCAGGGGGTCTCGGATAGCCTGGGCCTACCTGGGTAAGCAGTTAGCCGAGTCGCCACTATACTACACGCGGCTCCGCATAACCGGCGTCTACTCGGATGGCGAGAAGGCTGTAATCACGATGGCCGCCGAGAGGCCCACAGGCGCAGCCGAGAGTATCGTAATTCTCGTGGATTCGCGTGGGGTCAGGGCGGCTAGGATATACGCGCCTAGGAGTGGGGACGTGGCTCTCGCCACAAGCCCCGTCATCGAGGATGGGCGCCCGGTGGTATACGTTACTGCTGGTTCTAGGGCGCGCCTAGCCTTCCACACCTGGAGGATAATCCTAGACGAGGACGCCGAACCCGCCTCACTCTTCTTGCTCAAGAGCACCACTCCCCTGAAGATTATAATTCCCGTTAAGGTCTCTAACGGCGTGCTAGTGGCTGCAACCCTAAGAGGCTACTATATAACGCCGCTCAATAGCAACGAGCATAGCGCGGTACACCAGGCGAGGGATACCATGAGCCATCTAAGCAAGTACGTGAGGGTATCAGCCTACGGGTTTAGCAAGATTAAGCCCCTCCACGTCTGGCTGATGAGGGTCAACCAGCAGCTCAAGCTGGTAGAGGCGCGTCTCGGCAGCCAGCCACAGTGCGGGCTGAGAATAAGCCCTATCCAAACCCAGGGAGGAGCCGCCACCACAACGAGAATAACGACTCGACATACAAGCGCCGAGACTACAACAACCTCCCCGAGGACCGCCGAGAGCCGCGTTCACGCCACTCAAACCGCTGCAGCGCAGGCGCAACACGCTACAACAACATTCGCAAACCCCGGTACGAGAGGGGCTAGCGGTGCAACCGGCCTCCTAATACCAGCGGCTATAGTGGGGGTTGTGATACTTGCAGCAATCCTCGCGTTCGCTAGGAGACGTTAGAAGCTAGTATAGGCTCGAGTGTCACCACCCCAGCCCCACGATACACTCTCCCCCAGCTAATCACGAGTGGTGCTCTGGATGGAAGCTAGAGTAGTTGTTTTCGCCCCGCCCCGGCTCTATAGCGTCGCCGAGAGCTTTGCGAGAAACCTTTCAACCCTATACGCTGGCGTCTGCAGCCTAGACGTGCTAGTAGTCCCATCCCTCGATGACACGATTGAACCTAGCGTGGTGGCCGAGGGTAGCGAGTGTGGGCTCACTGCAGCAGAGCTGATACAGAGCATGCTATGGGTCTTCGAGGCCATGGGTATCGTAGAGCCTAGCATCATGGGCGTTGAACATGTATTATCCACTAGGGCTGCTGGGGATACGGGTACCGTGGCGCCTTGAAAACCTATTTCGAGGAGTTCCGCGTTTCTACTAGTCAACGCTTCCAGGTGATAGACATCACTGATAGGGTTGAGGAGATTGTGTCGAGGAGCGGCATCTGCAACGGCATTGTGCTAGTATACGCGCCCCACGCCACAGCCGCTATCATCGCCAACGAGGCCGAGCCGGGGCTCCTCGAGGACTACGTGACATGGATAAGGGAGCACTTCCAGCCCGAGAGGGGCTGGAGGCACAACAGGATCGATAATAATGCACACGCACACCTAGCCTCGGCTTTCATCGGAGCTTCTCGCGTCTTCCCGCTACGAGACTGTAGGCTAGTGCGGGGCACCTGGCAGAACATAATGCTAGTCGAGATGGATGGTCCTCGATCGCGCAGGGTTATAGTAGAGGTGATGGGCGAGTGAGTAAATGCGCCGCGAAGGTGATAGAGGCTGCGAGGCGGGAGGGTAGACGCGCGCTACTCCTCCACGAGGCTTACGAGCTACTCTCATGTTATGGTGTGCGGGTGCCACGCTACTGTCTCGCCCATACCCCCGAGGAGGCTGCGGAGTGCGCCGATAAGCTCGGCTACCCTGTCGTACTCAAGATCGTGAGCCCTGATATCCTCCACAAGAGCGACGTGGGTGGAGTTAGGCTCGGCATAGCGTCTGGGAGCGAGGCTGCCCGAGCCTTCCGCGAGATCGTGGAGAGTGTCTCCGCGAGAGCCCCGAGTGCTAGGATAGTGGGTGTCCTGGTGCAGGAGATGGTGCCCAGCGGCCTGGAGGTCATTATAGGCGGGCTGCGTGATCAGATCTTCGGTCCCATGGTGGCCTTCGGGCTCGGCGGTGTGTATACAGAGGTTTACGAGGATGTAGCCTTTCGCGTCGCCCCCCTGGCCCGCATAGACGCAGAGTCCATGCTAGAGGAGGTTAAGGCGTCTAGACTACTCCACGGCTACCGGGGTTTGAAGCCACGGGACCGGGGAGCGCTCATCGACATGCTCATGAGGGTCTCGAGGCTGATTGTAGAGCTGCCGGTAGCAGAGCTAGACCTAAACCCTGTCATGAGCTACGAGGAGGGACGCGGAGCTATCGTGGCTGATGCTCGTATGCTACTAGCCTAGCACCAGCCTCAAACCATTACTAGAGGAGGCGAGAGGCGCTACAAGGGTGCTAGTGTGGCAGAGGAGCATCCACTATACCGTCTCTTCAACCCACACGCCATAGCGGTTGTCGGGGCCTCGAGGCACCCGAGGAAGATAGGGCATATCATTCTCCGCAACATCCTCGAGGGCGGTTACAAGGGTAGGGTTTACCCCGTGAACCCCAACGCTGATAGGATTCTAGGCCTGCGCGCCTACCCTAGAATCTCGGCTATACCAGACCACGTCGACGTCGCCATAGTAGCCATACCGGCTGAGAAGGTGCTAGACGTTGCCGTCGACGCGGGCGAGTCGGGGGTCGGCTTCCTAGTCGTGATATCCTCTGGTTTCAAGGAGGCCGGGCACCCCGAGCTCGAGGAGAAGCTCGTAGAGATTGCTAGGAAATACGGGATGCGCGTCCTAGGGCCCAACGTAGCTGGCTACGTCTATACACCCGCGAGCCTCAACGCTACCTTCGGACCCTCGAGGCTACTCCCCGGCAACATAGCCTTCATAACACAGAGCGGGGCCTTCGCGATAGCATTGATGGGCTCTACGCTTATCGAGGGCATGGGGGTCTCGGCGATAGTGAGCATAGGCAACAAGTCCGACCTCGACGATGCAGACCTCCTGGACTACTTCCGGGTAGACCCCCACACGCGCGTAATACTCCTCTACATGGAGTGGCTCCGCGACGGCAGACGCTTCCTAGAGGCGCTCTCGGAGACGATACTCGAGAAGCCGGTCGTAGTGATAAAGGCTGGTAGAACCGAGGCTGGCTCGCGAGCAGCTGCAAGCCACACAGGCAGGATGGCCGGCAGCTACCGCATCTACTCCGCCGCGTTGAGGCAGGGAGGGGCGCTACTAGCCCGTAGCATGGAGGAGGCTTTCGACGCGGCTAAGGCGCTAGCCTGGAACCCCCTACCCAGGCCAACCCACCGCGAGGGCATTAACATACTCGTGGTGACCAACGGAGGCGGGGCTGGGATACAGGCCACCGATACCCTAGCCGAGAGGGGGTTCCGGCTCAGAGAGCCACCCGAGAAGCTGCGCAAAGAGCTTGCAGAAGTGCTGCCGCCCTTCGCCTCGCTCCGAAACCCCATAGACCTTACCGGTATGGCGCCTGCAGAGTGGTTCTATGAGGCTCTACGAGCAGCCCTGAGAAGCGAGTGGGTCGACGCCATACTAGTATTGTACACGCAGACCGGTCTCTCCGGCCCAGTCGAGACCGCCAAGGCTATTCGGGATGCTGTGCGGGACGAGGGCCACAGTAAACCCCTAACAGCCGCCTTCCTCGGCGGCCCCGAGTGCCTCCACGCCGCTAAGCTGTTGACTAGGGAGCGCATACCCGCCTACCCGACCCCCGAGAGGGCTGCAACAGCGCTAGCCTTCATAGCGGAGTACATGGAGAGGAGGGAGTATGTGCGCAAGCGACTCCAAGAGCTTGGCCGCTAGGCGTGGGCCGGCGTCCTCCCGATACTCGCGGCCAGCTTCCTCATAGGGCATGTCCTCCAATACTTCTCGCAGACCTCGACCTCGCTACGCGTCAACAGCCTCTCTAGGGCAACACAGTATGCCAGGTACCCGCCGCTATACTCGTAGACCTTCATGTATGGGCACTCGGCTAGAGGCCTCTGGTCAAGAAGGTGTATCGGGGGATACGGCTTCAACTTCTTATCGAGGCTAGTCCTCCTGCCGCTAAACTCCGTTATTGATGGCACGTCGCTCCTAGCCCTCTGCTCCTGCTGCTCTCCGCCAGGCTCGACGTAGAAGTTGCACGTCTTGTACTGCTCGGGGCCGCCGAGGCACCTCTCCACCGACACGACGCTAGAGGTCGGCGATACTAGCTTCGGAGAGGTGCACATCCCGTTCTTGTACCAGGGGCAGGGCATCCTGCCATGACCCTAAAAAGATTGTAGAGGTTGAGGAGCGCTTATAAGCTCTAGGAGCTACAGAAGAGCCTCCTCGCCTGCTCTACTATCTCACGGTACTTGCCAGCCTCCTCCTCCAGCTTCTTCACCCTCTCCTCAAGCTCCCTGATCCTCTCGGGCTCGCCGCACTCACGAAGCTTCTTCCTAAGCTCCTCGTTCTCCTTCTCCAACTCCTCTATCATCTCCTGTACCTCCCGAACGCGCTTCTCCACCTCCTCGGGCGCTAGACAGTTCTCCAGCTGCCTCTTCAGCCTGGCATTCTCCTCCTCGAGGGTCTTCAGCCTCTCCTCAAGCTCCCTAACCTTCCTCTCCAGGTCCTCGACGCGCTTCTTAGCATTCTTGAGATCCTCGTACTCCTCTGCCGTCAAGTGCACCCCCTTGAAAGGCACAACGAGTTTCAGCTCCCCACGCGCAAGCTTCTCGTAAGTCTCTAGGACGAGCTTACCCGCCTTCGTCTTGCCGTGAAGATGCGCCCGTATCATCGTCTCACTCCTACCCAGCTCCTCCGCTATCTCGCGTATACTGTAGCCAGCCTTGTACCTCGCTAGAGCCGCGGCAGCGACAGCCAGGCTATCAACCCAAGTGGCGCGCTCCATCGGATCCCTTATCAGCTCTATAACCTCTGGGCGGTAGAGGGTTCCTATGATCAACGCCATCTCTAGCTGCTGTATCTCCTTCTTCGACGTCGGCCTCAGAGGCACGTGAGACAAGTCTATCTCAAGCTCCTCTAGCCTCGCAGAGCCGTGGGTCGGCTCCTCCCTGGCCTCGCTCTTCTCGGCGACCATTGTACAACACCCCCAGGATCCCTTCTACCCTGTTTTAACTCTATTTTATAGTGTAAAAACGGGTTTCTCTCCCACACGCCCCTACTGCACGTTACAACAGGGGGGATTACTGCAGCATGGATCTATGCCGCCACTACAGCGGTCACGTATCCATGTTTTCAGCATAGCCTCTATACGCTCATCCAGCATCGAGAGAGCCGTCACGACGTAGTAGACCGCGTTGCAGTAGCCCTCGGAGCGTAGGAGCCGGGCTATTGGCGACACTATGCCCTTCACTAGGAAGAGCCACTGGTACCACTCCGGCATCGAGAACAACTCCTGGAGGTTGTTGACGCGGTATCTTGAAGCAGCCTCGTCTATCACCACTAGCACCTTGCTGGCCACGCTCTGGGGCACCTTGGCAGCACGGAGAGCAGCCGATACAGCCTCGTGGAGCTTCTTGAGGCTCACGGTCGTGCACCACGGTGTTAGAGTGTAGGAGAAGATATGAGGGGTTGGGTGTGGGAGGGAGTGGGGATGAGTGGATTAGGCCTCTACTGAGGCTAGTGATGACGCTTTAGGCCGACGACCCTGCGGCTCTAGCCCTCTCACTCCTCTCGATCAGCACCGCGTTGACTACGCCATCCTGGCCGGGTCTGGAGGTCACCCTCGCCTTGCCCAGCTCAGTCTCTATGATAGCACCCTTTACTATGATGCCGCGGCGCGCATAGTGCGGGTTCGCGGGCGTCTCGAGAACGCGGAGTATACGCACCTTGTAAGCCTTCTTCTCGACCGGGTCTATCACGTTAGCATAGGATGCAACCTTGAGCCTAACCTTGTAGTTGCCCCCACGCACCCGTATATGGACCCTCTTCTCGCGATCCCCTAGCCTAGTCTCGGTGGGCGGGCGCCCCATCCAGTACTTCCTCTTCACCTTGGCATGCGGCCTCTTCTTACCACCACTCGGCTTCTTGAGGTCGTTGCCCTGGTAAATACCCACGCTACTCCACCCGTGCGGTGCGGTGCAACCACCACCCTTTTAGACTCCACGGGGGTAGAGCCGCTGCTCGAGAAGAGGGATAAGCGCCATTAGTACAGCGTAGTAGCTGAGCTCTAGCCTCGTCACAGCACCCCTCGACAAGTAGCCTATGACTCCGAGCACACGCCCTATGCCAGCACGCCCAGTATACCTCGAGGCTATGTCGCCCAGCTCGCGGCCGGCCAGCAGGTCGTTCACCCACAACCGCGGGGGCTCGAAGGCTGGGCTAAAGCCCACGCCCACGACACCCTCCCCATCCACGATCACGGCCACCTGCACGTCAACCCAGCCCGTGGGCGTAGGGGCCTCCACGATACCCGCCTCGAGCCCGACACCATAGTCGGCGCCCGTCTTCTCTCGTGCATTTATCGCGCGGTTCAGGGCCCCACGGTAGGTCTCCCATATGCCGCGAGGCTGCCGCGATACACCCGACTCCACCTCAACCGCGATTATCTCCGCGTCGCCCACGAGCCGCCATGCCCTCCTAACAGCCTCTACTTTAACGGGGTTGGTGGAGCCCACGGCAACCCTCATCGGGGGAGCCCCGCTGCCCTATATGCAACAGCAACAGCTTATACGCTGACAATCGCGTGACTAGCACGAGGGCGGAGGTAACGGGTTTCGATGAGGCTATCGCCGGAGAGGTGCCCGGAGCCCCGCAGGCTACACGCTAACATCTATGTGAGCGAGGCCTGCGGCCACGTGGCTCCACGAGCCGCCACCTACGATTTCATAGTTCTTGTGGGTAGCGAGTACGACGTCTCGGAGAGGGCATCGCTCTACGAGCAGCTTGGCGTCGAGGTCGAGGTGTACCCCCTGGAGCCGGGGAAGACGCCCACACTAGTCTCCCTCATCAAGCTCTTATCGAGGATAGCCGAGAGGAGCTTATACGAGAAGGTGCTCGTAGAAGGCTTCGGCTCTGAGGGGATAGTCGCGGCCTCGATACTAGTAGCCGAGGGCGGGATGGACGCGAGGGCGGCAGCACAGAGGGTACTCGCGCTCGGACACGGGCTCCTGTCGCCCCTCGAAGCAAGGCAGCTAAAGCTCCTGGAGCTCGTGGCCACCGATGCTAGAGACCCGCGCCGCCTCTACAACCTCGTCGACGACGCCTATAGGAGGGGCTTCATACACGGAGATGCGCATGCGAGCAGCGTGGCAGAGCTCGCAGTAGAGATTAACGCCGCGCTGGGGCGCATAGGGGCGCCTAGGAGGGTAGACCACTTCACCCTCTTCCGCGACGCCCTACTCTCACCCGACGAGCCCAAGAACCTGATACACGCTATAGCATCCGCCCTCGACTCCACCCTCGTAGGCGCCGTGAGGATACTGGGGCTCGAGAGGAGGGGGAGCGTGCTAGACGTCCTCGTCGGGTGCGAGACTCTGCTCCACAGGGAGCAGTGCTGGCCCGAGGTCGAGGCCTCCCGGGGCGCCTTCACGACCCTCGCACAGATGCTAGGAGCCTCGAGGGTAACATACATAATGATGGAGCCGGAGGAGGTGGCCTGCATCTACTACTCTAGCGTCGATAGGGGGCTCTGCGAGGAAGACTAGTAGTTGCCTAGGCTCTCCTCAAGCCTCTCCTCGAGCCTAACCCTAACCTTCTCCGGAAGCTCCTTGTCGTACTCACCCTCCCGCAGCCTCACGAGTATCTCCTCCGCACTAGCGTCGCTAGAGAGCTTCAACTCTATAATCTCGCCCGTCTCCTCGTCGTAGGTGAGCTCGCCGCCCTCCCTAAACACGTACCTCTTCCTAGCCACGGCAACCACCATGATACTCGACGATTTTTCTTCTATAAAGCCTAGCCGCTGCGCACCGCGCGGTACACCACCGGCGCCATGGTCAACCCGACGGCCACAACCACGCCTATAGCCAGTATCATCAGAGTCGAGGCTACGCTAGAGAACCTGGCGAATATCGCAGCCAACCCCGTGGTTATGAACACGAGGTAGATAGTGAACTTAGCGTGGCCCGCGACGCTGCCGAACTCGGGATGTGCTCTGGCAAGCTTATCGACGAGCATGTCGCCCATGTAGACGCCTATACCTATTATCACGACGCCAAGCATTAGAGGGTAGAATACGTCGCCCTGGAGTAGCATGAGGTTCATTGCTATGGTCACGACCACCACTATGAGGCTTAGCGCGAGCAGCGTTTCAATCATCTTGGTTATACTCTCCTCTCGTATAACACTACGCAAGACCCTGCCCGTGTACCGCGAGAGCGAGGACGCTAGGAGCAGGCCAAGCAGGAGGACCGCTATGCCGCCCACGAGCCTGGGGAGGTAGAGGGCGAAGTCGAGGAGAATCCTCCACGTCGCGCTACGCACGCCGACCTGCTCCACAGAAGCCAGGAACGCTATCGAGAAGACAAAGGCTTTGACAAGGCCGCCTATAATGGAGAATATGTCTACGCCCGCGTGTACGAGAGCCCTCCCCACATCAGTCTCCTCGAGAAGCCTGCCGAGGTTACGCCGGAGCATCCCCACGATAACCCTAGCAGCTATGACGCCCGCCAGGTAGCCGCCAAGCGCCCCGCCCACCACGACCAGCACTGGGATGACATAAGGGATTATGAACACGGCCGCGTTCATGCCCCTTGCCTCGAGGAGCGAGACACGTAGCCAAGGCATTATTAAACGGAGACCAGGTGCATAAACCCGGGCCTCTCGGGTGCCAACCGGGGCCCCGACAGGGGCGCAGAGCCCCGAGTGGATGAAGGCGCCCTGCGCGCCGGAACCACCATTCTCCCGGCTGTGAGGAGACCGCTGGGAGCCCCCGAGGCTGGTGAGGAGCCTGGGGAGGGGATTGCCGAGCCGCCACTCTACGCGGATGATGATCGCGCCCTTCGTTTCGAGGATGCCCGATGAGATGAGGTCCCATTACTGACGCTTATCACAATTTTACCCGGCGATGGTGTTGTGTTAACCGGTGGGTATCCTGGGTAGGCTATTCGGAACCGATGGCGTACGAGGCGTGGTTAACAAGGGGTTGACTGTAGAGACCGCGTTAAAGCTAGGCCTGGCTATAGGCTCGTGGCTGGGGCCTGGGGCGCGCGTCCTGGTTGGGAGGGATGTTAGGGCTGGCGGAGACGCGATAATGCACGCTGTTGTAGCGGGCTTGGAGGCTAGCGGCGCTAGGGTATACATCGCGGGGCTCGCGCCCACACCTGCCCTCCAGTACGCGGTGAGGAGACACGGCTTCGACGCCGGCGTGATGGTCACCGCTAGCCACAACCCGCCCGAGTATAACGGCGTCAAGGTGATAGCGGCTGATGGCATCGAGGTCCCTAGAGAGGCTGAGCGGGAGATAGAGGAGATCTTCTTCTCGGAGAGGTGGAGGCTCGCCTCGTGGAGGAGCCTGGTGCACGACGCACAGCCCTGGCCAGGGGTTGTCGACGAGTATGTAGACGCGGTAGCCTCTATGATAGACGAGGAGGTTGTCAGGAGGAGAGGGTACCGCGTTGTGGTGGACGCGGCTAATAGTGTCGGAGCGCTGGCGACCCCGAGGGTCCTCCAGAGGCTGGGAGTCAAGGTCTACACTATGAACGGCGACCTCAACCCACTCTTCCCCGGCCGCGAGCCAGAGCCCACACCAGAGACGCTCCGAGAGACGAGCATGGTGGTGAGGAGCCTAGGCGCGGACCTAGGAGTGGGGCATGACGGCGACGCTGACAGGGCTATAATCATTGACGAGAGGGGTGAGGTATGGTGGGGCGATCGTAGCGGCGCGCTTCTAGCAGCTTACGTCTCCGAGCAGCACCCGGAGCTCCCGAAGAGGGTGTTCACGGGGGTCTCCTCGAGCATACTCGTGGAGGAGTACCTATCCAGGTTCAACATAGAGGTTAGGTGGACGCCGGTAGGCAGCGTAGTCATATCAAGGATGCTTGTAAAGGAGGGTGGTGTCGCCGGCTTCGAGGAGAACGGGGGCTATATGCACCCGCTCCACCAGCCTGTGAGAGACGGCGCCATGACAACAGCGCTCTTCCTCGAGATGATGGCCAGGGAGGGTGTGAAAGCCTCGGAGCTGTTCGCTAGACTACCACGCTACTATCCGGTTAAGACGAAGATCCCGATGGACCGGTCGACCGCGTTACAAGTCCTCGAAGAGGTTAAGAAGAGGTACTCGGGCTACCGCATGGTAACCATAGACGGTGTCAAAGTCTTCGGGGATGGTTGGTGGTTCCTAGTGAGGCCCTCTGGCACAGAGCCCGTCCTAAGGATTATGGTGGAGGCTAGGAGTAGGGAGGAGGCGCAGAGGATAGCCGAGGAGTTGAAGAAACTAGTCCTCGAGATAGCGGCCTCGAGACGCTAGCCCTTTATAATAGGCATTTTCATAAGCGCCTCGTAGTAGTTGCCACTGAAGAGCCTCGTCCTCACACCCCTCTCGCGGAGCCTCTCATCAACCTCACTAGCGGTTAGCGAGTGCGGATCATAGCTCTTAGAGGCTAGTATGAAGTTGTTAGCGTAGCCGAACTCCGGCACCCACACCATATACTCCGCGGTGTACCTGAACACAGACTTTATGTTCTCGAGCACCTTGTCATAGACGTCGGGGTAGAAGAAGCTGTTCCCAGCCTGCGTCACGAGGACGCCATCCTCGACCAACACGTCGCTAAGCATGCTGAAGAACTCCCTGCTATACAGGCCCTTCGAGACCTCCGGCCCGTAGGGGTCCGTCAGATCCATGATGACGACGTCGAACTTCTTACCCTCCTCCCTAGCCCTCCTGACGTACTCGAAACCATCCATTATCACCACCTCGGCGCGCGGATCGTCGAAAGCTCCCTGGTGCCACTCCTGCAGGTACTTGCGCGCAACCTCCACGACCATCTCGTCTATGTCGACCATTACGGCCTTCTCGACGGTGTTGTGCTTCAGCGTCTCGCGTAGCGTGGCCCCCTCGCCACCGCCCAGTATCAACACCCTCCTAGGCGAGGGGTGTAACACCATAGCCGGGTGTACAAGGCTCTCGTGGTAGATGTACTCGGTTCGCTCACTACTCTGTATCAGCCCGTCGAGCACCAGAGCCTTTCCAAAATCCTTTATCCTGGCCACCATGATGTGCTGGTACTTGCTACGAGCCTGGAAGAGCACCTCCTCGACCTTAAAGGCGAGTATATTGTTCACGCCAACGCTCTCGACCAGGAGGAGTTCGTTTCCAAGCACTATGCTCATGCCGGGGTTTACGCATATCCAGCCCTCGGGGCAGCTCCGCGCCACACACGACACCGTTACGAGGCTACCCTGTTTAAAAGAGGATATTTGGTTACTCTCCAGTCTCCGAGAGGTTCCAGGGCTTACCAGCCTTCACTATCTTCTCCGGCAGCCTATCCTTATACTTCCGTAGGAAGCGCAGGTCCTCATCCTTCTTCCTGAGCTCGTCTGGGAGCATGCGCGGAATCTCATCGATTATCGGGTACCATCGGCCACAATTGGGGCAATAGATTACACCAGTCACGACCTCAACCTTGAGGCACTCGAGGCAAAGGTTCTTCTTCACTATCTCCTCCTTAGCCTGCTCGACGGGCTTCCCTATAGGCTGCTGGAGCCTGTAGCAGTAGAGCTCGCACAACGGCGGCTTATACTCTTCCAGGAGCTTCCTAATCTGCTCCTCCCTCTCCGGGTACTCCCTCGTCTCGATGACATAGAGCTCGAGGGGAAAGTGGCGGCACATAGGGCAGGCGGCGATATCCATGAAGCGGAATTTCAAGCTGCTACCCCCGCTCTCACCCAAAACCCGGGGTATTTACGAGAGGCGGGACGCCCTCCGCGGAGAGCTAGGAGGCAAGCACCGAGCAGGTGTGGAACAATCCTAGACCAAGCTATACAGGCGGCATAGGGCAGTCATGCCAGAACAACCAGAGGCTATGGGCGCACGAAACTATACGTTCGTTCTCACTTTCTGGTTGCCGCCTTCGCCTCCTTCTCTTCAAGCTCGCGCGCCTTCTCAATAACCTCCCTCCTAAGCTCCTCGGTGCTCTTACCCTCCGTCTCGATACCCAGCTTCTCTGCAAGCCTGCGTATCAGCTCCTCATCACTAACCCCACTGGTGCTGGTCTTGCTCTCGCTCACAACCTCAACGCTCCTCCTCCTAGCCTTACTCTCCTCTTCTTCCTCGATCAAGCCCTGCGACGCCCTCTTAAACTCGTAGAGAGCCTTACCTATACCGCGGGCAAGCTCAGGAAGCTTCTTTGGACCGAATATGAGGAGGACGATAATGAGTAGTATAATCCACTCATTTCCATTGAGGAATGACATTACGCTACGCCCAGATAGGGGAGGCAAACCCACCCGTTAAAACATAGTGGCGAGAATGTTTTGAAGCCCCCGGCGCGCTGCAAGCGTGTTTTGTCACCATGTTTATACGGTTGGGGGTGCTTGTGCTGATAGACGCGGAACGGCTGATGGAGTATGAGCGAGGAGCAGGAGGAGACCCTATGGGAGCATATCGAAGAGCTGCTCATAAGGCTGCGTAGGATAGTAATAGCGGTCATTATAGGCACTGTGGCCGCCTTCCTCTTCCCCATCCAGGCCATCGAGCTACTGGTACACGCCCTGAGCCTCGCCGCTGCTCCACTGGCGTCACTCATAGCTAGCCACCTGCCGCACGTCCAGATACCCTTCATACCCTTCCTCCACCATGCCATGCATAACGCATCTCAGGGTATGAACTCGACCATACTCGAGCTTATCGCCCGCGGTCTCCTCGCGTGTAGCGTGAAGAGCTTCAACGCGACGGCTCCCAATGCCACCCTCCTGCTCGCGTGCAGGCTGCTACACAATTCTACACTAACCCGCAACACTACCACCGTTCACAGTTTCTTCGACGTCCCGCTGCCGTACGAGTACTGGACGCCGCTGGTTGTCAAACTGCCTCAAGTGATAGTGGGACTCGTGGTGCCGCGGGAGGTCCACATAATGGGGAAGACCTACAAGGTCGTCCTCATGCCTGCCGATGCGTTCGAGGTATTCAAGATAACGTTGACAACCGCTATCTTCATCGGGTTGGTGCTAGCATCACCCGTAATGGTTAAGGAGATATGGGAGTATATCGAGCCAGCGCTCTACCCGCATGAGAAGCGCGCGATAAAGAGGTATAGTGCCGCCTTCTTCGGCCTCTTCGCCTTCGGCGTGGCGTTCGCGCTTTTCATAGTAGCGCCTCTGATATACAGGATTACGCTGAGCCTCTACCCGTTCTTCGTGCCGCACGGGTATAGCGTGCTGATACGCGTCTCGGTCGCGGAGGTCGTGGAGTTCACCCTGGAGCTCGCGGCCGCCACGGGCCTGCTCTTCGAGATACCACTCGTGCTCTACATACTCCTGGTGCACGAGGTGATAAGGATCGAGACCGTCGAGAAGAACATGAAATATGTGTTCCTCGCCTCCATGATACTCGGTGCCATAATCTCCCCGGATCCGAGCGGCATAGGGATGCTTGTCATAGGCTTCGCCGTCTACCTCCCGATACACATCGCGGTCAAGCTCGCGAAGAGGAGGCTGGAGAAGAAGAAAGAGGAGGAGGGCGAGGAGGGAGAGGAGTGGTAGCGCTACTCTCCGCGGAAGCGGGCCGCCCTCCTCTTCTCCAGGAAGGCTTTCACGCCCTCTCTCGCATCCTCGCTAGCCAGCAGCGCCGAGAAGAGGCCAGCCTCCGCGGCGAGGCCTGCAGCCAGGCTAGACTCTGCAGCAGCCCTCACAACCCTCTTCGCAGCGGCTATGGCTAGGGGCGGCTTCTCGGCGAGCTTCTTTGCTAGGAGCCTCGCCTCGAACTCTAGGAGCTGGTGTGGCACGACCTCAGCCACTAGGCCCCACTCTTCGGCCGTCTCAGCGTCTATCATGTCGCCGGTTAGGACTAGCCACAATGCCCTAGACACTCCGAGGTGCTTGACGAGCCTCTGGGTGCCGCCGCCGCCCGGTATGAAGCCGAGGTTTATCTCGGGCTGGCCTAGGCTAGCCCTCTCGCTCGCGATTCTAACATCAGCGGCTAGGCTGAGCTCGAGGCCCCCGCCTAGCGCGTACCCGTCTATAGCCGCTATTATCGCGGCTGGCGCCTCCTCCATGAGCCTAGTGGTCTTGGCGAACTCGTCCGCTATCTCTAGCCACGCTCTCTGCGGCTTCGTAGAGGCTATCCTCTTCACATCGAAGCCGGCGGAGAAGACGCCACCCTCCCCCATGATTATTACCGCGCGTGCGCCCCTCGAGACCAGAGACTCTATGGCCTGTCGCACGCCCCTAAGCATCTCGGGCGTGAGAGCGTTCCTAGCCTCCGGCCTGTTGAGTATAACCCAGCCTATCTCGCCCTCGAGCCTCGCAACCACCTTGCCGTCCGCGAAGCTCTCCCTGGCCACGCTGTACTCGTGGAAGCCCTTGCCCGCCGAGACCCCCGTCTCGCCCCTCTCCACCTTCTCGCGCAGGAGCTTGACCGGCTCATACTCGGGCAGGTTTAGGGTAGCCTTCTTCTCCTCGATGCTCGCCACTATCTTATCCAAGCCTATGAGGTCTCCCAGCTCCAGTATCCCCATGGGCAGGTTCAAGCCCAGAACAGTAGCCTTATCCACGTCGCCCGGGTCCGCCACGCCGTTCTCGACAAGCCATGCGCCCTCATTAACACCCATGTCAACCATCCTGATGTAGTCCACCCTCTTCGCCGCCCGCGGCGGGAGGCTCGGCTTGAGGAACTTACCCGGACCCGGGTACCTGTAGAACCCCTCGCCGCTCTTAACGCCCAGCTTACCCTCCTTAACCTTCTCCTCGAAGAGGCTACAGAGGGTCATCTTGAAGCCACGCGATATCATGTTCTTTGAGAGGTCTACGAGCACGTCGAGCCCGATGTAGTCGGCTAGCTCGAAAGCGCCCATCGGGAAGCCCAGTTTGAAACGCAGCGCCGCGTCAACCTGCTCCATCGTGTAGACCCCCTTCTCGACAAGCCTACACGACTCGTTCAGAATCCTCACCATGACGCGGTTCACTATGAAGCCCGGCACATCCTTCCTGACTACAACGGGCTCCTTCCCGATCCTCTTCGCGAGCGCCACTATGGTCTCCACGGTCTCGTCGCTGGTCTTGGCCCCCCTAACCACCTCCACGAGCTTGAGGATCTGGGGCGGGTTGAAGAAGTGCATCCCCGCGACCTTCTCCGGGCGGCTAGTGGCCTCCGCGATCTCGGTTATCGGTATGCTACTCGTGTTGGTCGTCAGTATCGCGTGGGGAGGGGCAACCTCGTCGACCGTCTTGAACACGCTCCTCTTTATCTCGAGCTTCTCGGGCACAGCCTCGACCATAAAGTCTATGCCCTGGGCCGCCGAGCGCAGGTCGGTGCTCGTCTCAATCCTCGACATCACCGCGTCTACGCTCTCCCTCAGCTGGCCCTTGGAGGCGAGCTTCTCGAGACTAGCCCGTATCCTCTCAAGGGCTCTCTTCAGGAACTCCTCCTTGATGTCCACGAGCCTCACTCGGTAACCGTTCATCGCGAATACCTGGGCGATGCCATGGCCCATCACGCCAGCGCCCACGACGAGAATCGTCCTAATATCCTCGGGTCTCAGCGCCACCTTCACCACCCCACGAGCCTCCCAGAAGCCCCAGTTGAAAACCAGACCGGGCGGGGAGTGGAGGGTAACACCATCGCCATAACGCACCCTGGCTGGTTATCGGGGCTTTCCCTAATCCGGGGGTGGTGCTCGAGTATAACGCGGGTTTGAGGGTAAGGCCTGCTATGTCATGCGCTCTGCCCGAGCCTGTTAGAAGCCTTAGCGAGGTGGCGCGGGAGGCTAGGACCACGTTATCCTTCACGAGGAGCTTGCCGAGCGTCAAGCCCGTAATAGACAAGGTGTTGGCCTTCCTCGAGGGGCTTAGGAGGGCTGAGAGGCCCCAGGTTCTCCTTGTTGTAGGCGACTGGGGTGAGGGAAAGACTGCTATATACGAGGGTGTGGTGGAGCCTTGGTGCACTGCTCACGGGTGCCGTAGCGTCCACGTGACCGCGCTCCGGGTTTTCGAGTGTTTCGATGAGGGTAGGAGACTGGGCCTAGAGCCGAGCGACGCGCTCGTCTACGCGATAGCCTGCTCGCTCCACGAGGGTGTCGTCGGCGGCGCGAGTATCGACGCGGTCATGTCGTCTATCCTCGAGAGGCTGGAGGAGAGCGGAGACGAGCCTATACTAGTGTACGTCGACGAGTTTGAGGATATTGTTGCGAGGTTCGATACGAACAGGGAGCGTGTCATCGAGATACTGCAGGCGCTCCTACACCTCATGAACGTCGAGTCGAGGCTGTTGCAGAGCTACGGGCTTGAGCGCAGACTACACCTAGGCATAGCCGTCTCGAGAGCCGCGTACCAGGTGCTCCACTCTAGAGGCGAGACCTCTAGCATATGGCCCCGTATAGCGCGTAGAGCATACACGGTCGAGCTCAGGAGGCTCACGAAGCTAGAGGCTGCATACCTCCTCGAGAAGCTGGTCGACTACGTCTACGGCGGTAGAGTTGGGGTGAAGGAGCTTGCCGAACCCCTCTCGCTCCTCAACCCGGTGCTTGCAGCCTCGATGGGGCTCCCGGGGGCCCTCGAGAGAGCCGTGAATACTCTAGTGCACGCCCTGCGCTCCAGGTGCGAGAGAGGCTCAGAGAAGCTCACCCTGGATAACGCCGTGGACGTTATGAGCATCATAGAGGTCAACGTTGAGGGGTTTAACGAGCGCGTCCTGATAAGCGACGAGTACGAGGCCTTGGAGGAGAGGTGCGTGGAGAGCCTACCCCCCGAGGCGGGGGGAGAGGGGCGTAAAGCGTGCAGGATGCTCCTCTTATCCGGCCACGGCGTGAGAGTGGAGGATATAGACGCGATAGCCAGGGGCGCCTCCAGGCTCCTCGCGAGGAGGGGGTTCGCGAGGAGAGCCAGGCTCTACAGGATAGTCGTGGACCCGCCCTCGTTCATGAACGCGTTTATGGCTGTGGTCTCCGAGCTCGAGAAGGACCCCAGCTTCGAGACCCTCCTACGCGAGATAGGAGACCCCCTGCGCGCCTACCGGGAGCTCCTCGACCCCTACACGGGGTTCTGCAGCGACGGCGGTTATTGCGTGACGCTCCCCTACCTCGAGGAGGCTGAAGCCGAGCTGGGAGAGCGTATAGGTAGCCGCGAGTATGGCGAGCTCCTAGAGGAGGTTGTGAGGAGGCTAGTCGAGGCGGGCGTCCTCCGAGAGGCTGGTAGGGGCCTCCTAGTACCCTTCCACATATACTCGAGGTACGTCTTCACCCACGAGATAATGCTCCTGGAGTTTGTGGAGAGGAGGTACAGGCTGAGGGTCTGGAGGGAGGCGAGGAGGCTAGAAGCCTCGAAGATACTCCCTGGTCTAACGGCACTCGTAGCGCATAGGCTCGCGCTCCGCATGGGCATGAGCAGCTCTACACTGAGGGTTGAGGAGACGAGAGACGAGTACACGCGCCTCTCGGTGGCTCCCCGTGACAGGCCCGCATCGGTCAACGTGCTTGGCGTCGAGGTGCTCGTCCCGAGGGAGCTTAGGCTCCTCGTTGCAGCCTACTCGCAGGACGCCGCGGAGAGGCTGGAGGAGGTTTACAGGGGCGAGCATCTAGTAGTGCTCTACTCTATCGGCGCCCCGCCCGAAGCCAACACGGTCGTTAGAGAGGCTGAGGCCAGGATAAACGCACCCGTAATCCTCATACCCTTGACTAGGAGCGCCGCCCTCCGCCTAGCCGCTCTCGGTGTATGGGCTTCGAGTAAGGGAGTTCAGCCCGATAAGCTCGTGGAGCTGCTGCACCGTATACTCGAGGAGCCCTCGACGAGAGACTATGGCATCGAAGGGCCCCGGGTGTACCAGTTGCTGGCCCGCATCGCCGAGGAGCACCAGCTAGACCGCCTATCCGACGATGCCGTGGAGAGGCTAAGATCCGTGGGCATACTGCTCCCGAGCGCGCTGAGGGATAGGGAGGGTAGGGTTAGGAGCCCCGAGGAGCTTGTCGAGGCGGCTAGGTGGCTTAGCTTATACCCGGAGAGGCTGGAGGGCGAGGCGGCCAACATCGGCGAGGTCTACGCCTCGATAGATGATGGAGTGCGGAGGCACCTCAGGATAGGGGCTAGGAGGAGCCTGCTAAGCGCGGATATAGAGTCTGCCGAGGAGCTAGCAAAGTACATCACTAGCCTCGAAGCCCTCAACCTCGTGGAGTACGATAGGGGCTTGCGACACGTGCGCCTAACCCCGAGACGCTCCCAGTACCTCAAACGCCTCTACTCTATACTCTCGCGCGGCCCCCTGGAGCTGCAGGAGGTGGCTAAGCGCTTCATAGACGCTAGCGGCGGCTACGCTCTCAAGGCGCTAGTAGAGTCTGCGGTGGAGCTCGGCCTACTAGAGTACACGAGAAGGGGTGGCGTCATACTCTCGGTGCCGGATGTGAGCAGGAGGATAGCCGAGGTGAGAAGCCTCCTCGACAAGACCATGAGCACTGAAAAGGACTTCATAGAGAAGCTTGGCTACCTGGTTTTCGCCAAGAAGCGCGGGTTCCGGGTCTCGCTGACGAGGGAGGTGGTCGAGGCTATTCGCGACAGGTTGAGCCTTGCCGAGAAGCTGGGCGAGTCCTACGAGGCTATGAGGCTCTCTGAAGCAGCTCGTAAACTACTATGGCAGGTGCTTGGCGCGGGCGAGCAGCTCGGGAGGCTAGAGCCCCGCGAGTGTAACAGGTACTCGAGGCACTTGCAGCTCATACACGCGGCTGACCGGGGTATAAGGCTCCTGTTGCACGGCGTGGAGACGAATATCAATAGGGTTAGACTTCTCCTCGAATCCCTGCAGGCTAGCGTCGACTCCTACATAGCCGAGGGGGTTGAGCTCAGGTGCAGCGTGCTCGATGAGGCGGCGAGGGCCCTAGAGGAGGCGAGGAGGTTCCTCGAGGAGAGGCTTACGAGGAGCCAGGTAGAGGAGAGGATGAGGAGACTATGGGAGAGGATGAGTGAGGAGAGGTTCCCCTTCTACTACCGGAGCGACCAGTACTGCAGCAGCTACAAGTGGTGGTATATAGCCGAGGAGATAGGCCTAAAGACGCTGACCGAGAGGCTCAACGAGATAGCCTCGAGACTCGAGAACCTCAAGACGCGCGTGGGCAGGGCTGTGGAGGAGGCGAGGAGGAGCCTGGACGAGCTACGAGTGTACAGGGAGAGGCTGGAGGAGAGAGGGCCCCTCGGCAGGCTAGTAGCGAGGCTCGTGCCGGTCCCCGAGCGCCTCCCTAAGCTCGGGAAGAGAGCCTCATACGACCTGGCTAGCGACGCCGACATAGGCCGCTTCTACGCAGAGGTTCTGGAGGCTTGGCTCGGCCTCGTAGATGCGAGCGCGCTGCGAGAGAGGGTGTCGAGGATCGAGACTCTCCTAGACGAGGTTAAAGCCCTGAAGGAGAGGGTTGAGGCGCTTAGGGGTAGAGTCGAGGCTGTCACAGCCCAGGCTAGGAGGCTCCTCAGCCTCAATCCCATGCTCGAGGCCGAGAAGAGGCTTGCAAGCATAATCGATGAGGGCGAGTCTCTGGCAAGCCTCCTCGAGAAGAGCCTCCAGGAGCTAACCCTGCTGCAACCCGAGCCTAAGAGCCTCGAGGAGGCTCTAGCACTCCTCGAGAAGGTAGTCTCAAACCACCGTGAGATAGTGGAGAAGGCTGAAGCGGAGATAGAGGAGCTTGAGCGAATGGTTAGAGAGGTTGCGGAAGAGCTGCGAGGCTCTCTAGAGAAGCGGCTAGAGGGCTACACGGTAATAGAGGCTATTGTACGCCACACGGGGGTCGCGGATGAGAGGCTGAGAAGCGTACTCGAGGCGGTGGAGAAGGCTGGCAGGCTACTCCGCTCTAACACGGTCGAGGGTGTCGCCGAGGCATGGAGGATTATAGAGGAGCTTCCGGAGCCCAACGCGCTCCTAGAGAGCATAGCGAGGGTGCTTGGCTTAGAGCAGCTAGAGGTCGAGGTGTTGGCGGCGGTGGTGCAGGGTAGGAGGCGTGTGAGCGAGCTCGAGGAGAAGCTCGGGGGGCGCGTCTGGGAGGTTCTCAGAAAACTATACGAGAGAGGCCTCGTGGATGTCACGCTCGAGCCTCGGCGGAGGCCCTCCGAACAACCCTCTCTATGATCTCGTCGGTCTTCATCACCTCGGCTCCGTACACTTGCCTCATGTAGTCTAGTGCCAGCTTGTGCCTCTCCCTCGTCACGCCCGCCGTGCCGTCTTCCGCTACTATCACCTTGTAGCCGCGGAAGAAGGCCCCGGCGGCCGTGTGGAGGACGCATATGTCCGTGGCTACGCCAGTCAGTACGACGGTATCCACCCCGAGCTCGCGGAGGAGGAGGTCGAGATCTGTGGCGAAGAACGCGTCATACCTCCTCTTGAGCACGATGAAGTCCTTCTCTGTTGGCTCCAGCTCCTTCACAACCCTGGCCTCCTCGCTGCCCCTCAGGGCGTGAGGGCCCCAGTGGCGCACCTCGAAGTCGAAGGGGTAGTGGGCGTCGTTAGTGTATACCACTGGTAGGTTCGCCTCGTGGAATGCGTCGCGGAGCCTGCGTATGTTTGGTATTATCTCTTCGGCTCCCTCCGCCCTCAGCCTACCCCTCACGAAGACCTCGAGCATATCGACTACTAGGAGGGCTGGTTTCAAGCCACGGCACCGTACTACTACTAGGCGCTTGCGAGGTGTTTAGCCTAGCCCCGGTGGCGTGGAGAGAGTAAGCCCCCGCACAGGTGTTATAATAGAGTGTTGATTATGCTCAACTTCTTGAGGGTGCGTGGCTAGCATGGTGTCGCTCGGTGGACGCAGCAAGAGGCGCTCGATGAGGCTCGACTATAGGAGGTTCACGAGGGAGAGGCACGCTGGCGTCATACTCGCCGCTGTGCTCCTGGCGGCCGTGGTGGTGAGCTACGCTCTCATCTTGCACCTCGAGGATGTTAAGAGCTACTACCTCGGGGGTCTTGGGGACGTCTACGCGATACAGAACCCGCTCCAGTTCAACCAGACGCTACGCGAGTATACCGTCGTGGCCGTGATGTTCGAGTCGCCCACGTGCCCGCATTGTAAACGCCTCTACCCCTACTGGCACCAGGTGGAGGTCATGGCGCCGCTGCTCTCGCAGCAGCTCGGCGTCAACGTCTCCGTAAACCACGTGATGTACGGGCCGGCTACCGACCCGATCTTCCGCCGGTATGGTGTGGAGGAGACCCCCACCTTCATCCTCTTCGTGAAGGGTAAGCCCGTCTCGGTGAAAGGCTACGCCGACTTCGGCCCCGAGTTCGTCCCCAATCCCGTAGAGGCTATCAAAGAGTGGATAATCTCCACCGCCGAGGCCAACCTGAGGAACATAGCTAGCGGCAAGAGCGGCGGGCGGGCCAAGAGTGTCACGGCGGCGAGGCTCTCCTCCGGCTCTATAGCAGCGTCTCTCATGATAGCCGCTGCTGTGGTAGCAGGCGTGCTCTCGGCGTTCTCGCCCTGCGTCCTACCACTACTCATAACCTACATCACGAGCACGGCCGCCCTAGCCAGGGGGCTCAGCGCCTCCTCCTGCACCCTCTGCGGGCTAGCCGCGGCGGCAGGAGGCCTAGCCATAGCGGTGCTCTTCGTGGCCGCCGGCAGCGTGGCCTCAGCGATACACGATATCCTCATGCCGGCCGTGGCGGTGACCGTCCTAGGCCTCGGCCTAGGACTGGTGCTGGGGGTGCCCATGGAGGCGGCTACAGCGAGGATAGCCCGGAAGGGTCTCCTGGGCTTCTGCACGCTCTACGGCCTCCTCTCCCTCCAGTGCACACTCCCCCTGGTCGCCGGAGCCCTCCTCCTAGCACTGGGGGCGGGCAGCCTGGCGCTCGGCGCTGGGGTGGCGCTGGGCTTCGCGCTAGGCCTCGGTGGCTCGCTGGGCGCAGTGCTATACGCGAGCTCCAGGATGGGGGCTGTTATAGCCAACAAGCTGCTGGCGAAGACGGACTTGCTTAACAGGATAGGGGGGCTTGTGATGATGGCTGCCGGCGTCTACCTCCTCCTCTACGTCAATGGCCTCGTTTAAACTTCTCCATGCGAGCCTCTATGCTAGCCTGCAGCCCCACCCTCTCCGAGAGAAGTGCTAGGCTGGCCAGGGGGCAGACGCGGACACACTTCGCGCAAGCCACGCACTTTTTCACATCAACCACGGGCCTCCTAGCCTCCAACACCCGGATAGCGTCGTTGGGGCAGGCTTCCACACAGAGCATGCACCCTGTGCACGTAGCAGCCGCTGCGACCACCCTTACCGCGTTCTCCGCCAGCTCCTCCACCTCCTCTAGGCTAGGAGACTCCACGTACACCTCGCCGCCCTCGTAGAACGTTATCATGGAGTGCTTGGAGGGCTTCACCACTATATGGGTCGGTGTTATAGTCCAAAGCGCCCCAACGGCTGGGGCCAAGAGCCTAACGTCGCTAAGGCTCGCATTCCTCCCAGCCTCGGTGTAGAGCCTGACCGCTAACACCTCGCCGCCAGCCTCGAGGACCCGGGTGACCCACGTCCTCTCGACGAGCCTATCCCAGCGTACACCGAGCCTCCTGGCCGCCTCCGCGACCCTCCTGGGGGGTTTGAACCTCCACCTCCAGAGGTGGTAGCGGAGCCACTCCCCGGGCAGCCCGCGGCTCTCGGCGTAGGAGCGGAGGTACTCCACCCACCTCCTCCACTTCTCCGGCTCTATCCTCGAGGAGGCTCTGAGCTCTGGTATGCTCTGGGAGGGGCAGTTGAAGCACCCTACCCTCTCGAATCCCTCCTCGTAGAGGGGGTTCAGGGGGAGCCCCCGGGCCCACACGGCGGCGAAGACGTCGAGAGCCGTCCACTCGTAGAGCGGCGAGGCTACGAGACCGCCGCCAGCACCCCTGCTCCTCGAGAGCCTACCCTGCTCGGCCCTACCCGGCGACTCTAG
>CAZTIR010000009.1:0-7030 GCA_964613695.1 uncultured Desulfurococcales archaeon | reverse complement strand
CTCGACCCGTGCTCGGCTAGGAGCTTCTCAAGCCAAGCCCTGGCCTCCTCGTAGAGCCTCTCGACGCGAGCCTCCCAGTGTAGCCTATAGACCCGGTCCCAGCCGGGGCCCGGTTTAGGCCACTCGGCCTCCTCCCTGTAAGCCTCTATGTGCTCAACCCTCAAACCCTCCCTCTCGACCACGAGCACCACTATACGCCCGGTCTCGTCACGGGCAACTATCCGGGAGCCGAGCTCGCTAGAAGCCTCGCCGCTGTACACGCTCCAGGGGAGAACGTCACCCCTCCTAGCCCTGACGCGGAGAACACCAGTATACCCGAGCCTCTCGCGGTAGAGGAGGCTAGCCAGCCACCCCCGCGGCGAGAAGACCCAGCCGCCGGCGAACCAGTCGTACTCGAGGACACCTGCAACACCACCGTTATAGACTAGGAGCCACGCGACCTCAACAGCCTCTGTCTTCACGCGCACCGCTGGACCGCCGGGAGCGAGTCTAGAAGCCTCACCCTCGCCGAGCCCGAGGCTCCTCGAGAGACCCTCACGAACCCATCCCCAGAACCCGCTGGTGACCGGCAACGGGTCGCCACGAGCCCCATAGACCTCGAGAGCCTCACACCCAGCCTCAACGCAGACCCTGGCGTCCACCGCCGGGAAGCCACCGTCACCACAAGAGCACCAGTAGATGCGCGGCCTCCAGACCCTCACAATCTATCCCAAGTGCGTGGATAGCCGCGAGGGGAGGATAATCTAGGCTTGAAAAAAGGCTTGGAGGACGAGATTGTCTAGGAGAGGAGCAGCGCGCTCACGGGGTGCGGCTCGTTGTAAACCCAGGGCCTCACCCACCAGCCTCTGGAGACGTAGACGCCTGGCTCCACCAGGTCTGGCAGCAGCCCGTAGACCGCGTTAGCTCCCGCAGAGCTATACGACACTATCGCGGCTTCTAGAGCCGAGGTTATGTCGAGACCCGTGTCCGTCGCAGAGGCTACCAGCGAGCCGGTGCTGTTGTAGACGAGCGTCTGCATCGTCGTCTGGTTGACGCGTATCACCACAAGATACGCCTCGTTAACCGTGTAGGAGACTGTACCCTGGTCCCACGTGGTGTAGACGGAGCCTCCGACCAGCCTCGCGAGCCCCGCGGACCCGAATATCACCGCGTAGCTGCCGGCCGCGTAGGGGTTGCTGGTCTCGCTGCCAGCTGGCACCAGCTCGACGCCAACGTCTATCTCCACGTTCTGCGCCATGGGTATCACAACAGCCCTATACTCGTAGCCATAGGCGCCGCTTGGTATGAAGCTCGACGTGTTGTAGAACCTCACAAGCCCGCCTGCACCCAGGCTGGCGTTCACCTCGAGTATCTCCGGGTAACCGCCTATGGTCACGCTACTACACTGGTATGTCGCGCTCACATTATACACCTGCCACTCGGGGCACACGCCCGGCGTGACGCCCAGGTACGCTATGAAGGTCGCGTAGGGGTTGCTATCATCTCTCACAGTGACGCCGGTCGGAGGCACCGCGTAGTAGTAGATGTAGATGGTGGTGTTGCTGTTGGCCGGCAGGTATGGCACCTTCACCCAGAGTACTATGAGCGGCTCCGAGACGTTATAGTAGGAGACGTAGAATGGGAGGCGGTTGCCGCTGGCGTCGAGGACCCTGATATCCTGGCCGAAGTAGGGGGATGACAGGTAGTCGCTTGTGAGGTTATCTGCACCCAACACCACGCGCACCACGTAATTCTGGATGTCGAAGTTGTTCGGGTTCTCTATTAGCACGCGGAGGCCATGAAGCCAGCCAACAACCCACGGGTACGCCGGGCTAGCCTTTCCGAGATACACGATGTAGCTGCCATTATACCTTAGGAGCAGCAGCTCCTTAGGCGGCAGAGCGACAACCCCCGTAGCATAGGCGGTTAGGTTCAGGGTGTTGGCGACACCATCCGCGTCAGACTCCACCACGATGCCCGGGTCGCCGGCAACACCCGGGGCAAAGCCGATGGTATAGTTGAGCCTCGCACCCCCCGCCTCCAGCGGCACCTGGTATATCGTTAGGAGTACGTCACCAGCCCAGCTGAACCACGCGGCGACATCGAACCCGGCGGAGTAGACGCCCGTGTAACTCCTCCAATGGTAGACGGTGAACCCGTCGCCCGAGTACCCCTTAAGAGCTACAGTATTCGCGTCGAGCGTCGCGTTGTACACGGGTATCGCGAAGTTATACTCGGCGGGTATCTGGGCCGGCAGCACGAAGTAAGGTATAGCGAGCACATCGTCGTGGTAGCTAAGCTGGTCTACCGGCACGACATCGTATACCACCGTCATTCGCGTCGCGCTACTACCGTAGGTGCTGTTAGACACGTCTATCTGGACCACGGGCTCAGTATAGGCGGGGTTCACGTACACACCGCCGTAAACCAGGCGAACAACGCCATTAGTGTACATCACTACGCTACCATTGACCTGGGCTACGACATTCTGCGAGATCGTGAAACCGAAGAACGTCAACACGTATAGGAATGTGAGGTTATAGCGTACGAGCAGACCGGAGCCTAGCGCATCGCTATAACTCGTGTTGTAGTACAATTCTATTTCAGCCGCGTTAGCGCTCCCCGGGCTACCGCCGCCACCCGGACCCGGATACGCGAAGTCTATGCTAGTCCAGACCTGATTATCATAGTCTAGGTAGCCTGCCGCGTTTGCATACCAGTCTCCAGTGTCATAGGCCACCCCGAAGAACGGGAATGTTACGCCGGCGGGTAGTGGGGTGCTTGGAGTGTTTAGTGTTGAGGCTGTGGCGTTTGGCTGGGGGTAGTTTGTGGCCGCCAGTGTCTCTGTCCAGGTGTTGACTGGTAGCGTTGCGAATGTGTAGTTGTAGGCGTAGCCGTGTATCGAGGGCGGCTGTATATCGCTGAGGAACTGATAGACGTAGTCGAGGTTCTGTGGGAGGTCTACCCGGGTCTTTACGCTCGCGTCGTAGCTGGGGTTGCCGTAGTAGAGTGCTATGTGTATCGTCTGGCCGGGGCTTATGGGGCCCGGTATCTTCACAAGCCACTCTGCCTCCTGCGCCACGGGGTCCCACTTTACGGTTAGGAATGGCAGTATCTGGCCGGTGTCCAGGTCCACGAAGATTATGTCTCCCCCGTCGCTCCTAGCGTGGGCGAACAAGTGGCTCACTATACTACTGGGCAGGTATTTCGTCGAGACGTTGACGAGTATGTTGCTGAGCGTCTGGGCCGTGTAGCCTGGGAAGGGCTCGTTCGTATAGTTTATCAATATATAGTACTTCCAGCCGCTCACCCAAGCCACCGCCGCCGAGTGGTAGCTGCTAGCCAGGCCCGTTATGCTCGGGCCGGTGTCCACGGGTTGCGTCTCGTTTAGCCTCACGTCGCTCCAGATGTAGAGGGTTGTGAGGTTCACGTCGTAGTAGGGTATGGGCTGCGTCAGCGTGACGTTAGTGTCCTCGGGCGCCAGCTGCTCGTAGCCCTCCAGCTCGGTCTCGGTGAGGGGGTCTAGGTAGCCGCTGGGAGCCTCAAGGAGATAATAGTAGGTGGTGTCGCCAGCCTGGTACACGTTGACACCCTGCTCGAGCGTCACCGTGTTATCCCATAGCCTAGCCAGCCCCACCGGGTAGAAGCCCTCGGGATGGCTCAGTGGACCGCCGGCCGCGTATATCGTGAAGTTCCTGAGCTCGCCGGCTTTACAGGTGAGGGGGAAGACTATGATGAAGTAGTTGTCCCCGACCTTCGTCGCGTTGACCGGCACGTAGACGTTGTTGTCGAGGTCTAGCACCCTGATGCCCAGGGGGTCCACCGTGTAGTCCACGCCGAGAGCCGTGAAGTTCACTGCGACGGCCACTGGCCAGTTGTAGCGGTCGTAGAGGCACTTGATCTGGAGGGGCACGCCATACACCCACGTGACGACGTCAAAGAGAACCTGCTGCCCCGTCCCCGTTCCAGCAGCGACTGCGGGCGCTACAGTAGTAGACACTGCGACGGGCTGAGCGTACTTCGGCGTTATTATGGTGGCTGCTAGCGCACCCCCTGGCAGGGCTAGCGTGGCCTCGGCCTCGATGCTCAGTATCCGGAAGTCGAGGGGCAGAGGGCCTATATCGACGATGAGTTTCTCACCCGGCGCTATGGTGGCTGGCAGGCTCTCGAGGCTCTCGTTGGTGCCGTCCACGTGCACGAGCGTTAGGTTGATGTCTGGGGTTACGCCCGCCAACTCTTGTATAAGCTGGGCTAGTTGGCTAAACCGGGGCGCGTCCGAGTCGGTCTCGTTCCCTATGACGACTATCGCGTAGGGTTTCCCAGCGTAGCTGTAGGCTAGGAGCAGGTTACTCACGGTGACCGGGCTCGAGGCGCGGTTCTCGACCACGATTTCCGCTATGTAGCTCGTGCTCTGGTTGTACACCGTGTAGTATAGGAGCACGGCCCTCGAGATGGCTGCGAGCCTCTCCTGGAGGCGGGCTGCCTCGCGCTGGATGCTGAACACCCTCTGCTGGGCCTGGATGAACTGGTAGTACACCAATACTATCCCGACGAACATGAGGAGTATTATGAGGGCGGCTATGATGCCGCTGACGCTCCTATACCTTTTAACCGCCACACTCATACCCTAGGAGGTGATAATACATACGTTGATAGGCTAATGAGGGTTTGGGCCTCGGGGCCAGGCTGACCACATCACCTCTCAGAGTGGGCGACAGCTCCTCACCGGCGCCATAAAGGAGCTAGGCGCGAGACGGGAATTATCCCTCCGCCCGTGATATCCGATGCGGCGGCATCACGGAGCCTCATAGAGGCGAGTGCGGGTAGATGCTGCTAAAAGTGTGGCTCGTGGCGGGGTCGGTTGTCCCTCGCCCGCTCATCCCCTCGTCGCTGCGAGCCCTGGGGCTAACTCCTCAACCCCCGGCCGCAGCGTGTAGGGGGGTTAGAGGGCCGCCTTTATGCGTGGCGCTTGTCTCTTGAGCTCGTAGCGTATCCTACCCAGTATCGCGCTCTTCTCGGCTACGACGCTCACTATCGCATCGCCTATATCATAGATTAGGACTATGCCGTTCTGGTACTCGCCTGTTATCATCTCGCCGGTGCCTAGCTTCAGCTCCTCGCCCAGCCTCTCGCCGGCACCGTAGACTGTCATCACCATTGCCGCCAATGCCTCGAGGTCTAGGCCGCCGACGGGGACCACGGCGTCTATTACGAAGCCGTCCTTGGAGACTACTGCTATGCCTCTAACGCCCTCTATGCGCGCGAAGTCGCTTAGCACCCTGCGTAGGGGGCTCTCTGCCATACGGCCACACCGTTGTATAGGCTCGTGGTCTTCTAGCCAAAAGGTTAATCCTACAGAATGTTATCAAGTCGGTGGAAGGCTGTGAAGAATACTCCCCAGGCTGAGCGCATGATGAGGATTCCTTTATCGGAGCCCCTACTCCTCCAGAGCGGAGACGAAGCGTAGTATATCGGTCCTCGTTACTATGCCTACCAGGCGCCCGTGGATATCGGTTACTATCAGCCTTCCTATCTTGTAGCGCTGCATGAGCCTAATAGCGTCGAGTATATCCTGATCCTCGCGTATTGTTATCACGTCCCTGCTCATATACTCGCTGACCCTGGCGTCGAGCCTCCCCTCGGCCACGGCTCTCGCGATATCAGCCATGGTTACTATTCCGAGCAGGCGCCCCTCCTCGTCGACCACCGGCGCTCCGCGTATACCGTGCTTTACTAGCGTAGCCGCCGCCTCTCGTATCGTCATGTCGGGCCTGAGAGTTACTATGTTGCGCGTCGCTATGGCCCCCACGTTCTCGCGTGGTATGCTCGTAACCTTCTCGACCTTGACACTAACCTGCCTGCTGTACCGGTCGACGTGCGCCACGCTACCCTCTATGACGAGCCTGGTGTAGGGCATGGGCCCTATCTTTATACGGTCGCCTGGCGATAGGTCCTCGACGTCTCCTTGCACTCGTAGAACCGCGCGTATGCCCTCCGGGTTAAGCACATCTATGAGCTCGACCGACGTGACCACTATGTTGAGCTGGCGGCCATTCTTGCGTATAGGCACCGGGACCTCCGCCGCCATCATCCCGCGTAGCACCTCGTAAGCCTTGAGGGTCGGCATGTAGCCGCCGCTCGGCCCCGTCTTAGACTCTACGAGGCCGAGGCTCTTCAACCCGGCTATGATGTTCCTCACCGTGCCCTCGTCGCGGCCCACAAGCTCGGCTATCTCCTTGCTCTTTATCAGGCGCCGGTACTTGTCGTAGAGTTTTACGAGGGCCTCCAGAACCTCCCTCTGTGCAGGTGAGAGCCTATACACTCTCCACGCCCGCAAGGAGAGAGTCTTAATTACACAGTTTTATCAGTTGCCATAAAACCCCTCGAATGCCTAACTATTATCATCTGCTTACCGGATTGGGGCTCGGCGAAGGGGGGTTCTCCTCACCACTCGGGTGCAACCGGACAGCTCCTCACAACCCGGTAGCACGCCGGGACCGCCTACAGGCACTTCACTGTTACCCCGGGGGCTCTCAGAGCCTCCGAGACGGCCTCGGCGACGGGCTTGTCGCATGGCGCCGCTAGGGCGGCTAGGGGCTCGTCCGCCTCAACCCTGCCCTCCCTAACCTCGAGAGCCCAGCAGTCGCCGAGAAGCCTCTCGAGCCTATCCTCGAGGAGGGGTTTGTCCACCACCCTAGCCTCTAGGGGGAGGCACGGCGGCTTCACAACTGCCACGCATATCCTCTCGCCGCAGCCCCAGGCGCGTGCGAGGAGGGCGTCTAGGGAGATGGGTGTGCTCGTCGTGCCCACTCTGCTATTCTCCACGGGGAACCTCCCGGGTGAGTACCCGTCACAAGCTTATTTACAGGAGTTAGGGTACCCTAATCTAACGATGCGACGGTATACGAGATGGTAGGGGGTGCTGCGGGGCCGTGCTTAGGGTTAGGTCGCTGAGTGTTAGGGTTGACGGCACCCGCATACTCGATGGCGTTAGCGTCGAGGTGCCGGAGGGTAGGGTTGTCTACCTCATGGGGCCGAACGGCGCCGGGAA
>CAZTIR010000008.1:0-32905 GCA_964613695.1 uncultured Desulfurococcales archaeon | reverse complement strand
TGTTGAGGGTTGAGGAGAGGCTAGAGGAGCACAGCAGAGCAATAAGAGCGCTACAAGAGCAGATCATCGCGCAGGGCGAGGCCATCAGGAAGTTGTCCGAGGCTGTCTCGGAGCTGACGGCTAGGATAACGGCCATCGGGTTTAGGTACGGGGTGTTCACCGAGGATGCTTTCCGCGAGGCTGTGAAGTTCCTAGTGGAGGACTTGTTGAGAGAGTATCGTGTGGAGAAGTGGGAGTACTATGACAGCGAGGGCATAGTCTACGGGCACCCTGCTGTAGTCGAGGTCGACGTCTTGATAAGAGACGGTACTCACATCCTCGTGGAGTATAAGGCCTCCGCCGATAAGAGCGATGTCGCGGAGCTATACCGCCTTGGCAAGCTATACGAGAAGGTTACGGGTGTTAAACCAAAGCTTCTCCTGGTGGCACCGGCTGTTAGGAAGAGGGCTGCAGAGCTGGCCAAGAAGCTGGGGGTAGAGATTAGGGGCAGCATAGCAGACGTCTAGCTCGTCACCGCGCCTCGGCGAGTGCAAGGGCTCATCACGCCCTCAGAGACTCAGGCGGTCCTCACGGGCCTCTTTAAACCAGCCCAGAGCCTTTAAGGTATGGAGGCCTGGAGGCTTGAAGCCCCTCGTCTCGCCAGCCCGCGTATGGAGGCTCCGGGAGAGCCACTATAGGCTTGTTGGGGGGAGGTGCAGGGATTGCGGGCTAGCCTTCTTCCCCTACTCTCCCCGATGCCCACGCTGTGGCTCAAAGAACGTTGAGAGGTATACTCTCCCGCGCAGGGGCGTCTTGGAGCAGTACACCATAGTCTACCAGGTGCCTGAGGAGATGCGAGACCAGGCTCCCCTAGCATACGGTATTGTTAGGCTGGAGGATGGGACGAGGCTAGCGGTTATGCTGACTGAGGCTTCTGAAGCGCGGCCAGGGCTGCGTGTCGAGGCGGTGTTCCGGAGGGTTATTGTGGACGGTCACTATGGTCTCATAGCGTATGGTACCAGGTGGCGGCCAGAGAGGATACAGGGGAGGTAGAGCTACCTCAGCTTCAGCTCCTCCTCAAGCCTCTTAATCTCCCTGAGGAGCTCCTCCCTCCTCTTCTCAAGCCTCTCCCTAGTCACGCTGGTCAACTCCAACTCCTCTCGTATCATGTCAGCCGCCCTACCCGGATCAAGCTCCACCACAACCCTGCCGCCGAACACCCTATAGACGCTCTTCGCCTTACCCTCCTCCACGAGCCTCAAAGCCTCCCTCAACTCCACCTCCCGCACCTCTAGCTCACGCAGCTTCGACTCCACGCTCCTAAGCTCTACGAGCAGCTCTTGTAAGCGGAGCAGGGGTGAGGTGCTCAGAGCAAACCACCCCTACAACTGCGAGGCTTGTTTAAAAACAGGATTCGGGTTTTACGCTTGTGCGCGAGCCAGCTCCTCGACCTTAGGGAGTATCTCATTAATCCTCCTGTTGACCTCCTCGAGCTTCCTCAGCAGGTCTAGCCTAACCCTCTCCAGGATGCTAATCCTATTCTCGATAGCCTTCCTCGCATCCTCCACGCTAGTCTCTATGCTAAGCCTGCCGCCCACCGACATGATAACGCTGCTAACATCCTCAATCTTAGCCTTGATGAAGTTGCCTGCCCCGATGGGCACTAGCACCGTCTTGCCCTTACCCTCCTTCGTTATATAGTCTAGGACCTCTGCAGCCGCGAACAGATCCTCTATAACGGTGTTTATCGTGTCGATCTGTGCTCTAAGCTGATCCGCCTGCGCCATCAAGCTCCTAAGCTCGTCCTGGAGCTTCTTCAACTGCTCCGCGTTCTGGGGCTTCTGCTGGGCGGACACGACGCTCACCATACTTACAAGATACTTGGGAGTAGAAAATAAATCTATGGTTTTAATCCAGCGTATATACTAGAGGAGCGCGTGTATAGCGCGGCTGCGCTACCCTAGGCTTCTTGCACGGCCTTCTCGGCCTCAATCCACGCTCTTAGCCTCCTCACGGCCTCCAGTAGCATCTCGCCCTCGCCGGTCAACGAGCCATACCTCCCGAGGTACTTGCAAGCCCTAGCCAGGATCAACGCGGTCTTTACGGTATCCACGTCGAGCCTCGTCTCGTTGACAAGCCTGGCCACGTCCTCGGTGCCAAGCCTCTTCACAGCCTCCAACACTCGTATCAGGTGCGGGTTCACGGGTGTAGCAACGCCGCTAGGCACCCCGAGGATAGCGTACTTGACCATGAGGCCTACCTCGCTGATCTCGATCCTATCGTCTAGCCTTGTCTCGATCAAACCCTTGGACTCGAGCTTATCCAGGGCGAGCCTAACCTCGTCCTCCTCGAACTGGCTGGCGAAGCTCTTAACCACGTGGTCGCGTGGCACGCTACGCTGCTCGGGAAGCCTCTTGAGTATGAGAGCCTCCAGGTTAGTCACTAGGAGGCTCCTGAAAGCCTCCCTAGAGGCCCTCGCGAGTATCCTACCGTAGCGCGTTGGCCCACCCGGCCCCAGGATTCCCTCGTGCTGGGCGAGGCTGATCCACTTCTCGGACGGGCTCCTACCCGAGTCTGCCTCGACGAGAGCCCTCACAGCCACGGCCGTGGTCTCGCGGCCCCCGGAGGCGTCTAGAACCAGCTCGCCTAGCTTCGTGAGCCGGATAACCTGCCTCTTTAGCTCCTCGTCATAGACCTCCTCGATTAGCCCCAGAGCCTCGAGCTGGTAGAGAGCGAGGCCGACGCTATAGTGCCTCATGCCCCACTCCTTCTCCAACAGCTCGTGTAGAAGCTTCCTCGTGGGCGCGAGCTCGGGGTTGGTCTCGGCCTTCCTCCACTGCTCCCTAACCCTCCTCATGAGGAGAAGCTCCCATCTAGACAGGGCGCTCGGGGGAGTGGAGGCGGGCTTCTGCAGCATCCTCACGGCGGCTAGAACGAGGCGCCCGGCGCTCGTCAGCTTGCCGGTTGACGTCAGGTAGCCTATGACCCCGAGCATGCTCCTCTTCTCGTCCGGGATGCTCTCCCCGCGCTCAATGGCCTCCAGCGCCTCGACTATACCGGGGTTGACTAGGGCCGGATACGGCGCGTCAATATTGACGCTCATGAGGGCGCGGCGGAGGAGACGCCCAGGGCCGGTCAACGCCATGTAAGCCGAGTTGACCGCACTCCGCGCGACAAGCCCCATCGCCTCGAGGGTATCGAGCCACCTTGTCTCATAGTTGCTCTTCTCGGCGGGCCCCTCCGGCACCGAGATGAGCGCAGCCGCGATAGCCTTCGTGACCACTAGCCTCTTGGGCGAGGAGCCCAGAGTCTCATAGACTATGTAACCGCTTGGGTTGAGCTCGCCCCCGGTGGCGAAGCCCCTCTCCTCTAGAAGCTTGCCCCACTCTCCAGGCACACGGCCGCCAGCCTTCACAGACGCGTATAGCATCGAGTATATCCTAGAGTCTAGCCAGGGTTCTGCACGAGGCTTGCCAGCAGACCTCCAAGCCTCGACAATACGCCTCCCGTGGTCGGTGACTATGAACTCCTCCTCGCCGCGTATGTCTAGGAGGCCCTGCGAGTACAGGTCGAGTAGGGCTCGTAGCGCCTCCTCCGCGCTGCCAAACTTCTCTACAAACTCCCTATAGTGGAACCAGCCCTCGTCAAGCTTCTCGTCCAGCACCTCTAGCATCTTGGTCGAGAGGAAGGGCATGGTAGCCTCGCCGCCGGGTAGACGAGGAGCCGCCAGCATATACAAGTTTGGTTTCTATAGGGGCCCCTATTAGAGAGTGTAGTAGTGAATGAGGGAGTTTAGTTTATCACACTTTGAACCCATCTACTCAACCACCGGGTAGCATACTTGGACGACCTCACGGCGCTCCCGGCGAGGATGGCTATACTAGTCTCGGGCCTTGCCATGCTCCTTGTACTGGCTTTGACTGTATGGGGTCTAGCGGGGGGACCAGTTGCTAGGCAAACAGCCTATGATATAGTCGCGTTCCTCGCGATGGTGCTGGGCTACAACCTCTTCACCGGAACCACGGGCTATATTAGCTTTGGGCACGGCCTCTTCTACGCGCTTGGAGGCTACTCTGCGATACTCCTGGCGGGGAGCCTCGGCGGCGTAGGCGCGGTTATAGCAGCAGGCCTTGTTAACGCGGTGCTCGCGGTTATACTGCTGGGCCCCCTCCTCCGCTCCAAGGGCCCCTACTTCTCGATAGCAAGCCTAGCCCTCTTCCTCGCAGCCTCCGGCATAGTCTCTGTGCTTCCGGGGCTCGGCGGCAGCGAGGGTCTCACAGCGCCGCCCGGCGCGGGCCTGGATACGGGGACAGCCCTCCTAGTCTCCGCCTGTATAGCTGTGATAGCGGTTCTAGCCTCTCTCCTAGTCGGCGCCACGCGCGTCGGGAAGAGGGTTATCGCGGTGAGGGATAACGAGGAGGCCGCCCGCTCCCTAGGCCTAAGCCCGCTCCCCTACCGGCTAGCGATGCTGGCTCTAAGCGGGTTCATCGTGGGCTCGGTGGGTGGCGCGTACTTCCTCTCCTATGGTGGAAGGGGCTACATAGACCCGGAGCTCGCCTTCGACCCCCGCACCAACGTGCTCATGGTCCTCGCGGCCGTGGCGGGGGGTGTCGGCAGCCTGACCGGAGTGCTCCTCGGGGCTCTAGTGGTGAAGGTGCTCGACAACCTCCTGGCGATGTACTCGCCTACGCTCGTAGCCCTCCTCGGCGCCAACCAGAGCGAGGCGCCGGTACTAGTAACCACCGTAACCTACTCGACCCTCGGCCTCCTCGTAGCGCTCATAGCCGTGGCGGCGCCGAGAGGCATCTATGGCCTCCTCGAGCCGCTCCTACGGGCTAGACTGTCTCGTATACGCGGGGTTAGCGTGGAGGTGGAGGAGAGGAGCCGTGAGGGTGGTAGAGGCTAGGAGCCTGGTGAAGGACTTCGGCGGCCTAAGAGCGCTGGACCATGTGAGCCTCGAGTTCGAGGAGGGCAGGGTCTATGCTATAATAGGCCCCAACGGCTCGGGGAAGACGACGCTCCTCAACGTGCTAACGGGCTATGTGAAGCCCGACTCGGGTAGAGTCTACACGCTAGGCAGGGATACCACCAGGTGGCCGCCCGAGAGGATAGCGAGGCTCGGGGTTGCGAGGGTCTTCCAGATACCCATGGTCTTCCACACTCTCACCGTCTATGATAACGTGGCGCTGGCCAACCCCTCGCTATCCAAGAGCGAGGTGCTCCAGCTACTAGAGCTCGTCGGCCTCAGGGGCAAGGCTTGGGAGAGGGCGGCCCACCTCTCCGGCGGCCAGCAGAAGCTCCTAGAGATAGCCAGGGCTCTAGCGAGGAGACCGAGGATACTCTACATGGACGAGCCGACGGCCGGCGTCAACCCCGGGTTATTCGATAGGATAGCGGCTATCGTAGAGGGTTTCGCGAGGGAGGGCGGGACAACGGTCATAATAGAGCATAACGTGAGGTTCGTGTCCAGGCTAGCGGACGAGATGATAGCGATGGCCTACGGGCGTGTGATAACACGAGGCCCGCCGGAGGTTGTAACGAGGGATCCGAGGGTGGTCGAGTCCTACCTCGGGGGTGGAGTGTAGTGCTCCGAGTCGAGAACCTCTACGCGGGTTATGCACGGGACGCGCCAGTGGTGAGGGGCGTGAGCGTGAGCGTGCAACCCGGCCAGGTCACGCTGATAATAGGCCCCAATGGAGCCGGCAAGAGCACGCTGCTCAAGGCCATCTATGGCCTGGTCAACGTGTTCGAGGGGAGGGTGCTGCTGGGCAACCGCGACGTCACCGGCTGGAAGCCCTCGAGGCTACTGAGGGCCGGTCTAGCATACTCGCCGCAAACCCCCGCCATATTCCCCGAGCTCACCGTCGAGGAGAACCTCCGGCTCGCAGCCTGGCTAGCCGGGGTCCCCGAGGAGAGGGTGCTAGAGGTTCTCGAGATAGCGCCGACACTCAAGACGAAGAGGAGTATACCAGCATCGATGCTCAGCGGTGGGGAGCGCAGGCTCCTTGATGTAGCGCGAGTCCTCCTCTACAACCCGAAGGTGGTTCTCTTCGACGAGCCTACTGCGGGCGTGGCGCCGAAGATAGCCTCCACGATCTACGAGACCATCCGCTCCCTCGCGGACGAGGGGCGCGCGGTGCTGCTGGTGGACCAGAGGGTTAGGGAGGCCCTTCCAATAGCGGATACCATCGTCGTGATGGTTGGGGGCCGTGTAGAGGCATGCGGGCCGCGCGAGGAGATGGAGAAGAGGCTCTACGAGATAGCCTCATCGTGGCTAGCCTAGGGCCTTCCTCCTCGCCTCCTCGACGACCCGCAGCACCCTAGCCGCCTCGCCGAGAGACGCTGGCCTAGCGCCCAGCCTCTCCTCGACACTCTCGAGGCTCGAGCCGCAGACTAGGCTGTAGAACGCGCGGTGCTCTAGCGTGAGGGGCTTCTCCCCCTCCACGACAACCTTGCGAACACCCCCACCCCTAACAACCGCGACATTCTCGTCGTAGTACGCCTCTAATATCCCCCTACGCGCGAAGACCCTAACAACCCTATACTTGACGCCCTCCTCAACTGCGTCACTCGCGTAGATGTAGACCCTTGCACCCTCCCCAGCCTCCAGGAGGAGTTCGAAAGCCTGCCCCTCTCCCCGCTCAACAAGCCTAGCCTCTAGGACCCTCGCGTCACCGCCCAGGAGGTATAACGCAAGGTCAATGTCGTGCACTGCGAGGTCATAGTCTATGGGCCAGCTTCGAGCATAGCCAGGCCTACCAACAACCCTGTATAGCTCGACGCGTGTTAAGCCACCGCCTCTCGCGTAGCCGGCTAACAGCCTGGTCAGGGGGTGGAAGCGTAGCAGGTAGCCAGCTATAGCGACGAGGCCCCTCGAAGAGGCCAGCCCCGCTAACTCCTCCACGCTCCCCGAGTCCAGTGCAACAGGCTTCTCGACGAGGACGTGCAGGCCGTGCTCTAGCGCCTCCCTCGCGACCGCCGCGAGGCTAGAGGGCGGGACAGCGACTATAGCGGCGTCAAGCTCCTCCCCCTCAACAGCCTCATCGAGGCTCGCATAGGCCCTGGCACCGTGCATCCTAGCCACTCTCTCCGCTGCCTCACGCCTAACGTCGACAACAGCCGCGAGCACGCCGCCAGCCTCTTTTACGGTCCTGGCGTGCACGGAGCCCCAGCGACCAGCACCCACTAGCACTATGCGTGGTTTGCACTCGCCCTCCACGCTCTTCTCCAGAGACAAGCAGCTCGGCAATACTGGGGGATAGTATTTTCACACGACAAGACGCCACTCTAAACGGGCTATATCACGTTGAACGCGGAGAGACTGTACGAGATGCTCATGGAGGCTAGGAGGCCTAGCGACCTCTCAAAGCTATTAGAGAGCCTGGTGGCGGAGAACGCGTTCGACCTGGGTCTCGAGGGTGGTGTAGAGCCCCGCGTGGGCGCGGCTACGAGCGGGTTTGTGAAGCACATACTCCGCCTGGTCTCGCATAAACTCGGGCTGCTGGTGGTCAGGCGGCTCGCGTACTACACGCAGTTCTACCTGGTGAGCGGCGTCAACCCAACGAACTTCTTGCGGGTGGTTAGCCTCCTCACAAACCCCAGGGACTGGGATGAGCTCTACAACATTCTCGACGAGGATGGTAGAGGAGCGTTAATGAACTGGTTGCGCGCACACATAGCGCTCCTAATGTACCCGAGGAGGCCGGAGTCCATCAACAACTTTGCACCGGTCGGGATAGAGGAGTATGCGCGTAAAGCAGAAGAGTATAGCGCGAGAGCAAAGCCTGTCAAGATGCCAGGTTGTGGAGTATACCGCGTGCTGAAGGTCAAGGGGCTCCACGGCTCCTACAAGCTATACTGTGAGAATGTTGGAGAGGTCGTGACGACATGGGTTTACGGGAAGAACCCGTTGCCGCCGCGACGCGAGGGCCTGGTTATAGACGGTGGGGCGTATCTAGGCGAGACTAGCGTATGGTTTGCTGATGTAACGCCGGAGGCTAGGATTGTTGCAGTAGAGCCCGGTGATTGTAACTCGCGTGTGCTCGAGATGGTTGTGCGGGAGAACAGGCTAGAGAACCGCATTATCGTCGAGAGGGCTGCCCTCTGGAGCGAGAATACCACGCTGGCTCTCGAGGAGAGAGGCCCCGCCTCCCAGGTGTCTAGAAAGGAGGGCGAGGTTAGAGCAGTTACAGTGGACTACCTGCGCGAGAAGCTGGGAGAGCCTGTGAGCTACATCAAGCTCGACGTGGAGGGGGCTGAGCTCGAGGCGTTGAAGGGAGCTGTCGAGGCCCTTAAGCGTGATAAGCCGTTCCTGGCTATAAGCGCGTACCACAAGCCACTAGACCCCGTCCATATTGCGAGGTTTATGCGGGAGCATGGCTACGAGCGTATCTCCTTCTGGTTCCCCCTCCCCTCGCTCTCAGATGCGATGGTGCTTGGCGTAGGGTGAGGACTCGTGCCGCACCGCTATGTCGTGGTCACGGGGCGTCCGGGGGTTGGCAAGACCACGCTCTTCCGCCGCGTAGTCGAGAGGCTCCGGGGCGAGGGGTACCGTGTGGAGGGCTTCGTGTGCCCCGAGGTGCGGGCTGGCGGCAGGAGGATTGGGTTCAGGATAGTCTCGTTGGATGGTAGCCTAGAGGCTTGGCTCGCCCGCGTGGAGGGCTGTGATGGTCCGCGTGTGGGCAGGTACCGCGTGTGCCGCGAGGCTGAGAGGGTTGCGCGCGAGGCCGTCGAGAGGGCGTTGAGGGAGGCCGACCTCGTGGCGATAGACGAGATTGGGCCTATGGAGCTCAGGTCTCCGGGTATACGCTCCGCGATACTCGAGGCGCTTAGGAGCGGTAAGCCGGGCTTCTTCGTCGCCCACCTCCGCCTCTCGGACCCGGATATACTCCCGGTGCTCCGGAGGGAGGGCGTCTGGTTCACCGTGACCCTGGAGAATAGGGATGTGCTGCCCGATAGGGTCTACGAGGCTGTCCTAGCCGCCCTCCGCTCCACGGGCGCAGCATCTACGACAGGCGTCTAGGAGCGTGTCTAGGTACTCGGCTAGCCTGCCCTCGCCCAGGGCTTGCTTGAAAGCCTCTACGCCCTCCCCCGGGCTCGAGACCAGGCCAGCGGCGTAGAGGGCGAACCCCGTGTTAACCGCTATGAAGTCCGTGTCGTGGCTACTCCCCCTGCCCTCGAACACCGCCCTAACCCTCGCAACGCTCTCCTCCGGGCTCTCGACCCTGAGCAAGTGGAGAGGGTGCTTCCCCACTCCGAGCTCCTCGGGGGTATACCTCTGCTTCTCGACCACCCCATCCTCCACTAGGTAGACGAGGGTGGTGCCCGATACGCTGACCTCGTCTATGCCGGGCTCCCCGTGGACCACTAGGAGTCTCCGGTAGCCTAGCCTAGCCCCAGCCTCGGCCATGAGGTCTAGAAGCCTCCTCGTGGCGACGCCCATGACCTGCCTCCTCACCATGCCCGGGTTTGAGAGGGGCCCTACCAGGTTGAATATGGTGCGTATCCCTAGCCTCCTGCGCACCGGCATAACCCTCTTCATCGCGGGGTGGTAGCGGGGTGCGAAGAGGAAGGCGAACCTAGCCTCCCGCAGCATGCAGAGAGCCTCCTCGGGGCCATGGTCTATAACGTAGCCGAGCTTCTCGAGGAAATCGGCGCTGCCGGAACGGCTGCTAACCGAGCGGTTGCCATGCTTCAACACGTGAGCCCCGATGGCCGCAGCGGCCAGCGCTGCTGCCGTAGAGGCGTTTATGGTGTGAGCCCTGTCGCCTCCAGTGCCAGCCGTGTCGACCGGGTCTATGCCGGGCGGCACCTCTACACGGACGCAGGTCTCCCGGAGGGCTCGCGCGAAGCCAGCCACCTCATCCGGCGTCTCCCCCCTAACCCTCAGGGCCACGAGCACGGCCGCGATGCCGATGTCGTCTAGCTCCCCGTGGAGCATTGAGAGGGCTACGCGCCTAGCCTCCTCTAGCGTCAAGCCGCGTTGTATTATCGTCTCTAGTAGGTGCGGGAGCTCCAAAACCAAACCAACTCCCACCCTCGTGGGACTAGGGTAGCGTCTAACACGTGTTGCGTCCCCCGCCTAGCCACGCGATTCAGCTTAAACCTATGCCTGGAGCCGGTTACGTGGGGAGCGGCTTGAGGAGGTTCACGCCGACGCCGCCCAGGAGGCCGGAGGGTATAAGGTGGCTGCGTAGCGACGGTAAGCCGAACATCAGTGACAGGATATACAGGGTTGAGGGGGACGCGCAGATAATAGCGACTAGGCCCGTCTACACCGTCGCCAAGACAGCGCCGGTGCTGGAAGCGGCGGAGACGATGGCGTATCGGTGGGTGAGGGCGCTTCCGGTCGTAAACCCGGGTAGCAAGGCGCTGGAGGGCATAGTGACCGCCATGGATCTCGTAAACTATCTCGGCGGCGGCGAGTACTATAACATAGTCGTGAACAGGCACAAGGATAACATCTTCCACGCTCTGCGCCTCGAGCCCGTCGAGAGCATAATGAACCCGAATCCGATCTACGTCACGATAGACGCAAAGATACCGGAGATGATAGAGAAGATGGTGGTCCACAATATCGGCGTCCTCCCGGTCCTCCTCCCCGACGGTAGAGTCTACGGCATCGTGACGGAGCATGATCTCGTCGAGAGGCTTGTCGAGAAGACTGTGGGCAGGAGAGTCGAGGAGGTTATGAGCAAGAACGTTGTAACCGTGAGTAGGAAGGCGACGCTCAAAGAAGCCATGGAGCTGATGGTGAAGTTCGGTGTGAGGAGGCTCCCGATAGTGGAGGATGACGGGAGAGTATGGGGGATAATAACGGCGAAGGACGTGGTAAGGTACTTTGGACGCCACCAGGCCTTCGAGAACGCGCCATCCGGCAAGGTGAGCGAGGCTATATCGGTGCCGGTGACCCTCGTGGGCACGCAGGGTGTGCACACTATAAGACCCGACGCGGATGTGGGGGAGGCCGCCACGAAGATGATGGAGACTAAGGTGAGCAGCCTCCTAGTGGTTGACGATGAGGGCAGGCTCCTGGGCATCATAACCGAGAGGGATATACTCTTCGCCGTTGCAACGGCTAAGGCTCCGGTCGCCTAGGCGGGGTGTGGAGCCGTGCAGCTCCCCAGGGTGGCAGAGGTAGCACGCCGCGAATACCCCCGAGTCGATAAGGATGAGACGCTTGAGGAGGCGTGGGATGTCATAGAGAGGGAGGAGTACGACAAGCTCCTCGCCTTCGAGGATGAGAGGCTCGTGGGCGTGATGACGCTCCGGGATGTGATGGTTAAGCTGGGGACCCAGAGGACCAGGTTGACCGTCCCGGGCCGCCTCCACGTATCGTCCTTCATGAGCACCGAGCCCCTCTACACCATCAGCCCCGGGGCTAGCGTCGTAGACGCCGCTAGAATGATGCTGGAGAATAGGGTTCAGGTTGGCACCCTCGAGGCCAGCATAGGAGTCCTACCCGTGGTCGAGGGCGGTAGCGTAGCTGGCGTCGTCTCTAAGTGGGAGCTGGCTCGTTTCATAGCAGAGTCGGGCATCGACGCTAAGGCATCTGACGTGATGACGGTGAAGCCCTTCGTGCTACGCTGGATGGATAAGGTGCTGCACGCGAGGAAGCTAATGGAGGAGAATGATATCAGCTTCATACCGGTCGTGGACGAGGAGGAGAGGCTTGTGGGCTACATAACCGTCTATGAGGTTGCATACGCCATGATGGCGTTCCACGAGCTCGTCCCAGAGAAGCATAGGAAGATTAGGGTTCAGCACCTCCTAGTCCACGATGTGATGAGGCTCCGGCCGCCGAGGGTGGAGCCGGAGACGCCGCTACCCGAGGTGGCTAGGGCGATACTAGAGAAGCAGAGCAGAGGCGCCGTGGTCGTGAAGGATGGTAGGATAGTGGGCATAGTAACCCTCGACGAGATAGCGAAGTTCATAGCCTACACGCTGCCCGAGAGGCTCGGAAAGTAGCTATTACCCTCGCCTAGGAGCCTTTAACCGCGGTGCACGCCTCGGTGCGCATCCTCTACCTGCTCCCCCTCCTCGCCCTGCTGCTCACCAGCACCCCTGTCCCCGTGCACGCCCTCGGCGTTGTCATGCACCTGCCTTACGCGGCCCGGGTGGGCGGGTATAGGCCGGTTATACTCGTGTACGTGGGCACGAGCGATATTCAAGCATTCCACGTCACCATAGACCCTCTTGTAAGCGTCTCGTGTAGTAAGGGTGGTTTGAGACCCCCGAGGCTCCCGAGCCTAGAGCTCTACGTGCCGGTTGCGAGGATTAGGCTGCCTTCCGGTGTAAGGCTGCCGGTGCCCCCGGGCGCGAGGATATACACGGGCCTCTTGCCGGGCTTGCCGACGCTAGAGGCGAGGGTGTACAACGAGAGTGTCGAGTGCAACGTTAGCCTAGGGTATAGGGTCGTGGTTGAGCCCTATCCCTCGGTGCTAGCTCTCCGCGATTCTTTCAGGGTTGAGGGTGTTGCGGAGAAGCTCCCACCCCTCCTACTCGCCTACACGAGCCTCGAGGGCTACACGGTGCCTGCGGGCGGGGAGGCGAGGATCACCATACTCGCTTTGAGCGTTGCCGCCGACCCCGCCCCCAAGCTCATCGTCGTGAGCCCCTCGGGGGTCTCGAGGATAGAGCCTCGTTGGGATGAGGGCTACCACGCCGTGCTCGAGAGCCTCGGCTCCTGGTGGAGGAGGGTGGCGGATGAGTTCAACAGGAGCTTGGGTGTGGAGCCTCCAGGCTTCCACACCACTGTATTCGTCGGCTATGCTGCCGTCAGCGGGGCTCCGGGGGAGTACCTCCTCTACTACGCCGAGTGGGGTTCTGCGCGCTCAAACCCCGGGATACTCTACGTCTACAACCCCGACGCACCGCACAAGGTGCTGGTGGTGGACGAGGGCGTAGACTCCTACCTCCTCCTCGAGGCCCACGAGTGGATAGAGAGGGCTTTGAACAAGAGCATAGCATCCCATATCGCGTCGTGGCTCAGAGTCCCCCAGACGCTGGTCAAGAGGCTTGAGGCGGTGGAGGATGCTCTAGCAGCCCTAAACACCACAGGCCTCGTCACGAGACCCGCCTGGGAGAAGCTGGGGGTCTATGCGAGGCTCTGGGTGGTGAGACCCGGCGTCGACGCCTGCAGGGTGCTCGAGGAGGTTAAGCCGGATGTGGTCGTGCTGGGCTTCAACCCGCTGGGCGAGCCGCTGACAAGCATCAAGTGCCCCGATGGCTCGAGCCTACTAGACGCTATCCTCGACACCCTCGAGAGGGTCAACGGGACCCTCATAGTCTCTATGAGCTCCCTCAACGGGTACGAGTTGGGCCTGTGCGACCTGGATACCGGCGTGGTCTCGTGGAGGACCTACGGCTCTGGGCTACTCGAGCCCAGCGTGGCGGACAGCCTCGGGCTCGTGGGGTTGGCGGCTGCGGAGGAGGTTAAGAGGAGGGTGGCGTCGAGCCTATGCGCCCGTGCAAGACTCAGCCTCGAGGAGGGTAGGGTCGAGGAGGCTAAACGCCTCGAGAGGCTCTCGACGCTAGTGGCTAGTGCTCCTCTCGCGCTCTACACGTGGTGCGGCGGGGGAGGCTGCGTGTACAACACGGGTGTTGTACTCCGGGCTCGGTTCACGCTCGTAGGCTGGCAGTTCGAACACCCTCGCCGCGTTAACGCCTCCAGGGAGTCTATCGAGAGCGCCTCCCGCATAGCGGCCGCACTCCTCAAGGCCTATATGCTCGCCCACGGGGAGGGCGTCGATGAGAGGCTCGTGGAGCTGTCCTCGGCCGCGGCGAACTATAGTCTAAGGGTCCTGATCCCCAGGCTCCTAGAGAGCATATCCAGGGCTAGGGTCGACGAGGCCGAGGGGGTTATCAAGATCCGGGCCTATGGGGTGACAACGGCCCTACCCCTCGGGGGGATCGCGGAGAAGCTCTCCTCATGGAGGCTGAGCGTGTTAGAAGAGTCGAGGAGCGGCGAGTCTGCCATACTCTGCCTCGCATCCTCCAGGGGGTATAGGGTGGTGCTCTCAAGCATACCAGTCGGGAGGGTCTCGACACCCGCCTTCTGGGAGAGGCTCCTGGAGCCGAGGGGGTGTGCGGCTAGCTTCGCCAAGCTATACGGGGTTACGCTGCCAAGGGGTACAGCCCGCCGGCTCGAAGAGATAGCAGAGTTCTACGCCAGCAGCGGCTACCGCCTCGCGAGCATAAACTCGACAATCCTACCCGCCAACACGACCATAGACGTTAGGGTAGGGGCTCACAGGCTACTACTCCTAGTGCACCCCACCGGCTCTATAAGCATACGTTTGGCTGGCAACGCCACGCTGATAGCGGATACGCGGAGCTACACACTAGTAGGCACGAACAGCCCGACTACGCTAATGGTCTCGTGCCGCGAGTGTAACAGGCTCCTCAACCCGCTCTACCTGCTAGCCTACGAGCCGCTCACGAGCGCGACCGCAGCAGCGACAACCACGGTTACCTTCTCCACTGTGAAGACGGTTACGAGGACCCTCGAGAAGACGCTACGCGTGACACTAACCAAGACTATAAGAGTCACGTACACGAGGACGTGGACGCTCTACCGCGTACTAACACCCCGGACGAGGATAGTCAGGGTTACTGTCACCGCCCCGCCCCGCACGGTGGTGGTTACGAGCTACTCAACCCTAACCGAGACCAGCGTCTCAACAGTCACGAGGCTAGTGGGCCGGGGTCTGGCGGCTGTGGCTGGAGTGGCGGGCCTAGTGGCTGGGGTTGCGATAGGCTACCTGGCGGCTAGGCTCCGGAGGCTAGGCTGAGGCCCTCTTGCCTATCTTGCGCCTCCTGCGCCTCCTCGCTATCTTCGCTAGCTCCTCCTCAGCCCTCTTGTAGACCTCGTCGGGTCTCGAGTAGTAGCTCTGGACTATCTTAGCAACCTCCTCCACCGTGTTTACGCCCTTCTCTGCCATCCATTGCAGCACCTTAGCCCTCTTCTCCAGCTCTGCGAGAAGCTCCTCGTGTGTCATGCCTATCTGCATGCCTATCCTCCTAAGCATCTCGCTCTCCTGGAAGAAGGTCTCGAAGGTGTCGGTGAAAGCGTCCCACCTGGCAACCCTCTTGTAGTTGCCATAGTCGAGTATCTCGTAGAGGTCTGTTATACGCCTCTCAATCCTACCCTGCGGGTTCTCCGGGGTCCTAATCCTAACCCTCTTGATGATTATAGCGAGGTTCATGAGGGGTATGTAGCCGGGGGGTATGTTCATAGGCGGCGATGTAAGCCTCTTGACCGCGGCCTCCACGCTCTCCGCGTGGAGCGTTGTTAAGCCGCCATGACCGGTTGCAATGGCTTGGAATAGCACGTAAGCCTCCTCGCCACGCACCTCGCCAACGATTATAACGTCGGGCCTGTAACGCAGGCTCACCTTAACCAGGTCGAAGAGTGTAACCTCTCCAATCTTCTCCGTGCCCACGCCGTAGCTAGGCCTCGCCACCAGCTGCACCCAGTTCTCGAGGGGTATCTTGAGCTCCGGGGTATCCTCGATGGTCACCACCTTTATCGTAGGCCTGAAGAGCGTCGCGAGCGCGTTGAGGGTGGTTGTCTTGCCGGAGCCCGTCACCCCCATCACCATAGCGGTCAGCTTGTTCTCCATCGCTATCCAGAGGTAGGCAGCCATCTCCGCTGTCAACGTGTTCCTCCTTATCATCTCGGCTATTGTCACCGGCTGCTCCCTAAACTTACGTATGGTGAACGTGGAGCCCTTCGTCGACACCTCCTTCTTGAACGTCGCTGCTAGACGGTGGCCGCCGGGTAGGATGGCGTCGAGTATCGGGAACGCGGTGGAGATGTGCTTGCCCGAGATGTGCGCGAGCCTCAGCACGTACTCGTCTAGCTCGTCGTGCGAGGTGAAGACTATGTTTGTCGGGAGGCTCTCGTACTTACGGTGCCAGACGTATACCGGCACCCCGACCCCGTTGCAGCTGATATCCTCGATGTACGGGTCTCTCATCAGCGGGTCTATGGGCCCGAAGCCTATCACATCCCTCTCGATGTAGTACATTATCTTGTGCCAGGAGACGCCGGGCATCTCTCCGAGGGATATCCGGAACTTCTCCACAACCCTCCGGGCCTCCTCGCGGAGGTACTTCTGGGGGTCCTCGACCTCCTCGGGGAGCTTCAGCTCCCACTGTAGGGCCTCGACTATCCTCCTGAATATCCTCCTCTCCTTCCTAGTTAGCCTCAACTCGTCGACACAGTACTTGTGGGCACCAGTGTCTACATGCTCGAGTATCACGGCGTACGCGTAGGGCTCGTAGAGCGGGTACCTCTCCACAACCCTATAGTCCTTCTCCAGGCACCCTTGCCTCTCCTCGCTCTTCGCCCCCTCCGCCCCAGTAGTCTTGGCGGCTTGCATACACTCCCCTCAACTAGGTTCAACGATGAGAAGCCCCCCATAGATACTACTTCTCACGTCACCAGCGTGGAGCGGGGCCCCGGAGGCATACCCGCCCTCCTGGACAATCTGATATTATAGGCTGGTTGCGCGTGCTCAACCTCTACGGGGGTTTGGTTGAGGAGGAACAGTGGGATAATACTATTACTCTTGATGGCGCTCATCCTGCTAACATTGCCCTCGGTGGCCCAGGGGCAGGTGCTAGGCAAGTACACGCCGCCGTACGTTGAGCTCAACGTGCCGGGTAGGATATACGCAGCCTACTTTGACGGCGTGAAGCTCTGGGTGGTTTACGAGCAGGGCGGCTCCACGCACATAGCGGTGTACGTCTACCATAATGGCACGTTTACGCAGGAGTGGGTTGTCACGGTGCCAGGCACGCCGGTGAAAACAGCGGTGGACGACAACCTCGAGTACATGGCGGTGGTGACGAGCTGGAAGATACTAGCCGTCTACGATGTGAGAGGGGCTCCGGTACTACGCCTCGATAGGGGTTTCAGGTTCAAACCGGTGGATCTGGCTCTCGTCTCCACCCAGGGCCGGGGCAAGCCCGATGTAGTCCTCGTCGTTGATAAGGGCGGGGATGGTTACTGGGTCTACGCCTACCCGCTTGCACCCGGTCGTGTTAAGAGGAGCGAGCTTTGGATAACAACAGCCAACGTTGCCAACAAGAATGCCTTCAGTGTCATCATCCCTAGGCTGGCCGGTGGGAGGCAGGGAGCGCCATACATCATAGTTGTTGCTGCTAACACCACGCTCCTCAACTACACGAGGCTAGGCGCGAACGTGACGGTGGCAGCCCACTCGATAATCTATAGCGTGTATCGCGTCAAGAGACTCGGCCTTAACGTGGTGTTCGAGAAGGTCTCTAGCGGCAATGTTACGCTGGGCTACGAGCTGGGCGAGTCGCCCTACGATATAATCTCGTTCAGCTATGTGGCGGCCTACGTGCTACCCGCTACAAGCCCCCTCGGCAACACTACACTCATAGTGCTAAGCGCGAAGCTGCAACCAATCCACGTCCCCAACGTCACCAACCCGATACCATCCGCGATCACGATCGATGGTCTGGTCGTCATCGACGTGGAGCGTAACGAGAGTATAGTGAGGTACAGTGACGCAAACACCCCCACGATCGACTTCTATCCGCTCGGAGGCCCCGCCACAGCGGCAACAGTGACGCTTAACGGGGAGTACCTCCTAGTAGGCTCCCAAGACTATAACGTCTATGTCTTCGCGTTGCAGGTGCCCGGGAACGTGTACCAGGCACTCTACTCGATAAGCCTAGGCTCCCCCGTAGCAACGCTAGAGGCAGCCCCGGTGCCCAGCGTTGTTGTCGCGGGTAGCAGCGGCGGCATGGCTATGGCGTTTAGGCTGCTCGATGGCGTCGTCTACTGGAAGCTACCTGCCCAGGCTAACGTTGCCAGCATATCGGTCACCGGCACAACCTACGCCGCCGTAGGCACCGCGAACGGCAGGCTCTTCGTGTTCACTAATGCACGCAGCTTCCTACACTACCTGGGCTTCATAGTCGAGAGCCGCAAGGCTAGGAGCAATAGCGTGATACAGTCTACCCTCACCAACATCACCATAGTAGGGGTGTATAACGGGTTACTCGTGAACATGAGCTATCACGTCAAGCTATCGAGCATAATCTCTGGCTCCTTCTACACCCTCCTACCTGCCACGAACTACACGGTAATCATAGACAACCCTGTGCTAGGCGTCGCGGTTAGAAGGGTGATGCTGTTCGCCGACGTCTACTACGTGCTGCGCGACCAGGACTTCACTATGCCCATGTACAACTTGACCATATGCGTGAACGACAGCCTAACGGGCATACCGCTCAACAACGTCATTGTGGTTGCGAACTACACGCCTATACTAGAGCTGCCGGCCAACAAGACATACACGCTCGTGATAAGGAGAGGGTGCGCGTCCGCCAAACTACCGAGAGGCTACTACATCCTCGCGCTCAGCTCGTGGAGGTATCATAGACTCCTAGAGGGGGTGAAGCAGCCCATACGCCTCTACCACGACACCCTACTGGAGGCTAAGGCGATACCCTATACCTCGCTAGTCGTCTTCAAGGCTGTTACGACCTATGGCATGCCACTACCCGGGGTAAACATAACGCTCGTTGACATAGAGACCGGGCTGAGGCTTAGCGTTACAACGGGCGGCAGCGGCACAGCCATGCTCTCCAGCGTCCCCTACGGCATCTACAAGATCTCCTTCTCATACCCGTACACGCAGCCATACGCATCGCAAGTCACCATAAACTCGAGCAGCGTTGTCATAAACGCCACGCTAAAGCCTAGAGTGTACTACGTGACCATCATGCCCGTCGATGCGGAGACCGGGGCTCCGATCAGGGGCGCTATGATAGAACTTGTTAGGAAGTTCGACGGCTATACCATAAAGGAGGTGCTTGAGCAGGGCTATGCCCTGCTCAAGCTAGAGTATGGCGAGTATAGCCTAGTGGTTAAGGCGACAGGGTACGAGGAGAAGACGCTGGATCTGATAGTGGAGAAGGATATGCTCGTAAAGCCGGCGCTCACCCCGATAATATACCCGATCACCATAGAGGTGATAGACTCACTATACCAGAGGCCGATGCCGGCTAAGATAACCGTGTACAACGTTGAACTCCTCAAGAGCTACAATGCGGTTACTCGAACGGGCCGCGCGGTGTTCCAGCTGCGCGCTGGCACGTACCGGGTGATGGTGGAGCCGTTCTACGGCTACCCGGCCGAGGCTATACTCCACGTTCCGGCCACGAGGAGCCTGATAATAGAGGTGATGCCCAGGAACTACACTATAGTATTGACGCCGATAGACGCTGAGGTCTCAAAGCCTCTAGCGAGCTTTGGCTACCGCGCGTCCGGGATCATATCGTGCAGCGATACGGGCAACTGGACGCTAACCTGGGTTAATGGGAGCCTAGTCGCCACCATACCCTACTCGGTGTCCTGCACAGCGGTTATCACCGCGCCAGGGTATGTTACTGCGCGCGTGCCGCTCGGAGCCGTGAACAGCAATAAGAGCCTTGAGGTGCCGCTACAGCCTGTTAAATACGCTCTAACGCTTAACGTGCTGAGCACCTATGGCATTGGCCTCGCTTTTAACGCGACTCTCAAGGAGCTGCGCACGGGCGTAGTCTATAAGGCTAGTGGTGTCGGGAAGACGGTCGTAGAGGTTAGACCGGGCCGCTATACGCTACTCGTAGAGGCGAGGTACCACACCCCAGCCGAGTTGAACTTGACGGTCCCGAAGGAGACTAGTGTCACTGTCCGCCTCAAGCCGAGGATATACACGCTGTCCCTCAGCGTCGTGGATGGCGAGACGGGTAAGCTCGTCACACATGTCATCGTCGTTGTCGAGAGGGTTGCGCCTAAGCCGGGCAAGCCGGTGAGGGTTAACGTGCCAGGCGGCACGGCGAGTATACCGCTACCCTGGGGGACCTACCGGCTTGTCGTCCAGGCGCCCGGCTACCAGGAGACCATAGTAACCGTGACACTCCCGTCGAAGGCTATGACCGTGACGCTAACCCCCGTGAAGGTGCCAGTGCGGGTAATAGTTGTCGATAAGCTCACCAAGCGCCCGATACCCAACGCCACTATAAGCTTCTATGGCGTGAGGAGCGGGTTCGCTGTGCAGGCGCGCACGGGGGCCAAGGGGGAGGCGGTGCTGGAGCTGAGGGCCGACATCTACCACGTTGTTGTGACGGCGCCGCTCCACACCGGGAGCGAGATGACACTGAACTTGTTGAACGCGAGCAAGAAGGGCGTTGAGACGAGAATCGAGCTAGCCCCCGTAGAGTATACTCTCACGCTCCTAGTGTACGATGGGCTGACGAGGACGCCTTACAAGGGCAAGCTCTCAATAGGGCTTGTGAGGCTCGAGGGCGGATACAAGAAGGTTGTTAACGCTACAGGGCCTCGTGTCTCGCTCACACTCCCCTACGGCAAGTACAAGATAACCATCAAGGCCAACAAGTACGAGCAGACGAGTATCACTGTGGTGCTCAACGCGAGCACTGTGAAGAAGGTCTCGCTCCCGAGGAGCAAGTATAGCGTGAAGGTCAAGGTGATAGACGCTAGGTTCGGCCGCCCTGTGCCAAACGCTGTAGTGGTGTTCACGCTGGCTGGTAGAGGCTTAACCGTCTACACCGGGATAACGAACCAGAAGGGAGAGGTCACGGCATCCATACCGTGGGGCACTTACATACTGAGAGTAGAGGCCGGCGGGTATAGGAGCACCTCCAAGATCGTGATAGTCTCCGTGAATAACATGGTGGTCCCCGTCTTCCTCGAGCCGCTCCCAGTGAAGATAGTGATGGACCTGCTACCAGCCGGTATAATAGGCGGTGCTATAGTCGGCTCGGCCGTGTGGATCGCGAGGAGGATTAGGAGGAGGCCGGCGGCACTAGAGTTCGAGGAGGAGGAGCTCGAGTAGGGGGCTATGCTACCCCTCCTTTCTTCCCCGCGATTATCCACTCCTCCTCCTCGCCCCAGTCTATCATCAACGCTTCTCTCTCGAGAACCTCCCGCAGCCTAGGCGAGACCGGCGCCTCCCTCGGGTGGGACTCCACGTACCTATGATACCTCACTGCTATCACGCCGTCGAAGAGCTTGTTGAACTCGCGTAGGCTCCTAACAACCTCCTCCTCCGGTACGCCCTCGATGCCGAACAGTAGGTATGTGTAGACTAGCACTGGTAGGCCCCTCCTCCTAGCCTCCAGCCTGAGCCTGGAGACGCGGTAGAGCTCCTCCTGGGGTATACCCTTGCCCAGGTACTCGTTACGCAGCTTCTCGTCGAAAACCTCGAAGCCTACCCGCACTACGAGCATCCTGGCTCCCAGCGTGTCGAGAGTCCAGCGTAGCCTCTCGAGCGTGAGGTACTCGGGCCTAGCCTCTATATCCACGACCTTGCCTCCCGTGAGGCTCCTAAGCTCTACCAGAGTGTCCACGGGGAGCTCGTAGAAGCTGCTCCCGTTGAAGATCGAGATCCTCGTGGCCCTGCAGGATTCTAGGGCGTTGCGAGCCTCCCGTATAATCCTCCTATTCGTCTCTATGACCTCCGAGAGCCTCACACCCTGCTCTAGCGCGAAGGGGCAGAACCTGCACCTGCCCCAGGCGCAGGGCAGCCCCTGGAGTATGAGCACGAGCCTACGCCCCAAGCGGTCGCTCTTGCACCAGTAGCCGAGCAACCCTACTCCTCCGAGAGGCGGGCTCGGCGACTCAACCCCTCATCATGGTTTTCTCAGATGCTTGCAGGGGGCGGTATCACCACAGCCCATGGTTTAACCCAAATACCCTTCGGGGGTTTCTAGGCGACACGGGCCTGGTGGGGTTTGAGCGGAGAGGATAGGGTGCTACTAGTCCGCGACGTGATGACACGGGAGGTTGTCACGATAACCCCGGATGAGCCCGTGCTCGAGGCGGCTAGGCGTATGAAACGATACGATATAGGCAGCGTGGTTGTCGTGTCGCCGCGTGGGGATGTGATAGGGATACTCACGGAGAAGGATCTCGTCACGAGGGTTGTTGCGGAGAACCTCGACCCCTCTAGGACACGGGTCAGGGAGGTTATGACGCTCAACCCTATAACCGTCTACGACGACACACCCCTCGAGACGGCGGCCAGGCTCATGATAGAGAAGGGTATCGGCCACCTCCCCGTGGTCGACAAGGCGGGTAGGCTGGTTGGGATACTCGCGAAGTCCGACATCCTCGAGTTCACCCCCGAGCTCATAGAGATACTGTACCTCAAGAAGGGGAGCGAGCGCGTCATCCTAGAGCGTGGAGGGGAGTAGGCGGCTCGGCCGACCTCGCCGGTGTCGTCACTCTATCGGTGCCGTCACCACTCCTCACAGCCGCCGGTAGCGGGGAGCCGAGAAGCGGGTTATAACGCGGAGGCTTGGAGGGCGGCTGGGTTGTGATGAGTGTAGCCTGCACTGAGTAGTGATGAGCCTCGATCCCTCCTGAGCCTCCTCGATGAGACTTAGAGGGGATGGTCGCGGAGCACCATTATGGTGCCTCGGGGTGGGTAGGGTTCTGGTAGTGGGCCACTCCCCGGACCCCGACGACGCCTTCATGTTCTACGGTATAGTCTCGGGTGCTGTACGCGTGGAGGGCTTTGACGAGGTTAGGGAGGTTGTGGCCGACATCGAGACTCTGAACGAGCGCCTCCTCTCCGGGGACTCGCTTGACGCTAGCGCGGCCTCCTTCCACGCCGCGTTGCACATCGTCCGCGATTATTACGTGCTGCGTGTCGGCGCTAGCATGGGGCTGGGCTACGGCCCGGTTGTGGTCGCGCGTAGGAGGCTCGAGAGCCTACGCGGGCTCCGCGTGGCGGTGCCGGGCCGCTGGACTACGGCGTATCTCCTCCTCAGGCTCGCTGTGGGGGATGTATTCGAGCCCGTCTTCACCAGGTTCGACGCTATACCCTCTATGGTGGAGAGGGGGGAGGTTGACGCGGGGCTACTGATACACGAGGAGCAGATAGCGTATGAGAGGAGGGGTTTGGTGAAGGTGCTCGACCTCTGGGAGTGGTGGGAGGGCAGGGTTGGTAGACTACCACTACCCCTGGGCGTGGACGTCTTCGCCAAGAGGCTTGGGAGGGTGGCTGCAGAGGCCTTCGCCAGGGCTCTTAGGGAGAGTATACTCTACGCGAGGAGCCATAGGAGGGAGGCCCTCGAGTACGCCATGAGGTTCTCTAGGGTCAGGGACCCGGAGCTGGTATCGAGGTTCATCGACATGTATGTGAACGAGTACACGCTCGACATGGGCGAGGATGGTGTTAGAGCACACCGTACGCTAGCAGAGATGGCCGCGGAGGCCGGGATGGTGCCTCGGGACGCTCTCGAGCACCTCGAGTTCGTATAGCACCGGCACACGCCTTTTAAAAGTCTGCTCGCCTCGTGCCCCGCGGGCGCCTTGATGCTGGAGAAGCTGCTAGCAGCCCGCCTCTCGCCCCGTGAGCGCCTCTACGCTCTAACACTCCTCTCGGTAGCAACTATCGTAGCCGCGCTCCTAGTAGCGTTTGCTATAACCTTCTTCGCTAAAGCCGAGCCCATCTTCGAGAAGGAGGGGCTCGGGGTCTACGTGTGGAACGTCTGGAGGCCCTCCGAGACAAACCCTGCCGCGGAGAAGTACGGGCTCGCCGCCGCGATATGGGGGACTATCTACGTGGCCGTGATAGCCGTGCTGGTCTCCCTCCCCCTCTCCACCGCCCTCGCGATACTCGTCTCCGAGTACCTGCCGGGCGGCAGGATCTCGGAGATAGTCTCGATGCTCGTTGATGCGATGGCCGCCCTGCCGACCATAGTCTATGGCCTGTGGGGCGCCTTCGTTCTAGCACCCCTCCTCCGGGATTACGTGATGAAGCCGCTCTACTTGTGCTGCCGCTTCATCCCCCTCTTCTCCTACCCGCCCCTCACCGGCTACTCTATACTCACCGCCGGGGTCCTCATGGGGATCATGTCCGTGCCCTACGTCGCCTCCCTCATACGCGAGGCCTACGCGCTGATACCGCGTAGCCTGAGGGAAGCAGTCTACGCCCTAGGCGCGACGAAGAGCGAAGCCATCCGAGTGCTCCTAGGCTATATTAAGCCCGTGGCCGTGGCGGCCGCGCTGCTAGGCTTCGGGAGGGCCGCGGGGGAGACGGTGGCGGTTGCACTCGTGGTGGGGAACAGCTTCACCATCAGCATATCGCCCTTCGCGCCAGGCTACACGATAGCAGCGCTGATAGCAAACCAGTATGGCAACGCCTACCTCTACACCTACATGGAGAGCGCGTTGTACGCTGGCGGCCTCCTACTCCTCATCATAGGCGTGGCAGTGAACGTTGCTGGCATAACGCTCATGCAGAGGTGGTTGAAGAGGCTCCACCACTAGCCCCTGCTTTAAGGGGCGGGGGTGCTCGTAGAGGAGGGGGCTGGCGGCGTGGATACGCTGAGGGCGAGGAGGCTCAAGGATAGGATTTTCGCGGCGCTGGTGTTCATCGGGGCGGGGTTGGCTCTAGCGCCCCTCTTCGCGATACTAGCGAGCCTCGTCATCCATGGTGGATGGGTTGTCGTGCAACGCGGTTTAGCATTCCTAACGCAGCCAGCGCCTACGGGCATAGGCCCGGCGCTCTACGGCACACTGCTCCTGGCCGCCCTCTCGCTGCTCGTGGCGCTCCCCCTGGGGTTGGCGGTGGCGCTCTTCCTCTACGAGTTCCCGGGTAGCAAGCTATCCCCCAGCCTACGGGTCATAGTACAGTCCCTCGTCGAGGTGCCGACTATACTCACGGGCCTCTTCATCTACCTCCTCCTCGTGGACCCCCTGCCGCCCCTGCGGCACTTCTACGAGGCCACGGGCCTGGCTCGCATCCTCCCCATAGGCACCTACAGTGGGCTCGCCGGGGCCCTCGCGTTGGCGCTCGTGGTGCTGCCCTACGTGGCGGTCCACGCTGAGACGGTGTTGAGGCAGATACCCCCCACCTACCGGGAGGCTGCGCTAGCGCTTGGGGCGACTAGGCAGAGGGCTGCGAGGATAATAGCCGGGATGGCTGCGAGGGGTCTAGCCACGGCGGCTATAATAGCGTTCGCGAAGGCCGCTGGCGAGACGGCTCCACTCCTCTTCACCGCGGGCGGCGGCTACTACGCGTACCCGCCTAGCCCGCTGGCCGCGTTAACGGGCCCCGTGGGTGCTGTGAGCCTCCTCATATTCGCGTATGCGCGTGAACCCACACCGGATCGCGTTGCGACCGCGTGGGGGGCTGCGCTAGTGCTCACACTCCTAACCCTGGCCCTGATACTAGCCTCTAGGCTCCTGACCCGAGAGAGGCTGATAATCTAGATGCGCAGGGTGCACGTCGAGGAGCTGGAGGACCTCCTGGAGAGGCTCGACGGCGCCAGGTACGGCGCTTACAAGCGCCTCTACAGCGTCGAGATAGTGGCGGAGTGTGGTGTTGCGAGGTTCACGAGGGTGCAGGGGGATCCCTACGCGCCCCCCAGCGTCCTCGAGGCTAGGGGTAGGCTACGGCTACCGCCACTAGCCTCCCGGTACCCCGCGGCAGTCTCGGACTATGGCTACCGCCTCCTCTACCGCTTCTCGAGGAGGGTCTCGCGGAAGAGGGGTACTGGGAACAGCGGCTTCGTCGGCGTCCCGAGGCCCTCGAACGCGATGCTGAGGAGGAGCGGCTTCGAGGTGCTTGGTGAGCGTTTCGTGGCGCGTGTGTGGGTTGGGCTGCCCGCCCGCGGCCGTAGGATACTCGGGAGAGAGGCCTACGAGACCATTAGGGGCGCGCTCGGGGCCATCTGCGACGCGGTGAAGGGTGTAGGCGGCGAAGGCCTCGAGAGGCATGTTGTTAACTACGCGGTGCAGGAGGAGTTGAGGGAGAGGCTCAGGGAGGAGAAGCTAGCCGCGTTCATAGGAGAGGGGGCGGTGCTCCCGAGGAGATGCGGGTGGTGCGAGGAGCCCCTACCCGACGCTGTTCCATTCGAGCCGCCGCCCTCCCTCCGCGTAGAGCTCGAGACAAGGTGGGGCGTGTACGCGGGCATGGGCATCCCGAGGGGCTTCACAGTGGTCACGGGCCACCCGTTCCACGGGAAGACGACGCTCCTCGAGGCTATAGCGGCTGGCGTGTATAACCACGTGGAGGGGGATGGGAGGGAGAGGGTAGTCGCGCTGAGGAGCACCGCGTGGATAGAGGCTGAGGACGGGCGCCCAGTCCACGGCGTGGACCTCTCGCCCCTCATACACGGGCTGCCGGGCAGGGTAGACCCGAGGCGCTTCACCACGAGCGACGCCTCGGGCGCGACGAGCATGGCGGCTAGCATAGTAGAGTCGCTGTGCGCTGGCGCGGAGCTCCTACTAGTGGACGAGGATAGGGCTGCAACAAACCTCCTCCACGTGGACGAGAGGGTCTCCAAGCTGGCAGGACCCCCGCCCATCACCCCACTCTCCACCTACGCCAGGAGCCTCTCGAAGCTAGGAATCTCGGTGGTGGTTGTCAGCGGGGCGCTTGGAAGCCTGCTCGAGGAGGCGGAGACGGTGATCCTCGTCAAGAGCTTCAACCCGGCCCGCGTGGAGAGGAGGAGGGTGGAGGCGGTCAAGCCCCGGCTACCCGAGTGTAGGAGGCTGCGCACCAAACCCTGGAGGAGCAAGCCAAGACCCCCTAGGCTAATAGGCCGCGATGGCTACGAGGCAAGCCTAGAGTCCAACAGGGTGCTCGTGGAGGACGGCCAGTATAACACGATAGCCGCGCTGCTCTCCAGAAGCTGGGAGGGGACGCTACGAGAGATAGCGGAGAGAGTCGATAGGCTCATGGAGGAGGGCTTCGAGGCTATAGTGGAGAACCCTCCACCAAACCTCACAGAAGTGCGGGGCCTAGACTTCATCCACGCACTGGCGAGGCTCCCGCCGGGCCACGTGCAGCCCTCGTGAAAACCCCGCAGGGTCGGTGGGGGCGGGATGCTGAGCCTCCTCACCGCACTCGGCTGAGTGGGGGTCTCCTCACCCCCTACTCTCCTATAACGACCTCGAAGAGGCACTTGTCGTTAGCGGCTTGCTTGGCTACAACCCTCTTGCCTCCCAGAACCTCGCTAAGCATCCCGGCCACAAGCCCCCTCTCGAGGTGGCAGCCGTAGCCGCCATTGATGCCGAGCGCCTCTGAGAGCGTATTATCCAGCTCTATTATAAGATGCTTGTCATCCTTCTTCTCGACCCTCACAACCCTCCCGATACCCATGCCCTCGAGGAGCTTACCGATAGCCTCCAGGCTCTCGAAGCTAGACTCTCCGGACCTAACCCTAGCAACATCCCTCGCCATCGAGCGGCCCGCATTAACGCCAATGTAGTACATGAGGCTTTTCGCCGCCGGCCCCGCAACCCTCTCCAAAGACTCGTATATCGCCTTGTAGAACTGCGCGGGCATTAGGAACATCCGCTCGCCGCTCTCAGAGCGTATGATGTAACCCTTCTCGAGACGCGCTCCTATAGCGCTCTTCTCTAGAGCCATAAGCCTCCCGCCACCCCGCAATAACCTTGGTTGATACGACGCTGCGATTTTAAGGGTTGGGAGCATGGAGTGAGGCAAATACTTTCAACCGTGCTTAGGTTACCATTTGTACACACTACGTTGGGATGCTTGGAGCCAATATACTCCAAAAGCCTACAGATGCAGCATAGATTAGTCGGGTCAGGCGATGACGTGATCGGTACTAGTGTATTCCAGGGTAGAGGATCTCGATATATACTCGGCTAGTGTCCTCCCCCAGGCAGCCTCCACGGTGGCCATGCCGGCCCAGGGTATGCCATAGGCTACCACCGCGTCATCCGGCGCCTCTATTATAACCGGTATCGCTACTAGATCATCCTCGCCATCCACGTATATGATTGTGGGCGGCCCCCTCCAAGCCTCCGCGACGATCCTCCAAGCACTCCAGGTTATACACCCCCTGGGGTTCGAGGCGCGTGCGACACGATAGCCTGGGGGAGGCTGGAGGCAGTCCACGCTCCTCCTCTCCACCACGCAGTCCACCACTATGAGGTGCGGCCGATACCCCCTCCGGAGGAGGTGTGAGGCCGTGTAGTCGCCGACGGCCGCCAGGGGCCTGCCTCTCTCCGGCTCCCTGCCCCCAGCGGCTAGGAAGATGCTCCTCCTCATGTACTCGCGTAGCTCCTCGCCAGGGCGGAGGCAGTAGCCTGGGGGAGGTGCGGCGGTGTGCAACTGTCGTAACCTCTCACTCGACGCGTATAGCGTACCTGCCGGGCTTCTCGATGTTAACGTAGCGTTTTAGCAGCGTCTTATCCGGCTTCAGGATTATGAGCACGCCCTCCCACTCCTCTGTGAGGTCCGTGGAGCCGCAGTAGGGGCAGCGGGTAGCATCCCTAGGCACTAGCGCGTGGCACTCACGGCACGCCTTGAAGGGTGGTCTGCGCGGCTTGCGCTGCGACATCCTCCGTCACCCCTCGGCTTTAGCAGCCTCGGATTTCTTCAACTCCTCCTCGATCCACTCGAGTTTTCCGAGAAGCCAGCCCCTCATCGTCAACGCTATCCTCGGCCTCATCCTGGGCCCGATCCTGAAGGATACGGCCTGCACCTTGGCCCGGACCTTATCGCCCTTGCGCAGCACCCTATTAGTACCCTCCTCGACCACGATACCCTCACGCTCGTTTATCATGACGCGGCGGTTGGAAATCTGGCTTATGTGGATGAACCCGTCTATCGGCCCCAGGTTCACCTGGATACCGTATGTTGTAATATCGCTCACCTTGCCCTCGACAACCTCGTTCTGCTCGAGCCGGAAGACTAGGAGGTCGAAGACCGCGTGGTGCCAGGTGCCAGGATCCCCGGGGACTATGCGCCCCATCTCCTCGACCTGCACGTCGAGAACGGTGATGATTATGCCTTTGAGCTCGGGGCTGACACGCCCCTCGTACTTCTCGCGCAGGACGCGGAGAGCGGCATCCCGCAGGGGGAGGTGGAAGTAACGCGGCGGTATCCTCACAACGTCCTCTACGCGAGCCACCATGTACAAGGCTTTGGCCTCACCCTAGGCGCTGTGCGCGACGGGGGAAAAGTGTGTTAAGGGCCGGCCTAGGCTAGTAGGGCGACACCCATACCGGTTCTAGAGCTCGATGTTAGCGTGCATCGCCCGGAGATCCTCCTCGGTCTTGCCCAGGCGGTGCATAAGCTCGACTGCGACGCCGTCAAGGAATATCATTGTGGTGTCTTCGAAGAGGGTGCCGAGGGGCGCGAGGGGCTCGTGTATGCCGAGTATCTGCCTGGCGAAGTAGTCCTCCTCCTCCCTCTTCGTCTTCGTCCTCCCGGGTATGGCTACAACCACGTCGGCCAGCCTGCCGAGCGGGCTGTCAGGATAGCTCGTAATCGCTATTATCTTTGCGCCCACGCGTTTAGCAGCCTCTGCGGCCGTGACGATGAGCTTCGTGCTGCCCGAGCCGGATATCGCTATGACTAGGTCGCGTGAGCCTATCCTAGGCACTATGGTGTCGCCGAGCACGTAGACGTTGTAGCCTAGGTGGAGGAGTCTCATCGCGAAAGCCCTGCCCACGAGGCCACTCCTACCCGCGCCCATCACGAGTATCTTGGAGCGCCCGTTGGACTTGTAGGTCTCCACGAGGAGGTCTATCATACGCTCCACTTGGGACTTGTCGATAAGCTCTATCGCCTTCGAGACGAACTCGACTATACCCCTCATGGTGCGGAACACGTACTCAACCATCGCTCATCGGCCCTAGGGCCGCGCCATGGACGGTAGCCGGTGGTATCGCGTTTCTAACCTTTACCGTCCGTGTATAGAACGTGTTAAAAGTGATGGATTTGGTGAGGGCGGGCGACCAGACCCGGTTTAACCGGGGGCTCCTCGGGGTACATGGGGTCTAGGCTGTGGAGACCGTTAACGACGCCGAGACGCGCAAGGTAATGGAGGCTGTCGAGAAGGGCGAGCCGGTCAACGAGTTTGCCGCCTGGCTCGTGGAGATCGCGGAGAAGTGGAGGAGGAGGTGGAGCGAGGCCAAGATATTCGAGGCTGACCCGGACCCCTCGAAGCCAAAGTTCTTCATCACAGCTGCCTTCCCGTACCCCAACAGCCCCCAGCACATAGGCCACGGTAGGACATACACCATCGCGGATGTATACGCGAGGTACAAGAGGCTCCGCGGTTACAACGTGCTCTTCCCCATGGGGTTCCATTACACGGGCACGCCCATCCTCACCATGGCCGAGGCTATCGCGCAGGGCGATCCGGAGCTCACCGCGATAATGACACAGGTCTATGGGGTCCCCGAGGAGGATCTCGAGAAGCTAAAGGACCCGCTTAGCCTGGCGCGCTACTTCCACGAGGACATCAAGGCTGGCATGATAGAGATGGGGTATAGCATCGACTGGAGGAGGGAGTTCACAACCATAGACCCGGAGTTCAAGAGGTTCGTGGTGTGGCAGTATGAGAGGCTTCGCTCTAAGGGCCTCCTCACGAAGGGGACGCACCCTGTAGGCTGGTGCCCGCGCCACAACATGCCCGTCGGGATGCACGACACGAAGGGCGACGTGGAGCCCGAGATAGGAGAGTTCACTATCATAAAGTTTGTCGACGAGGAGGGCCGCGTCTTCCCCGCCGCGACGCTCCGCCCGGAGACTGTGTTCGGGGTTACAAACCTCTGGGTCAACCCGAGGGCAGAGTACGTCGAGATAAGCGTCGATGGCGAGAGGTGGATTGTGAGCAAGAGGGCTGAGTTCAAGCTCAGGTTCCAGAAGAGGAGGGTTGAGGTGCTCCGCGAGTATAGGGGCGAGGAGCTGCTGGGGGTGCGGGTGACCAACCCGGCTACTGGTAGGAGGGTGCCGGTGCTGCCAGCCACCTTCGTCGACCCCGACACCGCGACCGGTGTCGTGATGAGCGTGCCCGCGCACGCGCCCTTCGACTACGCCGCTCTACGGGATCTGATGGAGAGCGTGGAGGGTAGGAGGCTCCTCGAGAAGCTCGGCGTGGACCCGGAGGAGTTGAGACCTATACCAGTCATAAGCGTGAAGGGCTATGGCGAGGTGCCGGCGGCGCAGGTTGTGGAGGAGATGGGTATCAGGAGCCAGGAGGAGAGGGCTAGGCTCGAGGAGGCCACCAAGAGGCTCTACAGCGACGAGTACCACCATGGCATCATGAGGGCTGATGTGGTCGGCCTCGCGCTCACGCACCTCCCGGAGGAGTACCGGCGCTACGCGATAGCCCCGGTAAAGGCCTGGATAGCCTCGAGGCCCGTGCCCGAGGCCAGGGAGGCTACGAGAAAGTGGCTCGAGGCTATAGGCTACGCTGACGTCATGTACGAGATTATGAACAAGCCCGTCTACTGCAGGTGTGGCACCGAGATAGTCGTGAAGATACTGGAGGACCAGTGGTTCCTCAACTACGCGGACCCCGAGTGGAAGAGGCTCGCTCGCGAAGCCCTCTCGAGGATGAGGATAGTCCCGAGCGAGATTAGGCAGGAGTTCGAGAAGACCATAGACTGGCTCCGTGAGCGCGCCTGCGCGAGGACAAGGGGGCTTGGCACCGAGCTCCCGTGGGCCAAGGGGTGGATAATCGAGTCACTGAGCGACTCGACGATATACATGGCGTTCTACACGGTTATACACAGGATAAGGAGGCATGGGCTCCAGCCTGAGCAGCTCACGGTGGACTTCTGGGACTATGTGCTCCTCGGCAGCGGCGACGCTAAGACCGTGTCCAAGGAGACCGGCGTGCCCGTCGAGATCCTCGAGGAGCTTCGCAGGGAGTTCGACTACTGGTATCCGCTAGACTCGCGGCATAGCGGCAGAGACCTGGTCCCGAACCACCTCACATTCTTCATCTTCCACCATGCGGCGCTCTTCCCGAGGGAGAAGTGGCCCAGACAGATAGTGGTCAACGGCCTCGTGCTGCTCGCGGGCAAGAAGATGAGTAAGAGCCTGCGCAACATCATACCGCTTCGAAAGGCTCTACGCGTCTACAGCCCAGACGCGATAAGAGCAGCCCTGATAACCGGCGCCGAGCTACTCCAGGACGTTAACTTCACCCACGGCCTGGCGCTGAGCGTGCTCGGGAGGCTCCAGAGGATACGAGACATCGTCGAGGCTGTTGTGGGGAAGCTGGGGGAGGCTGGGGAGCAGGAGGTGACGCTGGCAGAGAAGTGGCTGCTCTCGAGGCTACAGTACCACAAGGAGAGGGTGACACGCGCCTACGAGAACCTTAGGCTACGCGAGGCGGGCATAACACTACTCTACGAGATGGTCGACGATGTCAACAGGTACCTGGAGCTACGCGGCGTGACACCGAGTAATGCTAAGATCCTCGCCGATTACCTCAGAGAGTGGATCATAATGCTCTCCCCGATAACGCCCTTCTTCGCCGAGGAGATGTGGGAGAGGCTGGGCGGCGAGGGCTTCGTCTCCACGGCCAGGTGGCCGAGGGTCGACGTGGAGCTGCGCGACGCCGAGGCGGAGCTCGCCTTCGAGTACGTGGAGAGGCTGATCGAGGACGCTAGGAACATACTCCGCGTGATAAAAGAGAAGCCTAGCACTATGAAGATAATAGTCGTGCCGCCGGAGGAGTGGGGGCTGCTGGCGAAGGCGGTGGAGGCTATACAGCAGAAGAGGTCGCAACGCGAGTTCATACAGGAGGCTATAGCTGAGGTTGACGACCCGAGGCTCAAGAAGGAGGTCGCCGCTAAAGCCAGGAAGCTCTACGAGCTTGCAATGAGCCTAGACGACTACACTAGGAGCCTCGTGCTGGACGCCAGGAGCCTCGACGAGAAGCGGGTTGTTGAGGAGCTCTCGCAGATGATAGCCAGGGCCGTGGGGGTCGAGAAGATAGAGGTGATGTACACGACAGAGGCGGAGGGGAGGGCGCCGCCAGCCAAGATTAGGGCTGCTCTACCCCTCAGGCCCGCGATAGTCTTCGAGTAGCTCCGCCAACCCCTAGAAAAGCAAGACTTTAATTTGTTCAACAAACATTGAACCTTTTT
>CAZTIR010000007.1:0-35067 GCA_964613695.1 uncultured Desulfurococcales archaeon | reverse complement strand
CGTTGTAGCCGAGGCGGTGATAAAGAGGGATGTTGCAGAGAGAGTATTAAAGGCGACTCCCGAGGCGATACACGAGGTTAACCTGGTCAAGAACCTGCTTGGCTCTGCCCGCGCCTGCAGCATCTCGTACAACGCTCATGTAGCCAACATCATAGCAGCTATCTTCATCGCGACGGGACAGGATGTGGCGCAGGTTGCGGAAAGCAGCATAGCATACACTTGGACAGAGCTACGCGGCGGCGACCTCTACATCTCCGTCACGCTTCCCAGCCTAGAGGTGGGCACGGTGGGCGGCGGAACCCGGCTACCAACTCAGAGGGAGGCTCTGAGCATAATGGGCGTGGCTGGGGGCGGTAACCCGCCAGGAGCAAACGCAAGGAAGTTCGCAGAGATTATAGCAGCAACCGTGCTAGCAGGCGAGCTTAACCTACTAGCTGCTCTCGCGGCGGGCCACCTAGCCGAGGCGCATAAGAGGCTCGGAAGGGGTCAAAGCCGAGAAAAGACTACTGGAGGGGCCTCACCCTAACCGCCACATAGGAGCCTAGCGGCGTGTTCAACAGCCTCGATAGGAACTTGCATGGAACCCTCATTATGCTATACACGTTCTTAGCCAGGTCGGTGTTATTGGCGAAGTGGAGGTAGTTCAGGGAGCCCTTAGCTATCACTATATCAGCCTCCTTGAGTGCGGCTAAAACCTCGCTCGTAACCTCATCCGGTATGAGCGAGCCAGCATCACTACCGGTCTCCAACACCTCGTCCACAAGACTCGCTAGGTTCGTCTTTGATATATCGCTTATGGTTGCATCATCCTCGAACGCATCGCTCTTCACAATTAGAGTTATGGATGCGCCTAGCTCGTTAAGAACCTCTATAAAGATGGAGTCGTATAACGCCTCAACAGCCCCGTCGAGAACATAAACCACGTTTCTTATCTCGCCGTCCTCGAGCTTATCATAGAGAGGCTCGACCTCGTTTATCCTCAACTCGATCTTACGTATAGAGTCGAGCGTGTGTATATACGTATCGAGGTAGGGTTTAGCATAGTCGGCCGCGTTGCCGGCAGCCGCTGTCTTGAGGGCAAAGTGGAACTTCTCCCTCCCCTCTAGACGCTTCACAAAACTTCTTATCTCGTCAACGAAGCGCTTAGCTTTCTTCATACCCTCCTCTTTCAACCCACGGTACGGATCCTTTTCGCCGAGTATAGTCTTCAGCTTTCTAAAACTGATAGTCGAGAGGAGCGAGAGCTCGATATCCGGCCCTATGTACGCGCCCGTCACCTCAGCAATCATCCTAAACCCTGCGAGTGCATCCTCTAGGTTGAGGTCACCGAGCCGCTCAAGCTCCCTTGAACGCGAGAGAAGTATGCAGGCTGCGCACGTGGGCCTTACTTTCAACGTACCACCTTCACGCTACTCGTACCGTTCTGTTGCCCGACGAGTTAAGGGGAATAGAGCGTAACGCTAGAGTAGCGGACAGCATACAAGCAGCGTTACAACAGATACTATAGTATCTCGAAGTTCTCCCTACGAGACCATGCAATGAAGACACCCAGTATCACGAGGAGCGCCACCGCCTCCAAGAGGGGTAAAGCTAGCTGTGTTGATCCCAAAGCCTCTATCTTACAGGTTAAACGTAGCCCCGTTCTCAAGTCGATTATTGGGTGGTATACTCCGGGTTTTATACCGCCATACATCCTAAAGAGCCACTCTAAGAGAGACGAGGTTAAAAGTCTTGCATCTATCACGAACCCCTTGCATATGAATGAGGCGGGGTATACAGAGAGGGTGTGTGTTGCCATATCCACGTAGGCTACCGAGGCTACGCCCTTACCGCAATAATACTCTATAATGAAGCGGGATGCATGTGTATGGCTCTGAGCTGCAACTTTGAGCGCGGAGAGAGAATAGAGGGCTACGAGTAAAAAGAGTGTTGAGAGTGTTGCGAGAGTCTTGAGCTTCAAGAGATCACCCCTTGTTGGCCTTGCTCTTCTTGTACCTCTCGATAGCCTCTAGAATCTTCCTCCTAGCCTCTTCAGCGCTCTTCCACTCCCTTACTTTAACCCACTTACCCGGCTCAAGCTCCTTATAGTGCTCGAAGAAGTGCCTGATACGCTCCTTTATGGGGTCGGGGATGTCGTTAACGTCTCGTATATTGGCGAAGGTCGGGTCAAGCTTGTCTTTCGGCACAGCTACGACCTTACTGTCAGGCCCCTCCTCGTCCTCCATAACTAGGAGTGCCACTGGCCTAGCTTCTATGACTGTGCCCGGGTATACCGGTTCCCTGGTTATGACGAGTACGTCGACGGGATCCCCATCCTCCTCTAGGGTGCCCGGTATGAAGCCGTAGTTAAACGGGTAGACCATGCTAGTGTAGAGGAACCTGTCAACCCGTATAACTCCAGCCTCCTTGTCAAACTCGTACTTCACGCTACTACCCATCGGTATCTCGATAACCACATTTACTATCTCTGGCGCCTTATCGCCAGGTCCTATCCTCTCTAGGCTTAGCATACGTGCTCCACCCGGCTTTCAGAACACTCTTAGCCCTATAACCATCTTTCCTCCCCTCTACACCGCCCAGAGCCGATGTGAGCCGCCTAAAGGCCGTCAGCATCAGGATCGTGTAGGTTATGGCGAGGCTCGAGGCTATATACGGCCAGGACTCGTAGATAGCCAGGAACACGTATCGTGCGGGGGACTCTCTAAGAAAGCTCAACACCGGTTTAAGAACGGCGGGCCACACGTACACAACAAGCTCCTCAACCTCTTTAGCGCTAATCCACCTCGCCTCCTCCTCGATGTAAATAGGCTTGTACGAGACCGCGGCAGAGATATAGTAGAGTGCAAAGTGTGCCGCTAGAAGTAAGGCAGCTATGTTGACGGCTGTGAAGGCCTTCCTGAGCCTAGCGTCTCGAGCGGCTAGTATCGCTAGGATGGGTATAACCCAGAGTGGGTAAACGGGGTTAACGACCTTCGAGAATGCAAGGAATGCTGTGAGAATAGCTGCCACAGCTACGAGCAGCGTCTGCCTAGTTGGAGTGCTCCTGAGGAACCGGTATAGCGTATAGATTACCGCGGCGAGGAACGGTATTATCCAGAGTCTTGAAACCCGGGCGGCGAGCTCCGCATTATACCCGGTTAGGTAGAGGGAGAGGACCCAGGGGTTGAGCCCCTGCGGCAACCTCTTAGCATGGAAGGCTATGACATAGTCTATTATCGTTGTTGCGCCGTTAAAGATGACGAAAGGCGTTGCTATGATAAGCGTCGTCAGTGTGAGCGAGGCGAGCAGCTTACCCGCTACTCTGCCGCCCTTACGCCAATAGGCATAGAGCGCTAGGGGTGGTAACAAGAGTATCCACACTTGTTTCAAGAGTATTGCTACCGCGAGTAGGAACCCCGATAATACTACACTCACGTCAACAGTCTCGAGCGCCAAAAGCGCGAGAAGGGTTGCTGGCATGTCAGAAGTGTAGACCAGTAACCCTGTAACACTAGCGACGCTTGTCGCGAAGAGCATCGCGGCTTCTCTCCCATACCTCCTTCGAAGCAGGAGGTACATCGCATAGTATGACGCTAGTATCGGGATTTTAAGAACGGCTCTCACGACAAGGGGCGGCACGGGACTGAGAACCAGCCTCGGGTTCAGAATCACGAGGGGTAGTACGCTCGCAATGAACATCAGTGGGACTAGAGGAGGGTATACGACCCTAAACTCGTGCCCGAAGAGGAGAGCAGCATCGTATAGGTGGAAGGGGCCTAGAACATACGATGCTATAACCCACTTCGAGAAGACGTTATAATCGTATATGTTGACTATGATTAGCAGAGCGAGGGCCGCTAAGCCCAGCGCTAGCCACTCCCTCTTCTGCATTAAAATCACAGTCTTGCTCCCACAACTCCCGCATAGACAGCGTTTTTAATCGTTCCGCATGGCTTGAGATTTTAAAGCTTAGATTAGGCGTATTAGCCGATGGGGAATGAGGAGGCTCGAAAGGGCCGAAGCCGGTTAAGGTGGGTGTGGTGCCCGCGCAGGCCCGACCCCCCTGCACGCCCTCGATAGATCTCAAGCTCATCATACCATGCTGCGATGCCAGAGGGTGTCGCGCGCTTCGCGAGGCGCTAGCCCCGGATGATAAGAGTGCGCCCTCATGGCTTAGAATTGAGGAGAGAATAGAGGGTGATAGCCTGGTGGTTTTCGTGAGAGCTCCTCTAGAGAGGGGTATGAGCGTGAGGGCCACTATCGACGAGATTATCGAGTATGCATATAGCCTGCTCAAGACTGTCGAGAAGCTGGGGGGATGTAGTCAACGCTCCCCTAGCTGATATCCTTGGTGATGATTGAGCCCCGCTGAACCCCCGAAAGAGACTCCAGGATATGGGTGACCGTGTCTAATATCTCGTCAAGGCTTGCCTCGAGCATGCGCGCGTACAAGCTATCACCGTTTACACTCATCTCCTTCACGGCGTACTCTAGGTAGGATAGGATCTGTTTAGCCACGCTCATCACCACATTAAGTACTATGAGCTTCTCTTCCGCCGTGAGCTTATAGTAGAGGTTGGCGAGGTTCTCGGGGCTGGGCGCCGCCTCGCCCCGTAGAAACCGTGTTACCGCTGAGGGCGTCACATTCATAAGCCTCGCTACCTCGCTCTTCGAGAGGCCAGCGTCTTCTACAAGAACGCGTATGATCTCCCTTCGGGCATCCCGCGGTATAAGCTCGAAGAGGCCTACAATATGCGTGGACATAGGCTTGCAACCCCTCCCAGCAGTGGCCTCAACGTGAGTTTTATAGCCGCGGCACCTCATCACGAGGGCTTCAGTGTATAGCCCGCTTCTCATCGGCCGGTTAGCGTCTAGCAGACGGGACGTATCAAACCATTTCTCTCTTCAAACTCCACGCCATACAGCTTCTCTAGCATCCTAGCCTGAAGCACATCATCGGGGCTGCCGTGAGCAATTATCCTTCCCTCTCGCATCAGCATGACCGTGCTAGCGCTACGCGGCGTAGAGAACTCGTGCGTCGAGTAGAGTATTATGCGGTTACGTGCTTCCATCTGAAGCATCCTCTCGAGCCTACATGCCCAGTAGGGGTCGAGATGTGTGAAAGGCTCGTCTAGGAGCACAAGGGGTGCTGGTTTTGCAAGAGCCACGAGTACAGCTGCCAAGCTCCGTTGCCCAGCGCTAAGCTCCTCCCACCTCCTCCAGAGCAGCTCCTCGACACCCATCTCTTTAAACACGCGGGTCGCGCGGCTCTCCCATTCGGTAGTCGCGCGGCTCAGGTAGACTCGAGCATAGTCTATCACTCGGGCGGCGAAGCCTAGAGGCGGGAGGACGAAGTTGGTAGAAACAAGTGCCCATGCATTACCAGGCCCTATCTCGACACCAGCGAGGCTGATGCTACCCTCGCGTTTAACCACCCCCGGTATGCTCTCCAAGAAAGTCGTCTTGCCCGCGCCGTTGGGGCCTAGGATGGCATGAAGGCCGGGTCCAAGTTCCAGGCTGATAGGCCCTAGCTTGAAGCTGCCACGTACTACCCTCAACGAGGCTATGCGTAACCGAGGCGCCTTGACACCTCCTCCCATGCTCTCCTCCACGCCTCCATGAGCCAGTCTAGCTTAGAGAGTCCAAGCCTCTCCATGGTCTCGCGCCGCGGTATGCCAAGCCTCTCATCATACCCTCTGAGCTTGTAGAACTTCACCAGAGCCCTCCTGAAGTCCTCCCAGTCTCTAAACGCCTTCTCGCCTTTAAGAGGCCCAGAGGGTATAGGCTCCATCCACCGCTTCGGGATAGTATCGCCCTCGGGCACGCGGCCCACCAGGGCACCATAGATCCTCGCTATCGCCTCCGTCCTCGCGCCCACGGGCTCCTCTAGCACGTTGCGGCCGAAGACGGCTTCAACGATGGGTCTTAGAAGCTCTCTATCATAGGGCACGAAGGTGCATATGCCGAGAGTGTCTATCAACGCTTTCCAATCCCTATCCTCTATGAGAGACTCTACAAGCTCCTCAGCAGGCCCATCGCTAGGCTTCGAGCGTGGAGAAGGCCAGCCGCGCAGGTGTGAAGCCCCTACATCGGCGGTAGCGTAGCTCAGGCCATACGTTCTGCGACCGCGTGGATCCCACGCTGCAGACTCTAGCCCCTTAACGTGCACAGCGAACTCGGAGCCCCTGCCGAGTATCTTCGAGGCTCTCTCAACACCCTCAGCTAGTATAGCGCCTATACCCCTCCTCTCGGCCACAAGTCTGGCCAACTCCTCCACTACGCGAGGGTCACCGAATCGAGGCTCAACGCTCAGCCCGTCTATCTCCTCCTTGCGCAGCATACCCCTCTCGTACAGCTCGACTAGCCATGCCCCGGTCTCCCCAAAGCTTATAGAATCTAGGCCGAGGTTGTTCACAAGCCACTCTAGCTTAAGCACCTGATCTACATCATAGACGTCGAATATGACTCCTAGCATGCTGAGGTTTTCGTACTCGGGCTTCACGAGGATATGCTCGAAGCCTTGTAGCCTCGGTTTAACAAGCTTACTGCACTTGACTGGACACCCCCATCCCCAGATCACACCCGCGTACTCGGAGTAGGTCCTCCTATCAACCTCGCGCGATAACACCTCATCGCCGGACATGCGCTGAGCCTCCTGCATCGAGGGTGCTGGCTTCAGCCAGTGTCTACCCGGGCACATAGACCACTTGGTGCAAGCTATAACGCCGTTATTAGTTCCATACCTTGACATGAACTGTGCACTCGGATCCTCTCTAAGCTTCTCATACGCCTCCAGGTAGGCGCGTCGCCATGCCACCTCATCCGCTAGAGAGGGCCGCCTGCCGCCATACACCGCGATAGCCTTAACCCTCTTGAAGCCTAGCACCGCTCCGATACCACACCTGCCAGCAGCTCTAAACCCGTCGACCATGACGTTAGCGTAGCGAACCAGCTTCTCGCCCGCAGGGCCTATAGCTGCTACGCTAGCCCCCCTCCTAGTCTCCCTCCTAATAGCCTGCGTTGTGTCCCACGTATACGCCCCCCAGAGGTGAGAAGCGTTGCGGATCTCAATGCGGCCGCTGTCAACGTATATGTAGACGGGCTCCTCTGACACACCCTTTATAATCAGGGCGTCGAAGCCGGCATACTTCAGCTTAGCAGCGAAAACCTGCCCCGCGTAAGAGTCGCATATCATCCCGGTGAGGGGGCTTCTAGCCGCAAACGCGACCTTGCTGGATGCGGGCGCGAGCCCTGCAAGCGCGCCAGGCGCAACCACAACCACATTACTCGGGTCGTAGAGGGGATCTGGGCTCGAGAACGAGGCGTACAAAGCGGTGAGGGCATAGGCGAATCCCTTGCCACCAATAAAGAGCGAGACTAGCCACTCTGGCGTCTCCCTAACCTCTACCCGTCCTTCACCCAAGTCTATGATCGCTACCCGTCCTGCATACCCCTTCAAGGCTAGGCCTCGGAGTTAGGTACGAGAATGGTAGAGGTGAAAAACCTGAAGCCGGTGAGGCACCCAGATGTGTTAGAAAAACGTGGAAAACACGGGTGGCTCTCTAATTCTTTGCAAGTTTCTTAGCCTTGGTGTGAGCCGGTAGCAGCTCTAGGCTATACTCTAGGCTTATCAATAGATACACTATGCTCCAGATGCTATCGTGGCTGCTTTCACGGTAGGCCAGGTAGCCGAAAAGGAGTGCTAACAGGATGCTGACTATCTTCCTAGCGAATCCTATACTAAATCACCTCGGGAAGAGCCGACGAGCACGCGTAGCAACCTAGCCACGTTAACCATATATTTCGACCCCTATCGCCAAAAGATACTAAAACGCCCAGCCCCCTTATAATGGTTTATGTTGGCCGCCATGGAACCCCCGCTTCACTGCCACCGAGAGCCCCGGGGCTCTGCGGGGAGCGGGGGACGGCGGCCGCCGCTCAAAAGTAAGATAACTATGCTCGGTTTATTGCTTCTCTACTACATGCTTTGCCGCAGAGACGTGCAACATACTCTACCATGGACTGCGGCGGGTCGGCATTCGGGTCTTCCACCTTAACCGTTATAGCGTTGCACGTCACACTATTCTCCCGCCTCTCGCAGCAATATAATTCGAGCAGCTTATCGTCCTCCTCTACTCCCGTGAGGCAGCAGAAGCCCCTAGGCGATACACAAAGGAAGTAGAGGCAATGAGATAATGGTAGAAGGTTTTCATCTGTAAGCTTCCTCTCGAGGCCGACAATTTGCGCGATCTTTGCCTCTAGGCTACGCCCATACCTTACAACATCGAGTACTGCATCATAGGGCTCGAGGAGCTTATGCAGTAGTCTTAGGAGTAGCAGGAGTGCTTTACCATGCTGCGTTAATAGGATGTGGACGTTACGCCCTTCTCTGCGCAACGTTATAGCTCCCGCGTTCTCGAGAAGCGTTATATAGCGGTTGAACACGTTGGTGTTCAGGTTGCTGCATTGCGCAACTTCGGTCTTCTTCGCCACACCCCCCTTCTGTGTGATACACGAGAGGATATCTATGAGCACTGCGAGCGTGTTACGACGCCCCCAGAGAGTGTGTTGAACCCCTTTCTGGCTCCATAGTCTCATATTTACGCCTCCAGATTGAACTTACTTACTGAGAAATAGGTATTTATGAATATTGTTCCACGCTTTGTACCCACACTGGGATGGTAGGGATTGGTTGTGTTAGCTTGTCCAGGGTCTATGTGTATAGCATAGGATTTGAAAAATGTATCCATAACTATTAGATGTATAATAAGTATCTGTGGTTCTTAAACTACAGTGTTATCGAGTATTTTCGAAGCAAGTTTCAGTAATCGGTCACGTATGTATAGCAGCGTGTCTGCAAGTACCTTACGCGGGTTGAAACCCTTGATTATCTCTTCAGCTTCCCTCTCGCTCATAGAGGTGTAGAACCGTAGTATGTTCTTCAACGCTCTCTTAACGTGGTCGGGTATGGGTATCGATGCTGCGAGGCTCGTACGGGAGAGAGGATTCAGATCTATAGCGGCTACGCGCTTGCCGAGCCTCACGAGCGCTTCCGTTCTATCACCATCCTCTATGCCTAGGAGCACGTAGTCAGCCTTCAGTATGCCCTCGGGTGAGACCATCCCCCTCATGCTATCGAGTCCGGGTATCTTTGCTATCGCGTCATCGACGCCCAGCACTCTCTTAGCCCCAGCCTCGTAGAGGAGGTGGGCTATTGCGCGTGCCCTCTCGGGTGTACGGTAGAAGAGGTTGACCTCTATCAAGGCTCCAGTCGCTTCTGCAAGCTCTACAACCTCTCTCGCCGCTAGTGCAGCTACGTTACCATTAACCGATATCACAGGATGCTTGGAGACGTGGATTGCAGCCGCCGCTGCTTTCTCAGCCTCGAGGGCGGGTGGTATACTCTCCTCTCCTATGAGATAGTCGAAGCACTCGCCTCTTCCATGAGCGATTAGACCCTGAGGCACGACGACGCCATCACACATCATCTCTACTAGCTTCTCTCGCTCGACTAGGCTATGGTAACGAGGGTGTGTCTCTGGTATACTCCATTCGCGCAACTCTATACAGCAGCGCCGCCCGCCCATCCCCCGCCCCCGTCGCCTCCTATCCACTGTAGGAGGTAATACACGGGAGTGTTACCGTGGGGGAGGATAGGAGGAGGGCCTAGCCGCTAGTATAGGCACGGTGCGGAGCTTGAAGCTGGTAACAGTTAAGATGCCCGAGACTTACGTCGAAGGCCTGGATGAGCTTGTCCGCATGGGGCGTTATAGCTCTAGGAGCGAGGCTATCCGAGTAGCTGTACGCGAGCTTCTAAAACGAGAGCTGTGGGGTGCGAGCCTGTTCAACGAAGAAGAGGAGTTTGGCATAGTGGGTCAGGCCAGCCAGGCTAAGAGGATTATTGTGCATGGCTAGTGTTGTTACACCTCTTTTATCTCCTCTTCGAAGACGCCACGCCTCGTAATCCTCAGCACCTTGTTCGCGAACACGATTATGCCCTTGTCTGTTATCACGAATGGGTGCCTCCTCATAGAGTGGCTGGTGCCCCTCATCTTCCAGACTATGAGGCTGCGCTTCAGCTCGCCCTCAATCTCGTCGAGGTCGAGCCTAATGATGCCGTCCGCTGCGTGCTCGACACCTGGGCCGCCGAAGCCACGCTCGGTGACAGAGACCTGGCTTATCAGCAGGCTCGTGGTGCCTAAGCCACTTAGCACCCTCTTGAGCATCATGACGACGCTTCTTGCTATGCTGGGCCTCGTGAGGTATAGGGTTGAGACAGAGTCTATCACTACGCGCTGAGCACCGATATCGCGTATAGCCTCTTTAAGCACATCTATGAGCAGCCCGACGTCCGAGGGGTCTCTCACAACGTACCTCTCCCTCTTTGCAGCCTCGCCTATACCGCCCGTGAACGCATCAACAATTGCGAACATACCCTCGCGCTCATAAGGCCTCACATCCCAGCCGAATTGCTGCATGTTGAGCCTAATCTGTACCGGGTGCTCCTCTAGCGCAACCAGGATACCGGGCTCGCCCATCTGGAGCCCATTCCAGAGGTACTGCTGCCCGAAGATGCTCTTACCCGTCCCAGGCCCGCCGCTTATGAGCACAACATTGCGCTTAGGTATGCCACCGTGCAGTATCTCATCCATTCCAGGGATACCGGTTTTCACCCTCTCGATAGCCATGCCTAATCCCTAGGATAACGCTCTCCCCAAGGCTTTAAAAATGCGAGTCTCCTGGTCGATGTTCAGCTCCACGACACGCCCTATACTCTCGAGAAGCCTCCAAAACTCGTTAGCATCGCGGATGACACGCTCGACCCTACCATTCTCCACTCTAACCCCTTCGAGCCTCAGGAGAGCCTCCTTAACCCTCGAGCCTCCCCTCGAATAGCCCCCAAGCCTCCCATCAGCGGCAACAACCCTATGACATGGTATGATAGGGGCCAGCCGGTTACCCCTCATACACGCCGCTATACCACGTGGGCTCGTCTCAAGCACCTCGGCTAGAGCCCTATAGGCTACCACGAAGCCCGGAGGAAGCATCGAGATCAACAAGTAGGCGGCCCAGCAGCGTAGAGAGCCCCGGGGCTCGCGGAGAGCCTTATCCAGCTCCTCTAGCAGCTTATCCTCGCTGCCGTGCATCCCCCTCCGCCAGTCGGAGGAGGAGCTTCATTGCCTCTTCGCTGCTACGCGCGCTCAGCCTCTCAAACCCTGCTTTAAGCATGGAGTCCGGATCCTTGAGAGCATGCCCCGTGACAATCAATACTACACTATCCCCCGTGTCGATGACGCCCTGCTCCAAGAGCTTCAGCAGGCCCGCCAGGCTGGATGCCCCCGCTGGCTCCGCGCCAACACCCTCCATGCTTGCGAGCATCTTCATAGCCCTTAGTATCTCCTCATCCCTGACTTTGGTGAAGAGCCCCCCGCTCTCCCTAACAGCCCTCATGGCCTTCATCCAGTTAACCGGCTTGCCTATCCTTATGGCGGTCGCTATAGTCTCAGGGTTCTCGACGAAGAGAGGCGTATCGAGGTTCTTCTCGAACGCGTTGGCGAGCGGCGCGGCTCCCTCGGCCTGAACTCCTATCATCCTAGGCTTCGATTCAATCAAGCCAGCCTCCGCCAGCTCTACGAAGCCCTTCCATATGGCGGATATGTTCCCCCCGTTGCCAACCGGGACTATGACGTAGTCAGGGACTCCCAGCTCCTCCGCTATCTCGAAGGCGATGGTCTTCTGGCCTTCTAGACGCCAAGGGTTAAAGCTGTTAAAGGGGTAGATGCGGCCTCTGCTACGCCTAACGGCCTCCCTAACAGCGCTCATGGCGTCGTCAAAGCTCCCCTCAACCTCTATGATGGTGGCGCCGTGTAGGACGCTCTGCCCGAGCTTACCGAGAGCAACCTTGCCCTTGGGCAGGACGAGCACCATCTTCAACCCGGCTCTAGCCGTGTATGCGGCGGCGCTGCTAGCGGTGTTGCCCGTGGAGGCTGCCGCAACCATCCTAACCCCGAGAGCCTTTGCTATAGTAGAGACTATCGTCATGCCCCTATCTTTGAAACTCCCCGTCGGGTTAGCGCCCTCGAACTTTACGTATATGCGCGGCCTCCGCCCATATGCTCGCTCCGCGTACTCCTCTATATTCTCGCACCGTATTAGCGGGGTGTCGCCCTCCCTGAGAGTCACCGGTCTAACGTTATCGGATAGCGGTAGGAGAGGCCTATACCTCCAGACCCCCTTACCCCGGAACGACGACCACGTTACACCCTCGACGGGCACGATAACATCCAGCAGCCCGCCGCACTTAGGGCACTCGAAGAGGAACGGGTCTGGCTCATACTCGGCGTTGCACGCGACGCAGCGTAGCCGAACACCCTTCTTGAAAAGCCACTGCGCCAAGAGCCAACGATACCCGGGTAGTGGCCTCCCGAATCCCCCTATAACTTCCCCCCGGTCTCCCACTCGAAGCTCCTCAACTCCCCCTCCTCTACAAGCCCCTCCTCTCCACAGAACCTTACGCGTGGGCCCCTCCTCTCCACCCTAATCCTATCGAGGCAAAGTGTCGCCAGCATCATCGCCTTGCGCGCCACGCGAGCGAACCCAACCCCGGCTTTAGCGTCGTGAGCCTCTACCACATCCTCGAGGAGCAGTAGAGGCTCAGGCCTCGCCGGTAGCACGGCGATTATATTATCGCCGCCAAGGTATGACACTATAACACCATAGTCGGCGAGTTTCGCGTGCAAGTCAGCTAGCATCCTAACCACCCTGTCCCATGCAGAGTAGAGCCCCTCACGCTGCTGCAGACCAGTTATGTTATTGATGTCGACGTGCGCTAATACCGCTGCCTCGCGCCCTTCACACGCCTCCCGGTCATAGAACGCGTTGTCTAGAGCCTCGGCGGGAGTCTCGCCGCAACCTATCCTAATCCGGTGTGGCACCGGAGCCCTCTCGGATAGCACGGCGTTTATCCCATCGGATAGTGTGCTGCTAGCCCCTGAGGCTAGCACGAGGATTGTGTCGTGGCGAAAGGGTATAGCGAGACCCCCGTGTCTAGCAGCCTCGACGCTAACGCTCATGTGGAGCTCTGCCTGCCTAGCTTGTATAAGCCACTCTCTATCAGCCCCCAGGCTTTCCGTCCACTCCCTATAACCCTGGAGCATAGCCACGAGAAGCTTAACAATAAAACCCAACACTCGCCCCCTCATCAGCCGGTGTGATGAACGCGCCGGAAGCGAACCCCGGCCCGAGGTGTTAAAACCGGTGACGTAAGCCGGGTTGGCTGAGCCTCCTACTCGCTCTTCTCGCCGCCCTCTTCCCGGAATATTATCCTCCTAAGCTCTCTACCAACCTTCTCGATCGGGTGCTCCTCTATCTCCTTCATGAGCCTCTTTACCGTTGGCATGCCCCTCTTATACTCCTCAACCCACTCTCTCGCAAACTCGCCGCTGATAACCCTCTGAGCCGCCTTCCTCATATTCTCCTTGACGTGCTCGTCTATCACACGAGGACCTACGGTTAAGCCGCCATAGCGAGCCGTCTCCGACACGTTCTCGAGCATGCCCTTGATGCCATACCTCCATATCAGATCCATTATGAGCTTGGCCTCGTTGAGGACCTCGAAGTAGGCCACCTCCGGCTGGTACCCTAGCTCCACGAGGACCTCAAAACCCTTCTTTATGAGCTCCATTAGGCCACCCACGAGCACAGTCTGTTCTCCGATGAGGTCGGTCTCGGTCTCCTCCTTGAACGTGGTTAGTATCACGCCGGCTCTCGTAGCCCCAATACCCTTGGCGATGGCGAGGGCGTAATCCAAAGCCTTGCCGCTATAATCCTGGTGGACTGCGACGAGGGCTGGTACGCCATACCCCTTTACGAACATCTCTCTCACCATATAACCCGGGCTCTTAGGAGCCACCATCACGACATCGACGAACTCTGGCGGCTTTATGAGGCCAAAGTGTATGTTGAAACCATGGGCGAAGTCCACCACCATGCCCTCGCGGAGGTTCGGCGCTATCTGCTTCTCCCAGACCTCGGGTTGAACCATGTCGGGTATCAGGATTAGGATTACATCTGCTTTCCTAACCGCCTCGTCTATCGGGTATACCTCGAAGCCCTCTTTCCTCGCGAGGTTCCAGGAGCGCCCGCCGGGCCTCACGCCTATGATTACATGTAGTCCACTGTCGCGCAGGTTGAGCGCTTGCGCCCTACCCTGACTCCCATAGCCGATAACCGCTATGGTCTTATCCTTTAGAGGCTCGAGGGAGGCGTCCTTATCTGTGAATATCTTGGCCACAGTGTGCCACCGTGGCGTTTACCAGCCGCCCACTCTAAGACAGTAGCTGGTGTCGTCCTTGGTGGAGAAGCGCGAAGAGGTTCTAGGAGAGCCTGTGCGCGATGCTAGAGTAGACCCGCGTATGAGCGTATCGGAGTTGCTACGCCTCTACTCCGATATACACGGTTTCATGGCGGGCCACCTGGCTAGGGCTGTTGAGATACTCTCGGAGGCGCTTAGGGAGGCTAGGTGGAGGTTCCTCGCCTTCACGGGTAACCTGGTCTCAACGGGGCTCAGGGGCGTATTAGCACAGGCGATACGCGAGGAGCTGTTCAACGTCATTGTGACCACGTGTGGCACAATAGACCATGATATAGCGAGGGGCACGGGAGGCAAGTACTACAAGGGCTTCTTCGAGGCCGATGACAGGCGGTTGCGCGAGCTCGGGATACATAGGCTCGGCAACATCTTCATACCCGTCGAGGAGTATGGCCCGAGGATAGAGAAGTTCGTGTACCAGGTGCTGGACGAGCTTGATAGGAGTAGAGCGTGGGGCATACGCGAGATACTACACGAGATAGGCAGGCGCATAGACGACGAGAATAGCATACTGAGGGCCGCTTACGAGAAGAAGGTTGGCGTCTATGTCCCAGGCTGGCTGGATGGAGCCTTCGGTACAGCCCTCTTCACCTACACGAGGACCCACAAGGACCTAAGGATAGACCCGTTCCGGGATGAGGAGGAGCTCGCAGAGATAGTGTTCGGCGCGGCATCGCGTAACGAGAAGACAGCCGCGCTCATAATAGGCGGTGGTATAAGCAAGCACCACACCATCTGGTGGAATCAGTTCAAAGAGGGCCTCGACTACGCCGTCTACGTCACGACGGCCGTGGAGTATGATGGTAGCCTGAGCGGCGCTCACCCCAGGGAGGCTATCTCGTGGGGCAAGCTGCGGCCAGAGGCGAAGCACATAGTGGTGTACGGGGATGCAACGATACTAGTGCCGCTGATAATAGCGGGCCTGTTAGAGGCTAGCGGGCGTCGCTAACACCCTTCACGTAAAGGTATATCGTGCGCTCCAGGCTCCCCGTGTAGTGCCTCTCCACGTGGATCGGCTTCCACCCTGGTATCTCGAAGTCGAGCGTCACAACCCTAGCACCCAGCTGTAATTCTTTCTCGAGCTTCGGTCTGAGCATAGAGTTGACCCTGGTGAGGAGATACATGTAGACTACAGTCGCGCGCCCCAAGTCAACTCTCATGAAGTCGTCGTGCACGAACTCTATACGATCCTCGACGCCCTCCTCTCTGGCGCGCCTCTTAGCCTCCTCAATGAGATCTTCCCTAATCTCGACGCACACTCCTCTAGCACCCCTCTTGGCGGCCTCGATGACCACCCTGCCATCGCCGCAGCCCAGGTCGTAGAACACGTCACCGGGCTGTACTCGCGCAACCCTCATTATGTGTTTCAGTAGCTCTTTGCGCGTAGGCACCCAGGGCACGTCGTACTTCTCGAGACGGGAGAGTGGTAGTATCGCCAACCAGCCTAGGCTTATGCGTAGCGTCACTCTTGGCCCCCACGGGTCTGGAAGGGCGTTTCGCGATTAATACGCTGTTCGTGGTTCGCATGACCCCCGGTCAAAGTATTACCCTGTGCGGTGCCGTAATTAATGCGGGTATAGTGTTGGGGTGGCGTGAGCTACTACCGAGGCTTGGCGGTGGCGAGGCGGTCTTAGAGGAGCTTAGGTTGAGGTTTGTTGACGAGTACTTCTCTGCGAAGCTTGCCGAGGCGCGGGAGTGGGTTAGCGCTCTACTCGAGGTGGCTGGTAGGGCTGTGAGGGCTGTGGGAGCCGAGGGTATACTATGGACGAAGGAGCTTAGGAGCTTCCTAGAGGATCCGAGGAGGCACCTGGTGAAGAAGCTCTATCTCTACGCTCTAGACCTTCAACGTGGTAAGCTCAAGCCGGAGGAGTTCGAGAAGGTTGCGCTCGCGGCCGCGCGCACCAGTCTTAATACCAACTTGCGTAGCGTGTACCAGTCGTGGGTCTTCCTGGCGATAGTGGCTATCTTGGGAGAGAGGCTTGGAGCCAAGATAATCTTCCCGGAGCACGGGCACATACTGATCGAGAGGAGTGGGAGGCAGAGGGGCGGCAGTATACCGCCTAATCTCGTCCTCCTCCTCGAGGGTAGGGGGTATCTAAGCTTCTTCCTTGAAGCCCCTAGGCCTATCGGCTGGGGCGACAACCGCGATCTGAGTAAAGCCTGGCGTCTCTACGTAGCACTGCGCCCAGATGCGATGATATATTCGGGGCGCGTGCTCAACATCGTGGAGCTGGACTCAAACCCGCCTATAAAGAGGCCCGACGTCATAATAGAGTGTAAGGAGCTGCCCGACTGGTATGCGCGTGTGAGGGAGATTAGAGGCCCCTTCGCCAGGCCCATGACGGGGGTCGAGTGGAGGAATAGGTGGCTGCGCGGCCTCTGGGCGGGCTTGGCTGACGTGCTTGGCGTCGAGACGCCGGAGGACGCCTACCAGGTTGTTAGGGAGAAGAGGGGCCTGCGCCTCAGCGAGCCCCAGATAGTAAAGCTCTACGCCAGGATCTATAGGCCAGCGAGGCTCTACCTTGTCTCCCGCGCCCCCGTGCCGAAGAGGGTGAGGCAGGAGCTGGAATCAGACCCCTCTATCCGCGTGGTCGACGCCGTCGGATTTGATGTGGAGAAGCTTAAGCCCCTAGCGGAGGAGGTGTCTAACTTTGCGCGTTACGGGGAGGAGGGTGAGACCGTGACACTAGATGCGCAGACAACGTTACGCTTGCACAAGCTGGGCGAGACTATAGGCGTTAGGAGTTTATCTGAGCTTATCCGACTACTCGTAAAACTCGGCGAGAAGCATCGCGACGAGCTCAGAGAGCTTGTTGAAGGGTAGTGTATGGTGGCACAAGCTCATAAGACACTTGGCCAGCGTGATAGACGTATACGACTCCATGAACGCTGTTATGAGCCTCGGCATTGATAGGAGGGTTCGTGAAAGGCTCGTGGAGGAGCTCGTAGATGTGTGCGGCAGGCCTAGGCGAGTGGCTGACGTAGGCTGCGGGCCAGGCACGCTCCTAGAATACCTGGTTAGGCGCGCCAGCCACGTCATTGCGGTGGATCCGCTCCAGCCCATGCTATGCGAGGTGCGTAGAAGGCTCCACAAGTACCGTCACCTCATAGACTGTGTCGTGGCTGTAGGCGAGCACCTCCCAATACGCGATGAGGGCGTCGACCTGGTGACCGCGGCTTTCTCGCTACGCGACTTCATAGACTGGGTGAGAGGCGTCGAAGAGTTCTCGAGGATCTCGAGGAGGTGTTATGCCGTGCTAGACATAGCCAAGAGGCGGGGTATTGCACTCGTAGCGCAGCTGCTATGGTGGGGTCTCGTAGTACCCCTGGCCGCGCTCGCATACCGCAAGAACCCGTCGCACTACATTGCGCTCGCCCGCACCATAGTCAGGTGGAGGACGCCGGAAGAGATAGCAAAGGTTGCGAGCCGTTACGCGGTGAGCGTGAGGCTCGAGAGAATTGCCGGGGGATTCGCGTTCAAGCTGCTCGCGTGCACTAGAAGAGATGACTGTAGTAGTGAGCGGCGCAAGCGGGGTGAGGTACGCGCTACGACTATTAGAGGTGTTGAAAGGCCGCGTGGAGACGAGCGTAGTCTACACTAGGGCGGCGGTCCTCGTAGCTCGTGCCGAGGAGGGTTTAGACCTCCCTAGCGTGCTGCAGAAGCTGGCAGACCACGTCTACACCGAGGATGAGATAGACGCACCCATCGCCTCGTCGAGTAGGGCCCCTGATGCTGTGGTAGTGGTTCCATGCTCTCAGACCATGCTCGCGAAGATAGCCCACGGTATCGGCGATACCCTAGCCTCTCGCGTGGTTCTAAACGCTTTGAGGCTTAGGAGGAGGGTTGTAATCGTCTACCGTGAGACGCCGATATCGATCATAGACGCGCTAAACATGCTTCTAGCGTCGCTCGCGGGGGCTGTAATCTTGCCAGCCGCCCCGGCATTCTACCATAAGCCCAAGACGGTGCAGGATCTCGTAGACTTCATAGTCGGTAAGATACTCGACGTGCTTGGGATACAGCATAACCTCTACCGCCGCTGGAGAGCTTAGAGCATATCCTCATCTATGTCGAAGCCATGGCGCCTCATAAGCCTCTCAGCCCTCCTCAGCTCCTCATCCTCCTTCCTCAACTCCTCCAGGATCTCCCTCTCTATCTCCTCCCCGCTCTTCACCCTCTGCTCCTTAGCAACAGCGCACGTGCCGTCGGGTAGGAGCGCGTGTATAGCGCATGCAGCATATTGACACTCTGGGCCTATGCACGGGCCTCCAACCATCTTACACCAGGCTACACGCTGTATACGCCCCCGCACCGGTCTACGGCTTATGGTCAACGCTCTGTTGAGGCACCTGAAGTACGGGCAGAGTGGGTTACACTTGCCGTTAGGGAGTGGTTGAGGTTTCGGTCTCTCGCCCGGCCTCCTACCCCTCGCTCCACTGGGAGGCCTGCTCACCGTTGCTTCACCTACTCCTACGGCCTACACGTTTTCCAAGAAGGCCGCGGGTATAATGCTATAGTCCTCGTCTCCACATGCCTAGAGCCTAAACCACGCGAAAGCCAGGTACGACACCCTACCAGTCCTCTTATTGACAGCTGCTATCACGAAATGCTTCCTCACGCTGTGCGACAACCGGCCAGCCCTCACTATCTCGAGAGGGTCTATCTCATCCTCGTACTCGAGCACGCTGACCAGGAAGGGAGCATGATCAATACCAGGACCGTGGATGTAGACCGCATAATCGGCTCCAAACTTTAGCCCAGAGCGAACTACGAGGCCGGAGTCACGAAGCTCCTTGTAAACCTTGTAGAGCATCTCAAAGCGCGGGATCAGGCGCTTGGCGCGGGCGACAAGCTCCTCGAGTTTAACCTCGTTTCCCTCCTCGTCTTCGACTATCAGCATCCCCTTCTCGACCAGGTACACCGCCTCTACGAGGTCCAGCTCGAGGGGGCCCTCGAACTCAAGATCTCTAACCTTGGGCGTGCCAAACGGCTTACCGTAGAAACCCTTAGAGTATAGCTCGCGGGCCTCCTCCTCATCGAACACGATAACACGAGAGCCTAGCAGCACGCCCCTATAGGCCACGATACCCCTACCTAGTCACCTTGTAGAGCGCCAGGAATAGTATATTCTCGGCTGCATCCTTTATCACGTCGGCAGTATCCTCAACCAGGTCTATAATCTCCCTCATTATCATCAACTTTATAATATCGTCCTTCAGCTCTTCGAGAACATCGACCTCAAGCGTTCTATACCTCTGATCGACCTCGTCCTCGAGGAGCATAACCCTCCTAGCCTCGTCTATGCTGCGCCGCGGGTTCTCCTGAAGCATTCTGATGCTATTCAATAGCGTCTCGTACTCGCGTAGCACGAGATCCCCCATCTCCCTAAGCCTTGTCACGAAGGCGCTCGTGAACCTCTTCTCCCCCCTCGAGGCGATGACCGTGAGTCTATAGGCGATAGCATCGCTGTTTTGCGCGATACGATCAAGCTGGAGGGCTAGCTGCCTATAGACGTCGCGTAGTGGCAGTGAGAGCCCGAGCCTAGCGAGGTACTCGATAATCCTATCCTTGATTCGCTCAGCCCCGTTCTTATACCCTCGGACCTTCGAGGATCTCTGCTTCACCGCGTTGAAATCCATGTTGAGGAACTCGTTTAGAGAGGCTATAGCGTCGCGTAGTGCATCGTTAACATTCCTCGCGAGCACCAGGAGCTGCTCAGCCAAGCTTATCTCGGCTAGTGTGAGTTCTGTTGAAGCATCCCAATACTCCGCCACTTTCAGGGCCCCAGGGCGTCCATCCAAGAGGGCGTATATAAGGGCGCTTGCCTCTATCACGACTTGCATGGTGAGGGGGTTAAAGCGAGGATAGTTGTACAATGCGTGTACTTGTGGTAGACCTGCTGGCCAGGGAGCATGGTAGGCGCATAGTCACAGTGGATGCTATAGGCGCTGGGCCGCGCGCGGTAGCGGGCCTAGTAGAGGCTATGGGTTACCGCGCCGACCTCTACCCCCTCGAGAAGGTAATTGAGGAGCCGAGAATACTCGAAGACTATGACATCCTCCTAGCCAGCGCCATGAGTAGCGATAAGCCTGCAGCCCGGCGGCTAGCGGGCATGTGGAGGAGGCACTCCAACGGCCCCAGTGTGATAGGCGGGCCTATAACGGTCGAGCCTCTAGAAGCGCTCAAGCTTGGATACGAGTATGCTGTCTACGGCGAGGCGGAGTCCGTGCTACCCGAGGCGCTACCCTACATAATCAAGGGTGAGCGAGAGCCCCTCTACAGTATAAGGGGGCTGGCCTTCAGGCATGAGGGTAGACTGGTCTTCACGGGTAGGCCCCCCTTCGCGCCCCCAGAGAGGCTCAACTATAAGCACTCGACGAGCATAGAGGGGTATGATGCCTACTGGGCTGCAAGGGTCTATGTAGAGGTTGTCCGCGGGTGTAGTAACTGGCGTAGACCGCGGGGGGTTTTGCCAGACGGCAGGGCGTGTATACAATGCGACATCTGCGCCAGGGCGCCTCTAGCGAAGAGGCTCTACTGCCCCGCCTATATACCGCCGGGCTGCGGGTACTGCAGCGTCCCCGCTATCTACGGTTATGCTAGAAGCAGGTCAATCGACATAATCGTGGAGGAGGTTCGCGAGCTCGTAAGGAAGGGTGTCACGCGTATCGTGCTTAGCGCGCCCGACGTCCTCGACTATGGTAGGGATTGGCTTGTAAAACCCAACCCCTTGACAGACCCCTGTAGTCCGCCTCCCAACCTCGATGCTCTACGCGAGCTTTTCGAGAGGCTCTATGAGCGTGTACCCGAGTTCAGCACGAGGGACGCGTACCTCATGATAGAGAATGTTAAAGCCTGCCTAGTGACGCCGAGCAGTGCTAAACTACTCGGCGAGTATCTGAGAGGCACCCCTGTCCACCTGGGCGTGGAGACGGGCAGTGATAGGCACATGTGGCTCATCGGGCGTCCTATAACCAGCGAGGATGCTAGGAGGGCGGTTAGGCTGCTACGAGAGGCTGGCCTCGAGCCCTACGTCTACTTCATCTACGGGTTGCCCTGGGAGACCAGTGAGACTATCAGGGAGACTGTGAGGCTTATGGAGGAGTTGTGGAGGCTGGGCGCCAAGAAGATAACAGTGTACAAGTTTAGGCCCCTGCCCGGTACAGCCTTTCAGGATTTCGAGCCGCCTGGCCCCGACTCGGCATCGAGGATAATCCTGCGCAAGGCTCTTGAGCTTAACCGCCTGGCTAAGAACGAGCTCGTTGGGAGAGTGTTGAAGGCTGTGATAGCGGGGTGGCATCCCGTCCGCAGGAAGCTTGTAGCATACCCGCTTCCCCACGGCCCCGTGGTGCTCGTAAACGGGGGTAGGAGGCTCATAGGGTGGCTTGCGCGCGTCGAGGTCACTGGCGTGGTCTCTGAGCGTATGCTTAAAGGGCGCATAGTAAGGCTTCTGCGTCGCGTGGCGCGCGTGGAGGATTATAGGGTTAAAGGCTTGAGTAGTGTATAGCCTGGACATCAGAGGTATAACGATGGTGTCGTTAACCGGCTTCCGTAGACCAGAGAGGCTCGAAGAGATACCGGGTGTAGGAGGGAGGATAGCAGAGAAGCTAAGAGAGTATTTCGGCGGGGAGGCCGAGGCTATAGAGGCTCTCGTCTCCTGCAGACTGACGCTCATAGCAGACGCCATAGGCAGGGCTGCTGCGGCGAGGATAGTACAGGGCCTATACCGCTACACTTTCGGAATCTGGCCCCGCGACGTCATGCGCACGGAGGATGCTGCAAAGCTCTTCGCGAAGGTGCGTGATCTTCTATCACGCTTCCTAGCCACCCAGCCGGGTCGAGACCTGCTCTCGTGCATATTCCCGCTAGACTCTAGGAATGTCGATGAGGCGAGGAGACGCCTCAAGCTTCTCGAGGCTTTGATGGAGGCTGGTTGCGGGCCTAGAGAGTTAGAGGGGGTTAGGGAGGCTGTAAAGGGGCTACAATGGCCTAAGCCTGTTAAACTAGGCAGGATAAGGCGAACTCTGATAATAGTCGGGGACTACAACGCCTACAAGAGGGCTGTGGAGCAGCTGGGTAGCATAGTGGACGTCGTCTTCGTAGAGGAGCCTGTGGCGGTCGACCGTGTTGTATCGGAGAGGGGTGAGGCGGTAGTATACGACCCGGAGAACCTCTACACGGGTGACGTGTTAAAGGTTGACACGCTAGATGTTGCGAGTGTTGCGCCGGAGACCATAATAGAGTATTTCAGGGTCAACGCAGAGGTCGTCGAGAAACTGTATCGCGTGGTGACGGGCTCCGAGTGTCTTAGGAGGATTGTCGAGAAGATTGGGGAGCCAGGGCTCCTTGATGAGGGTCTCGCAGAGAAGCTTAGATACGCGCTTGTATTGAGGAAGGGTGACATCGATCCCTCCTTTGACGAGGAGTATCGCAGGCTGCATGAGGCTCTCAAGCTCTTAGACCGGGTGATAGATGAGGCGGAGTTATGGGCTAATAACGAGCTGCAAGCCAGGCTTGAGAGGCTGGAGGTCAAGCTTAGCGCGGCCCAGTTCCTCCGGATTTTCACCGTGCTCCGGGAGGGGGGCGAGGGTCTAGAGCTTCCGGAGGAGATATACGAGGTGTACGAGGATATTGCTGAGGAGGTTGAGAAGAGGATTATAGAGAAGCTGTCACTGGAGCCCGACGAGGCTGAGCTCGTTAAGGGTGTTGCGCCGAGGACTCCGACGATACCCTACATGCTTGATAGGGAGCGTGTGGAGGAGCTTAGGGGGTATCTGCGGGGCAAGCTTGCTAGAAGGAGGTTCGAGCTTCTCCAGGAGATAGCGGAGCGTGTTAAAGGACTGCGCGAGAAGATAGAGAGGCTTGTCAACATCATAGCAGTGGTTGATGTCCTGGGTGCCGAGGCTAGGCTTGTCTCCGAGGAGTGGGCTACAATCCCGGAGGTCAGCTCCGAGTACCATGGGGTAGGTTTCGTAGGCGGTATAGAGGTGGGCCTCTATGGTAGGCAGGGTGTTCAGCGAGTCACCTACGTGGTGGGCAATGTACCGTTTAAACCGGACTCTGTGAAGGGGGAGCGGGTGGTACTGCTTACAGGCGCTAATAGCGGTGGTAAGACAACGCTGCTCCAGACTATAGGCGAGATAAGCCTGGCTGCGCAAGCAGGGCTGGTGGTGCTTGCTAGGAGAGCGTGGGTCGGCGCAAGCGACCAAGTATACTTCTTCTCGAAGCCTAGCGGCATGGTCGATGCTGGTGCCCTAGAGACTACGCTCCGCATACTAGCCTCTATAGTGACCGGTGAGGGTCGGCGCCTAGTGCTGGTAGACGAGCTTGAGGCGGCTACTGAGGCCAGCGCCGCGGCTCGGATAATGGCCGTGGTCGTTGAGAGGCTGTGCAAGACTATTGACGTAGTCGCGGTTATAGTCACTCACCTTGCGCGAGAGATACTCTCGAACGTGGGGCCGGGCGTGGAGGGATGCCTTAGGGTCGATGGCATAGAAGCCAGGGGTCTCGACGAGAACTATAACCTAATAGTTGATAGGAATCCGCGCTTCTACTACCTTGCTAGAAGCACTCCCGAGCTCGTGGTACAGAGGCTGTTGCATAGATCAAGGAGTGGCGCCGAGAAGAGCTTCTATCGTGAGCTGCTCGAAGCCCTATCTCGCAGATAGCCATTCGGTAGTGTATAGGACTTCCTCCGCTATCCGCCTAGCCTTCTTGACATCCAGGTGGCCTGCTGTGTAGTAGAGGAGCCTATGCGTATACTCGTCGCGCGCGTGCCCAATGAGCCCCTTCAACACCAGCCTCTCTATACCGCGGGCGGGGAGCCAGAGGAGGGTATCGATCCTAGCAGGTGGTATGCCCGAGGCATCGGCCACAAGCCTCCACGCTCTCTCAGCCTCGCTCCTCAACCTAGAGTAGATGGTGTCAGGATCATAGCTCAGTAGGCCGGAGGTGGCCGTCAATAATGCGAACCTCTTATCCAGTGGCACTGGTATAGCCTCCAGCTCCTCCACGTCCGCGCCTAGCGCGCGGAAGGCGTAGTACGCCATCTTGGCTGCAAACGCGACAGTCTTCTGGTACCTGGGTCCGTGGAGAGACTTGACAAGCTCATCGTAGAGCAGGGTTAGCCTCCTATACTCGAAGGGATCCTCTAGCATAGCCTCGAGCACTCTGCGTGCCCGCTTAAGCCTCCCCACCTTCTGCTCGAGTACAGCTACGCGCATGTTACGCAAGAACTCTATAACACTCTCGATGAGCTCGTCTACGCTTGTTGGCGTCGGCCGCCTCTCCCAAAACCTCCTATAATCCATCCAGTAGTCTTCACCGTGTTTAGGAAGCCGGTAGCTCACGAGAGCATTGGCAACTACTATAGCCACCCCCTTCTCCTCGTGCCTCAGCACGATACCCGAGACAGCCTGATACTGCGGATCTGCAGCCTCGCTAGCCTCCAGGGCCTTAGGTGGGACGCCGCGCAGCACCGATGCGAGCGCCTCAACCCTCCTCTTGTTAACGAGTTCTTTCACACGCTCCCCCTCTTCTAGTAGAGTCCCGCAATACTTGTCATACCCCCGTCCCGATACTACTGCCGAGAACCGGGCCCGTGAGGAAATCCACCGGGACGGAAGCCGGTGACAGGCGATGCCGTGGGGTCGGCGTCGCCGAGGCCCCTCGTTACGGCCGTGGTCGGGATAGCTCACCCTACGCTCATCGGGCTCGCTGCAGGGAGGTTTCCTCACCCCACGGCCGGGTTAAGAGCTGGCAGGCTAACCGGGTTTATCCGGGTGTCTGGCGATGAGGCAGTATGCTAGACTCGTAGCCGAGGCTATGAAGAGGCTCTACGAGAAGAACCTTATCGAACTCAAGGGTGGTAATGCGAGCATCCGCGTCAACATAGGGGGTCTTGAAGTCATCCTGATAACGCCGAGCGGGAGGGCGAAGGACAAGATAAACCCGGATGAAGTTGCCGCAATGACCCTGGACGGTAATGTGGTGTACGGGAGGCCTAGCAGCGAGTACAGGCTGCATCTAGAAGTGTATAGGAGGATTGGGCGGGCTAGGGCTGTGGTACATGCGCATAATCCCCTGGCAACCGTGCTGGCCGAGAGCGGGCTTCCTCTGGAGCCGTTCGCGGGCGAGGCGTTCAACACGTGCATAACGATGGTAGAGTACCACCCCGCGGGCACGGCTGAGCTTGCGAGAGCCGTGGCAGATAGGCTAGCGTCGAGCGGCTGCAGGGTTGCTGTGATGGAGCGCCATGGTATTGTGAGTATAGGGGAGGGAGCTGATCCCGAGAAGGCGCTTCTGGACGCCATCGAGCTGGTAGAGGCTGTGGAGCTTGCAGCTTTTAGAGCCTTAACCCTGCTAGTCTCGGCGCCTCTCCTGCTATACCGCGGCTAGGCTCCTACCTCGCCACTATGGGCGACGTCTGGGTCTGGTTGCTTGGAGCGCCTATCGGGAGCTTCACGGGCCCCAGCACGGATAACGCGAAGAACGCAGAGACTATGAATATTAGTATCGCCGCGTGGAAGAACCCCGCCTTTACATTATTATAGCTGACCTTGCCGAGGAAGAGGCCAGCGGCTATGCTCGACACGAAGCTCTGCCAGTAGAAGAGTACTGCTAGTTGCTTAGGACTCAGCGTGATGTGTATGGGCAGGTTTGAAGCCGATAATGCTGTTAGCATCACGTTTACTATGATATAGACTATGAGGAGATACACGCCTATCATGAGATAGATTATTGAGAAGTAGGGGCGGGTGGCCGCGTCGCGGAGCATTAGGAACTCCTCGAAGGTTGTGAAGTACTCCGAGGCCGCGTCTAGCACCTCGTAGGCCTTCGGGCCTGCTTGGTAGGCTTCGCTTAGAAGGCTGGTAAGCCTGTAAACCACAGGGTCGTCCGCCTCCCTGGCGGCTCTCTTCAAAGCCTCCGTGAAATCCACACCCGCCTTGATCCTAGTCACGGCCCTCTTGAGCAGGCGGCCGAGGACCCCATAGATGCCCGTGGAGGCTACCCTCTCGATCGCCTCGTGAAGCGGTATACCGGACTTGACGCTGCTCGCAACAGCGCGCATGAAGCGTGGTGCAGCCCAGATTATGCTATTGCGTAGCCTCGCGTAGAGGTAGCAGGGTATGCTAGAAGCTAAGAGTATGGCGGCGGAGATGGTTCCGACTGTGATGCTGCCCCAGGGGTCTGCGGGGAAGGGCAGTGGCCACGCGTATCCGTAGAAGACGCCAGCGACTATCGGCAAGAGTAGTGCTAGAAACCCGCCAGCTATCACGCTCGTCTCGCATGTCCTCCGTAGACGGCCTGGTAGCATCATATTGTCTCGGCCTCCGAGAGCACCGTATCAAGTATTATAAGAACTGCTACAGTGGCTAAGGGTATAACTCCGACCACCATCAGCGCCATGAGGACATCGGGGGGTATGCCCGCGAAGCCTATGCCGAGCGCCCCGCCTAGAAGCGAGGCGAGCAAAGCGATACTAGGCCCGAGCATAACGAGGATTATGAAAGCCTCTGAGAGGTGCCCTATAGAGGTGAGGCTGCGCGTAAGCCTCGCCCTCTTCTCGGTGACAAGAGTCCGGAACTCTGAGAGCAAGTACTCGGCGGCGGAGCCGCTGGTCTCTATCGACTCGTATATAGAGGCTATTAGGACGGCGAGCCGGTGACTAGGACTAGCCTCGACGACATCCTCCAGCGCGCGTAGATAATCCATGCCGAGTATCTTTACATCGCGGACGAACCGAAGCAACACCTTGGTTATAGGCTTACCGGGGCCCTCCGCCGCAGCCGCTTGTAGAAGCATCTCATCCATGTTACGCCCAGCCATGGCCAGGAGAGCCATGTAGCCCACGACAGGTACGAGCCTAGAGTCTATGCTGGAGGCTAGGCTGCTTACACGCAAATACGGATAGATTATCGGCACGTTGAAGCCCAGGATCATGGCAGTTAGTAGTAGCGTGAGTCCCGCCAGCGGGGAGATTAGTAACGCTGTTGCAGCCGCTAGTGGGGCTGCCGCGATAAGCGCTAAGAGGGTTGTAAGGTAGGGTAGGTACGCGTACGTCCGCGGAGAGACGCCAAGCAAGCTCCTCTTGACAGCTGCTGAAAGCTCGGGCCACATGATCGGCGGTAGCTTGCCCCGGAACAGCCGGTAGCTGATCACGGCGAGCCTGGCTACGATGCTCAATTTTTCACCTCGCGTACATCCTCATGTAGAAGTCTCTTATCGCGTTGGCAAAGCTCTCATAATCCTTGATGTTACGCTCGAGAAGCTCTGAGAGCAGTGCCTTCCTCTCCGCTATCTCCCTCTCCACGACCTCTATAGGCACGCCCCTAACAGAAGCTATCCTATCAATCACGACGCTCTTACCGCTCTTCTCGAATGTGTCCGTTGTCTCACCAGTCCACCTGAACACCGTGTTGAGTACAGGCTGCTCACCCTCTATCCCCACTACCTCTGTTATCTCCAATATGCGCCTTGTTATTCTACCCTTAATCCTGACCCTCTCTATGTGTACAAAAGCGTCAACCATAGGTATGTGGTGCAGGGGCACGTTCATAGGCGGCGATGTAAGCCTCTTTATAGCAGAGTCCGTTGACTCCGCGTGCATTGTCGTAAGGCCGCCGTGGCCGGTGGCGATAGCCTGGAAGAAGACATAGGCCTCCTCGCCTCGGATCTCGCCGACTATAACGTAGTCGGGCCTCTGGCGGAGCGAGGACTTGACAAGATCGTATAGGGTCACCTTCCCTACCTCGCCGCTGGCGGCCTCCCTGGAGACGAGAGGCACCCAGTGCGGGTGCGGTAGGTTAAGCTCCCTCGTCTCCTCTATCGTTATAACCTTCATCTCCGGCCTTATGAACATGGCTATGGCGTTGAGCAGCGTCGTCTTACCAGCCCCCGTGGGGCCAAAGATTATGACGCTCCTCTTATGCTCTATGAGATACCATAGGTAGGCAGCCATTTCCATGTCAAGCTCCTTGAGCTTTATGAGCTCGAGTATGGTGAACGGTATGCTCCTATACTTCCTTACGGTGATTGTGCCGCCCGTGGCCGCTACCTCGCCAGAGACTAGGTGAGCCCTGTAACCCTCGGGGAGCGTAGCATCGATAATCGGGTTGGCCGACGATATCTGCTTCCTACCCTTGGTGGCAAGCCTGCCCAGCAGCTGGTTCATCTCCTCCTCGCTCTCTATCTCGACGGTAGTCCTAAGGTTCTCGTAGCGCCTGTGCCAGACGTAGATGGGGCGCTTCACCCCGGGCACGCTGATATCCTCTATCTCCGGATCCTTCATCATCACGTGGAGCTTGCCATATCCTATTAGGTCTCGTTTCAGATAGTAGCTTATCTTTAGGAGGGAGTAGGGGGGAGCGCGTATCTTGTAACGCCTACGCGCTGCTATGAAGGCTCTGCGCAGCACTTCTTCCTCGGGGCCCTCTACCTCCTCAGCAGCCTCGGGGAGAAACTCGTCTATGATCACACGCTTTAGGAACGCAAGTAGCCTCTGTTCACGCCTATTCAATGGGGGCTCGAGAGGCACGTACAAGAGCTCGGTGCCAACCTTGACTATAGCGACGTAGGCGAAGGGGGGCTCTATCTCGTAGAACTCTATGAGCTCGCCCCCAAGCTTCCTTATAACATCCTCGGCTGGCATTAGATTATTCGTGTTGCCACCGGGCGGCTGCCGGGCTCGCCTCCTACGCTCCCGCCGGAGTAGCGATGCCACTGACTAGCCCCAACACCTACCATTAGCTCCCCTCGCCCTTTCTTAACCCACTCTCCGTTGACACCACTTCGAGAATCTTCTTAGCCGCCTGCGAGGGTAGTAGCTCGTTCACAAGTATCGCGTAGGGCGTATTCTCGATACTCTTGACACTATCCTCTGATACTCTCCTCGCGACTATAATGTGCTTGGTTATGCTCTTCGCCGCCACCAGGTCACGCGTCTTCACGAGTAATAGTAGCGCGTCGGAGTGAGACGCTAACGCCGGTAATACGTCAATAGCCGCCCCACTCTCGGGTAGATAGTAGTCTACCTGATAGAGGACTCCTGTAGCGCCCTCCAGCTGCTTGTTACACTCGAACCTTATGTTCTTCTCCGTCAAGAGCTTGTAGATCGCAAGTTTCAGGTCAAGCGCGTTCTCTATAACCTGCTTACCAGCGTTTGTGAGCGCGAGCGTAGAGACGGGCTTATAGCTCCCCTCGGAGGGCTTGAATCTCGCTCCGCAACGCTCACAGACCAGTATCACATTCGGCTCGTGGAACCTCATGCGGCAGTTGTAGCAGTAGAAGAGGGTGCCTAGAACCCGGTAATCATTCTCGCTTGTAATCTCGAGCGAGCAGTTTGGGCATACCATCTTATCCCCCTGTCTGAACATGAACTCGAGGTCTATGTATCCGCATATAACATGCTGTATTATACGAACCCTCTCTATATTCGTGGAGCCGCAGTACGGGCACAATAGCTTCGGCATGAGGTGTAGATAGTCGCAACGCGGGCACCTCAAAACCCTATCAACTATCTTCTCGCTTGCGAGACCTAGGTTGACAAGCACCTTAGCCTCCTCTAGCGTAAACTTCAGCCCAGCGGCCTCGAGGACTATGTGGTGCTTGTCGGTCAGCGGTCTAGGCTTAGGCTCTGTGAGCGCAATAGCAGCTAGTATATCGAGATGGCGCGAACTCAACCCTATGATATTGGACGCCTCCGGTGGTAGACACTTGTCTATACTGCTCACGGCATCACTCCCTATCTCCGCCGCAGCTAGGTTAAAACATTGAGCTTAAAACTAGTCATGCCAGGATAGGACCATAGGATGTGTTAAAATGAGTAGTAGATGGAGGCGTGCTCTGCCGGCCACCGTGCTCCTCACGTTGGTAGCGTTGATTCTGTTATCGATGCTGCCTGCCCTGGGAGCGGATTACATTGAACCGGAGTGCCCCTACCTCTACCCGGTTCCCACGCTACCCTACGCTACGCTACACTACCAATTCGCGAATACCAGCATAACGGACGCGATAGTCACACAGGGATACCTTCTAGTCGCCACGGCTACTGGCTCGATACAATTGTACCCAATCCGCAACATCACATACTCGGTTGACGTGGGCAGCGTGACAACACCACAGTTGATAACCTTCACGATGCCCGATCTTGTGGACATAAAGTTTGACTACATAGCGCCAGGCATCGTAGGGCTCAGGGCAAGGCCTGCAGGTGCTACGGCAGGATACAAGTATGTTAGCGGGGTGCTCAAGCTCTGCGAGAAGCCGAAATTGTGCCTAGTCCTCACTCACTACACGGCCTCGTCCTCAACTCTCATAGGCGTATATGGTCTGCCAAAGGGCGCGTATAAGGGTGATTTCGTAGCATTCTACAAGAATGGTCTAATATATATTCTCGATAAACGGCCAAACGTGCTGGACAACATCATAGACCTTAATGGTACGATTGTTGGAGTCTATCGTCTCACACGCTGCAACTCCGATCTAGTCGGGTTCCTTCTCATGCTTGGGAACAGTACCTTCATCGTGCTAAATCCGAGTATGCGTATAGTGACGAGCTTTAAGCTCAACCTCACACGGTTATATAGTGTATGGTTTGATCCGTTCACCTCACTCACCTATATTGTAGGCTGGGCTAATGAAAGCGTCGTGATAGCGACTATACTGGCGGCGAGCAAGCCTCTAATAAGTATAGAACGCATCAGAGTGCCTGCTGAGCCGAAGCTAGCCACCGTCATCGGGACGAGCGAGGGTCCCCTACTCCTCCTGTACTACTCGTCACCTAGCCATCTAGAAGCGTGGCTACTAGGCTCTCGCAGCCCACGAGTCCTCTGGAGCATACCCATCGATGGAGAACTACTCCAATTCTACCCGCTTCGCGAGTTCTGCCTAACGAACAAAATGTTGCTAGTTGTCGGATTTTATGGGAGTGTTAGGCTGCAACTGCTTAACGTCAACAACGGTGTCTTGGAATGGGTTCCCTTGGCAGGCTTGCCGCTAGATAACGCTACCATACTACACTTCTCGGAGAAATGGCTTATAGCGGGCAATGGACACGATCTGTATCTGGTCTATATCCCTCTTCTGCTTAAACGCTTATACGCTGTGCCGTTCGGATTATTGATAAGAGGATATGTGGGCACCCCTCTATCGTATGAGGCTATAATATCGTGTCTCTATGGCGAGTGTATAGGTCTGCCGGAGATAAGAGTAGTTGGGGCAAAGGGTATTGTATGGCTCGCGTTGCCGCCCGGCGTGTATAGGGTAGTATATGTCTCGGTGTATGGCGTATACGAGAGGTACTTTATGATACCGAGTGAGTGTAAGTTAGCGTCCTTCAACTCTATCGATCCTTCAACCCCTCCTCTGCAATCATCCCCTCCCTCAATAGCCTATGTGAGATTAGTGAATGTGACGATATGCGTATGGAGCGCTGGCGATCCTCAGGGCTGGGGGTTTGGCCGCGGCCCCTTGCCAGGCGCCAACGTGACCATAGAGAGGGTGGATGCGGGGCTAGTCGTGGCCAGTAGCAACACCGGTATTAATGGCTGCTTGACGTTGCCGCTAGCGCCGGGCGAGTATAGGGTTTATGCGTCTGCACCAGGTTTCCACTCGAAGACGACGAGTATCATCGTGACGCCTAACACTACAAGCTTTAGTATCTATCTCGAGCCCTTAACAATCCCAGTGGTCTTCAACGTTATAGCTGCTGATACGAATCAGAAGCTGAACGCTAGCATAACCCTATCCTGTTGCGGGAAAACGGCCCTAGTGCACTCTGGTACCCGGGTGCTCCTGCCCCCAGGCTTCTACGAGGCGCTCGTGAAGGCTAGCATGTACAATCCCGAGAGGTTGACGTTGAACATAACCCTAGAGACTATCCGGGAGCATGGGAGGAGGCCGCTCATAATAAGTACGAGGCTAACGCCTAGATTGTTCAATGTTGCGTTTAGATTGCTGCTCGCATTCCCGCTCCGCAAGAACGTGACAGTAGTAGTAACCTACCAGAGGCTGTACCCTATACGCTCTCCCCCCATAACCAAGCAGTATGAGGCCAAGGTGAGCGGTAGAGAGGCTATCATAACAGATAGGCTGGTGTGGGGCAAGTACAGGGTTACGATTAAGGTCCCCTACCACCTGCCCGCCGAGATAAACATAACTATACCATCTCCCAAGGTTTACGAGGTGAGGCTCCAGATAGTAAAGTATCGCGTGGTAATAAAGGCCGTGGACTCTATGACGGGGAAGGAAGTGGCGACTGGCACGGCTATTCTAAGAGGCGTGGGCGGCTTCTCACTCAAAGTGCCCCTCGGTACTCCGGTATTGGTGCCGCTCGGGAACTACACGTATATCATTCAAGCACCACACTATCAAAGGCTCACGGGCAAATTGATTGTAACGAGAGATGTAGAGCTTCGAGTAGCCCTCCACCCGTTGAAGGTGCCCGTCGACATTGCTGTATATCTTGGTGATAAGCCTCTACCCAACGTTACCGTGAACATTGTGGGCGTGGCCTTCAACGGTATACATGTCTCCACTTCAAAGAATGTCTCGAGGTTTGGGAGGGCGAGCGTGAGGCTGATGCCCGGGAGGTACACCTTTAGCACCGGGTATGTCGCGTCAACGCTCTTTCTGAGAGTGGCGCTAAACACTAGTAAGACGGTGGATATCGACGATAAGCCTGTCGCAGTAGAGCTGAGGATACCACCATCGATAATACTAGTGCTAGTTGGCATACTCCCCTTCCTGTTATTCGCGCTCATAGCTCTCATCGTAACCATACTCATAATAGTGCTCCGCAAGCGGTTCACCGAGGGCATCAAGAGGCTCCGCGAGTCTCTGGTAGAGAGGCTTGGCGCGAGAGGCTATGGCGGCGAGGAAGAGGAGGAGGAAGAATTATTCTAGGTATCGTTGCACGAGCCTACTAGTAGAGCCGCGGGGAGTGTGGAGGTAGGGACGTGCCGAGGAGTGAGGAGAGGTGGAGCGACCCTGAACCCCGCGGCGCCCATATTTACCCAGAGCTCGTAGCTATTATTTACCGGGTCTAACCCCGTGTATCTGAAGACGCCTCCACGAATCAAGATCCTCGAGGCGTTGGGCGCTATAGCGGATGGCAGGGTTTCGTGCCTTGACGAGTCGTGCAGGAGGGCTCGTGTGGTGAGCAGTGAGGGTGATCGAGAGTATCGGGTCTACGTTGATGTGGGGAGGGGCTACGCGTACAGCGATGATAACGGCACAAGGCTGAGGGGCTACATAGGGTACCCCATCATAGCCGTGTTGATGCTGCAGGGGGTGCTGCCGTTTGATAAGAGGCTTGCTGAGGCGTTGAAGGGCGTGGAGTGGAGGAGGCTTAACGAGAAGCTCAAACGCTATGCGCTCGTCGAGGCTGAGGTAAAGAAGATTGCTAGGGAGCGTGGTGTGTCTCCAAGCGAGCTAGACTCCTTCGTCGAGAAGGTGATGACAAGGCTGCGTTCATTGAGGTTAAAGAGGCTCCCTTCGCAACCACTCGACTCCTGGGTGTGAGTATAGTAGGCGAAAGGACAGTCATCATAAGGAGGGCTAGGCGCGAGGATCTCCCGAGGATCATAGAGATAAATAGGAAGTGCCTGCCCGAGAACTACCCCGAGTGGTTCTTCGAGGATCATCTCCGTAATTGGGGCAAGGCGTTCTACGTGGCGGAGGTGCCGGAGGCGGGTGTCGTGGGCTATGTGATGACGCGCGTGGAGCACGGTGTTGGTGTTGTTGTTAAGGGTTTCGTGAAGAGGGGTCATATAGTCTCGATAGCGGTGCTCCCCGAGTATAGGCGGAGGGGCATAGGCACGAGGCTCATGCAGGCTGCGATGAGAAGCCTTAAAGAGGAGTATGGCGCGCGAGAGGTTTACCTCGAGGTTCGTGTCTCTAATACGCCGGCTATCCGGTTGTACGAGAAGCTCGGGTTCCGGAAGATATACGTAATACCCCACTACTACCTTGACGGTGAGGACGCTTACCTCATGGCTAGGGAGTTGTGAAGAGTGTTACCGTGCCGCTACGCGCCACGTCCGGGCGCCGGGAGTTGTTGTAACGAGGGTCTAGGGTTATGGATAGCGCGAAGAGTGTGAGACTCGTTCTCGTGCGCACGCGGAGTGGTAAGGTGAACGGGCTCCGAGCTAGATACTATATATGGAGTGGCGAGTCTCCGCCTGACCCCGATATCGTTCTGAGAGAGCAGCCGGTCTACGAGACCATACACGAGATAGTGGACTTCATATGGGACGACTCGCCTGCGAATGGCGTGCCCGCGGGCAACTTCATGATAGTGTGGAGCGGCTTCCTCTACATCGACGAGCCGGGAGTGTACAGGTTCTATATAATAGTGGATGATGGCGCCAGGGTTTGGATCGATGGCAGGCTCGTTATAGATGCGTGGAGGGATCAACCCCCCACGCAGTACGTGAGCGAGCCTCTTGAGCTCGTAGCCGGGTACCACGAGCTAAGGATACTATACTACAACCACGATGTGTTCGGCCGCATGGTCTTCGGCTGGGTTACGCCGGAGGGCGAGATGGCGGCTGTGCCGCCTAAGAACCTCTACACGAGGCTCGGAGAGGATATCGTGGTTAAAGGCGTGCCGCCGGGCTACAGGGTGGAGGTTAGGAACGGGTTCTTCGTGCGCGAAGCCTACTCGAAGTTCGGAGTGGCGCGCATACCCTTCAGCGACGTCAAGGAACCGGTATCG
>CAZTIR010000006.1:0-36202 GCA_964613695.1 uncultured Desulfurococcales archaeon | reverse complement strand
GCAGAGGCTCTGGAGAAGATGTTTAGGAGGCTCATTGACGTCCATGGGGCTAAGGCAGAGGCTATTGGGAAGCTTCGCGAGCGGCTTGAGACGCTGTTGTGTAGTCCTATGCCGGAGCCGGTTAGCATAGAGCTAGACGCCATAGAGGCTGTCATGGAGGCTATGGATAAGGATGAACTGCTTGAGTTTAGCCTCGCTCTCTTGAAGGCTATGGGTTTGTACCTAGACCGCGATAAGATACAAGTGGCTATTGTGGACGCTGAGACCGTGTACGACGCCCACGTGCAGAAGCACGTGCATCAGTTCACCCTCCGCCTCTACACCGGCGACCTGATCATCGACTTGAACATGGAGTATAAGATCGGGGAGGCTAGGTACACGCTCTGCTACGAGGTCTGGCAGAGGAACCCGCCCCCGCAGACGCCAACCCTATTGCATAGCAGTTGCAAGTAACGCCCAACGAGGCGGTGAGGAGGGGTCACGGGACCGAGCCTGGCCCGGCTATGAGGATGCTGGTCCGGCTGGGATACCGAGCCTCCTACCTCACTACGAGGACTGAGACAGGCGACGAGACTACTACCCAGAGGGCTGTCGAGCCTATGTTGGACTCTTCTCGGCCGCTCACCCCCTTCGCCCCCAAGACTATCATGTTGTAGCCTCCCCTCTCGGCCTCCTCTACTATAGTCGAGGCTGGGCTCTGGAGCGTGTGGGGCACTCTCCTCACGACCACCTCGGCTTGGAGGCCGTTGCTCTCTACTATCCTCTTGGCCCTCTCTTCGAGGCCTCGCGTCGGCTGCCCCGGCTCAGCGACTATGAGCACCGTGAGGTGGGCTCTCATGCTCTTTGCTAGGCGGGCTGCTAGTTGGAGCGCCGCCTCCGAGTAGGGGCTGCCGTCGAAAGCGGCTAGGATTCTCATCCTCCTCGTCCGCTGGGAGAAGAGGCTTGTAGGGTAAAAGGGGTTAGAGGAACTTCTTGAGGCCGAGTGTCTCGTCGGTAACCCTTATCGTGTCCTCTGCCCTCTCGGCGAGGCGTAGAGCCGCCCTAATCGCGTCGATGTTCTCGGGCACCACTATGGACTCCTGGTGCACCGCCTGCATCCAGGCAACCTCGTCCCCGTCGACCGTTATACTCTCCCTCCATATCACTAGCTCCGGTATATCATAACGCCTCCTACCCAGATCTCTCGCAAGCTCTACGAGGTCTGCTGTGGAGCGTAGGCCTATACCCTCGTCAACTAGTATAATGCGGGGCGCCTCCTCGAAGACGCGTTCAACCTCCTCCCTCGAAACCCTCCTATCAAGCCTCGCGAAAACCACGTGAACGTGCATGAGAGTCGTGGGCACCACCAGAGCCCCCGTCACTATGTCGAGATCGGGGACCACCGTCTTCACGTCGAGACCATGATGGCTCGGCATCTTAGCCGGGTTCGGCACAATGGCGTTCACGGGCCCCCTCTTTATCTCCTTGGGGTCGGCGGCCCTCCGGACTATAGTAGCCCTAACCCACTTGACGCCGAACGCCTTTCTCAGCGTGCATATGCTGCGGAGGAGACCAGTAGTGTTGCACGAGACCACGCGTATATACCTCTTCCCGAGGGCCTCCTCGTAGTTGCACAGCGTCGAGAAGGATACATCCGCGACCTCCGCCTCCTCGCCGCCCTGGAATATCGCCGGCTTCCCCTTCTCCACGTAGAGCTTCTTATACTCGGCCCCCTTACCGCCCGGGGTCGCGTCGACCACGATATCGGCCTTCTCCACCATCTCCTCTATGGTGCCCGCGACTCTTATACCAGCCTTCTCGAAAGCCTCGACCTTGTCGGCAGGCACGTAGAGATCGTAGCCCATCACCTTGACGGCGTAGATGGCTATGTAGTCGGGCCTCGTCTTCGAGACACCAACGAGCTGCATGTCGGGCTGGCGGGTTACAGCCTCGGCTACGCGCTTGCCAATAGTCCCAAACCCGTTGACAGCCACCTTCACAACCGTCACGACCCTTCACCACCCGTAGAACTTCGAGGCGGAGAGCTTTAGCGCTTCTATGCCTGGTAGCGGCTTGCCCGAGAGGTATAGGAGGAGGGCGCCGCCACCACTGCTGATGTGGTAGCGTGTGCGTGGAATCTCCTCCTCCCTTATAACCCTGCGCGCCACGCTAGCCATGTGACCGCCTCCGAAGATGACGTAGGCGTTAGTGTGCAGAGCGGCCTTCACAAGCTCCTCTGTACCCTCGCGGAACCTCGGATCCTCCATCACGCCCATGGGCCCCCTCATCACTATTAGCTTAGCATCTCTCATGTAGTCGGCGTATAGCTTCACAGTCTCGGGGCCGACGTCGCGGATGCTACCGTCTATCCTCTCCCCCACCCTCCTAACAACCACGCTCCCATCGTCGAGCTCTACCCTGAAGTCTATGGGCAGCACTATGTTAGAGGCGTAGCGGTCTAGCAGCTCCTGAGCCTTCTCCACTATAAGCCTATTGACCCCAGCCGAGTGGAGTACCTTCACGTTAACCTCCCCTATATCCACGCCCTTGGCGTAGAGCATCAGGGTGGCCAACAAGCCGCCGGTTAGTATGTGATCGGCCGCGTTCCGCTCGAGGAGAGCCTCCACTATCTTCACGCTATCCGTTACCTTCCCCCCGCCTAGCACGAAGACCTTCGGCTTCAACGACGGGTTGAATATCTTGCCCAGCGCCTCCATCTCCCTCTGGACTAGTCTACCGGCGGCCGAGGGGAGGCGTAGGGGGAAGCCTACTATGCTAGGCTGGCTCCTATGGATAGCCGCGAAGGCATCGTTAATGTAGCCGTCGAAGAGGGGTGAGAGCTTCCTAACGAATATGCTATTCGCGTGAAACTCTGGAGAGGCTTCTATCACCTCCTCGGAGAGGAGGCGAGTATTGTCAAGGAGGAGGACCTGGCCAGCCTCAAGCCTCTTAATAGCCTCCCTAGCAGCCGGGCCTATAACGTCGTCTATGAACAAGACGTCCATGCCCAAGAGCTTAGAGAGTATCTTCGAGTGCTGCTCGAGCGTGACGAAGTCGCTACCACCTGGCTTACCCTGATGCGACATGAGTACGAGGGCGGCGCCCTTCTCTAGAAGCTCGCGTATAGTACCCGTGTGCGCCTCTATACGTGTATAGTCTAGTATCTCGCCCGTCTTAGGATCTATCGGAGAGTTGAAGTCCACACGTAGGAGCAGCTTCTTCCCCCTAAGGCCGCCCAAGTGCCTCTCAAGGTCCTCGATTACGGGTATCTTGTTAGGAGGCGCTTGCACGCACTTCCCCGTGTTCATCGTAGCATATCGAAATGGGTGGATTTAATCGATACCCGCTATTCCTTACATCACCAGCTCTAATCCGAGCAGCCTAGCGGCAATTTCTACCTTGTCAGCCTCTGCGCCCGGCAGTAGCACGTGACGAGAACCCGGGTACTCTAGCACACCCGCACAACCCTCAAGCACTAGCGTTGGCCGGGGGGCCTCCCTCGAGTCTACAACGCTGCACGTCCTTGCATAGAGCCTCATGAAGCCTGGATCGAGACGTGCAACGATAACCTCGTTCTCGGTCTCCGGGTGGCCCCGAAGGATTAGAGACCCGAGCCTCTCGTCGAAGACGATGCTAGGGTCTTTCAGCATGCTAGGCGGTGTCATCAGCATCTCGTACTCCACCCTATCCCCTTGGAACATCCGTGGACGGGCTAGAAGCACGCGCCCGTGAACGCCGAGCAACGTGGCCGTAACGGCTGCAGCCGCGTCATTCTCGCACGCGAGTGGGACAGAGTCGCGCTCTAGGAGGAGGCTAGCCGCGATATAGACACCCCCAAACTTGTTTATAAGCTCGGAGCAGTTAGCCGCTATCGCTGAGACGCGGTTCTCGTGAACCATTCTAGAGATTGCAGCATAGAGTCTCAGCTCGTTTACCAAGAGGTCTATATCTGCCTCGACGTTCGCTTCTCTCAGGCTCTCTTCGAAGATCCTTCTAGCCTCCTCGACGCTAGTCTCCTCGAAGTGGAGAACCACGTCGTTCACGTCGACACGGAGGATTGTTGCGTCTAGCTTGACCCGGAACCTTGTCTCGTCCAGGTGGCCGTAGAGGGTCCATGTTGGTGTAGAGCCGACTAGCATTAATGCCGTGCCGCGATAGTCGCCTAGCTTTGCAGAAGTCTCTACATACTCCCGGAGAGTGTCCAGGTCGCGGGGATATACGAGGGGCTTCGATACCCCTAGACCACTATGCCTCAACACGTTGTAGGCGTCTAGGGCGTCTGGTATGCTCCAGCCCTCCGGGTCCACAACCAGTATGAGCGGCTTCTCGGAGCGCGTTGCGAGAGCGTGAACCAGCCGAGCAGTCTTATCCGTGACCACGAGCGCGAGTAATGCCGAGTAGTGTTTAGCCTCTATGCTAACCCTCTCGGCGTCATTCAAGCTGGTTACTACACGCTTCCCGCTCCTCTCGGGCAGCGCCACCAGCCCGCCTAGAGCCTCGGCTAGGTCGTGGAGGAGCCTCTCGGCCCTCTCGCCCGCCTCCGGCATATAGTCGAGACTGGCAACGCTGACTGCGAGTACACGCGCCACTCGCGAGCCCACGGAGAGGGTGTAGCAGGGTCTAAGATTTAAGAGGAGAAGCTGGAAGCATACGGTTCTCGGACATGGCTCGTGATGAAATACCCCGGGATCGAGCTGAGGGATAAATGACGAGGTGGTCCTCTGCTGACTAGGAGCCCCCTCATGCCGCCTCTTGCCGTTCCACGTCGGGTTCTTGAAGAGTGGCTCTACGAGGATCTGGGGAGGGGTGACATCACCTCACGCCTACTAGGCCTCCGCCGAGTGCGGGGAGAGGCTATCCTCTATACGAGAGAGGAGTGTGTAGTCGCGTGCAGCGAGGAGGCCGCAGAGGTGTATAGGATTGCTGGTGCCGAGGCCGAGGTGCTCGCCAGTACCGGTACCCGCGTGGAGCCCGGAGCCGCTATTGTACGCGCCGTGGGGGATGGGGAGGCTCTGCACGCCGCCTGGCGGGTTGCTCAGGTTATCGCGGCTCTATGCTCTGGCGTTGCGACGCTCACGGCTAGGATGGTTGAGGCTGCCAGGAGTGTTAATCCTCGCGTAGCCATACTCACGACTCGTAAAGCGCCTCCCGGTCTTCGAGCACTGTACCAGAAGGCTGTCGAGGCGGGAGGAGGTGTGCCGCATAGGGCCGGCCTGGACGACTCTATACTAGTGTTTGACAACCATGTTGCTCTAGCAGGTTCCCGTATTCGTGATGTTGTGGCGAGGCTCGCGGCTAGAGCAGGTGCCTTGAGGATCGTGGGTGTGGAGGTGGGCGACCTGCAGGAGGCTCTTGAAGCTGTCGAGGCGGGCGCCACGTACGTACAGTTTGAGAAGGTGCCGCCGAGGAGGCTTGCAGAGTATGTCCGCGTTCTACGCGAGAAAGCACCCCACGTGAAGATAGGTGTGGCTGGCGGCGTCACCCTCGAGAATGTGAGGGAGTATGCTGCCACGGGTGTCGACTTCATCGTGACTAGCTACCCGTACTACGCGAAGCCTGTGGACATGGGGACGAGGATGAGGAGATTGTGAGGCTCAGCGCTTTGGCCCCTCGTCACCAGCTCGGTACCCCCCGCAGCGTTGCGGGGTTCTGCATCATCGCCTCTTGTCTGAGATGCGGCGAACTGGGTTTATTCGTAGCGTTCTAGCCGCGTTTTCTGCATGGGGCGTGAAGTGTGCCGGAGAAGAGAGTGAGGCGAGGGGATGAGGGGAAGCGTGTCAAGTTCCTGGGGAGGCACTTGATGCTCAAGGGCGAGTATGTGGACGACATACTCTCTGGTAGGAAGAGGGCTACCATTAGGCTCGGCATTGTTAAGCTGAAGCACCAGGAGCTGATAGTACATGGAGGCGGGAGGCCGGTAGCAAAGATTAGGGTCAGGAATGTTAGATATAAGAGAGTCTCGGAGTTGAGCGACGAGGATGCAGCGATAGACGGCTTCAGCAGCAAGGAGGAGCTTCTAGACGCGCTTAGGAGGGCCTATGGCGATATCAAGCCCGACGACTACGTAACCATAATAGAGTTCGATGTTGTGCAGAGGCTCGACCAGCTGCCCGTTGAGGATCCGTACATGGGCTTGGAGCCAGCTGACATAGCTAGGCTTGCGCTGCGCTACCTCCAGGACGAGTTCAGCGAAGAGGATGTAAAGATACTCATGGATCTCACGAGGACTAATAGTATACGGGCCACGGCCTTCCGGCTCTACAAGGATCTGGGTAAGAGGTGGAGGGTTAGAAAGGTGCTTAGGAGGGCTCTACGACTGCTAGTCGAGAGGGGCTACCTGAAGGTTAAGAGTAGTGCGGGTGGTCTCGAATCAAGGGTGGGCAAGAGTGACTAAATGGTTGTTGAGGTGCACTAGGTGCGGGAGGACGTGGGTCCTCGAAGTTAGCTTCGATTTAGCCTCGATGGGTAGGATATACCACTACTGCCCCTACTGTAGGATGAACACGTTTCACGTTGTAGTCGCGAGGCTTGGCGAGAGTGTTGAGGAGCCTCAGCAAGGAGAATACTCGTCATCCGCGCTGGCGGAGCGTCGGGAGACCGTCGTTTCATCACGTGCGGGTAGTGATGAAACGGGGTAGTCTGAGCAGCCTCGTGATGAAACCTGTCTCAGCTGAGCCTAATTAGCCTCTCAGCCTCCTCAATAATCTCCTTCGGCTTGCTAGCCCCTATCACATCTGCTCCGAGGCTGACCAGCGTGGAGGCCCACAACGCGTCTCTTATGCCTCCAGCTGCTTTAACCAATACACCCCTGGGCTTCACTATCCTAGCTGCAAGCATCACATCGTAGCTGCTGACGCCTCTCTGGAACCAACCCGTATTCATCTTCACATAGTGCGGCCTATCATCCTCCCCGATGCCCGCGATCGTTTTCAGAACCTCCTCGAGCTGCAGGGGGGTCAACAGGCTCGACTCTATTATAACCTTCGATACAACTCCCACCTCTCGAGCTATACGTGATAACGCCCTCACCTCGTTGACAAAATAGTCCTTGGAGCCCCGAAGCCACGACCATATATTAGCGACGAACTCTATCTCGTCGGCGCCGTGCGCTATCGCCTGCTCAACCGCCTTTATCTTAGACTCTATGTGGGAAGCCCCTGACGGAAAATCTATCACGATCGATATCTTCACCTTCCGTGTCATGCCTTCAAGCCACTCGAGCATAGTGTAGTACGTTGTTATCGCGCGTAGGCCCAGCCTCTCCGCCTCCTCGACCGCGTTCTCGAGGACGCTGGGCGTCGGGTTTCTTAGAACCGCGTAGTCTATCCTCTTTGCGAGCTCGGAGGGAGGCAGGGGTTTCAATCCAGGAAGTCCCCGGTTTCGAGCTTGGTTGGGAGGTATACATCGGCTAGGAACTTTAGACCCTTGCCCGTTAGAGCCTCTATCTCCAGCTTCGTCTTCTTCTGTAGGAATATGTCTATCTCTTTCCTCCACTCGCGCGTCTGGAACCACTTGTAGCTCTTCAGCTCTTCAGCCCTCTTGATGTCAGCGTCCTTCGCCTTGATGATGAACCTCTTTCTCTCGTCCTCGCTCAGGTAGGGTTTCTTACCACGCTCCGCGTCGCCATAGATGTCGGTCATGCTCACCCCGAGGAACTTCGCGTTGGGTGTTGCGAGTCTCTCGCTCTCGTAGGATAGCGTGATGGAGCCTATCTTGAAGACGCTATATATGTACCACCCGTACGGGTCCGCATCCGTCAATATATACACTGGGAGTTTGAGCTCCTCGTTAAGCCTCCTCACGAACCTGCGCGTAGCCCTATCCGGCTGCCCGGCGCTAGTCACTAGTATTGCTTTATACTTCCTCCAGAAGCCTATGCGATGTAGCTGCTGGAATACAGCATCCTTCTCCACCACTAGCACGAACTCCGCGTCGACATCCAGGAACTCTATGAGGTCTGGCGTGGGCTCGATAGCCCAGGCTCCGTGACCCATCTTGCTCAGATCTATCACATCGTTACCGCTCCTAATCCTCATGTTGCCTACGACCTTCCCCTTCTCCTTGCTCAGTATGAGCATCTCCTCGCGAAGCATCCCCGTGAACACTTCAATATCGCGTATCACTGCGTCGGATTCCTTCTGCTCGTCCCACGTGTTCTCCTCAACCATGCGCCCTCTATCGTCGCGGAAGATTATGGTGTGCTTGCCCCTATAGTAGAGGTCACGTATCGTCGGGTACTCGTTGTTGACCAGAGCCTCGTATATTATCCGGGCCATTAGCATCGTCTGCATGAACTTCTTTGCCTCGTGTAGGTGGAAGAAGCTTCTCTTGAGCTTCTCGGGGCCGAGGAGTAGTAGCTTACGCTTCTCATCGTATATCGTGTTCGAGAGCGTGCGCTTCGGGAGGAGGAGTGTCGGGTTGTCGCCCCTCTGGAGCTGTGCTAGAAGCTCCTTAAACTTCTCTCGGAATGCCTTGATAGCCTTCTTCCTAGCCTCTACGTCAACCTTGTCTATGTATGGTGGGGTTGCCATACCTTCACCACTCCTCAATGAACTATTTTAACCTCGCTAAGCTTTTTAACTTGCTCCTCTAGGATCTTGCGCTCCTTTGGGCTGCTCGTCCTCCTCCTGAGAGCCTCTATCAGCTTATTCTTGACATCCTCTGGTGTCACGCCCTCCTCCCGGAGTATAGCTGCTATGCTCTCGGCCACCTCCGGTATGTAGCGTACGAATGTTGCTATCCTCTCCCTAATCTCCTCCTCGCGCCTCTTCTCGATGAGGTAGTGTCTTAGCCTCCTGGCGGCCTCTTGCAGCGCTAGTTTTAGCTCATCCTCTATCTCCTCGACCTCCGCTATAGCCTCCTTGTTGCCCGCCTTCCAGGGTATCTTGGTGCTGCAAACATGAGTTAAGACGACGAGGGGGGCTGGGAAGCTGACGCCATAGTTCTTCCAGTTGAACTGTGAGACGACCTTCCAGGCTACATCCTGCTTCTCGTCATAGAGGAGTGGTATCCTGTTAGCATAGCGTAGGAGCATTGGTTCGTCGCGCGGCTCTATAGCACCACCGTATGCTATTCCCACCTCCACTATGAAGGGGTGGCCTCCGCTATAGACCTTGGGCTTGCGTGTGACTGCGGTAGCGAACTCGGGTTTGAGTATGGCGCGTAGACCCTTCTCGATTATACCCGCTCCTATCGGTGCTAGCGGGTCGCTACTGGGCGCTGGGAACCTGTAGGAACGTAGGGCCTTGTACAGTCTCTCTATCTCCTCGTCGCTTAGGCTCTTGGGGCTGCGGGCGGGGTCGAGACCAGCCATTTTGAGCACGTTTAGCGCGCTCTTCTCACCCACCTTCTGGAACGTCGAGGTTAGGAAGTCCTTGAGCGTTGGCGCGTTAGTCTCCGCTATTAGTCTCTTGAGGTCTCCTAGCTCGAGGCTTGCTGGGTGCGGCTTAACCTCCTTCGGCTGAGGCGGCATCTCGTTTGTTACGCGAGGCCAGTGTTTCACCTGACCATCCGGGAGGACTAGGACTATGTCAGCATAGGGCGTTACTATCGCTAGCATCTCGAAGTATCTTAGTAGCCTGCTACGCACTCTCGAGTAGTTACACTTTATCCGAGCCTTTATCCTGGTGCCATGCCACCCTGTGCTCTTCCTCCAGGAGCCTAGGGCTAGCACAAGCGGCTCGTTACGCTCGAAGTCGACTGTGAACCTCACATAGTATACGCGCTCCGAGTTTATAGGCGAGCTATACGCTTCCACCGGCGAGCCCGTCGTCTTATAGGCGTATATCGTGACCGCTTTAGCGCCTAGACCAAACTGGCCTCTCGACTGCTTAATCTTAAACTTTGATGTGACAAGCGGCTTGCCTAGGGCTTTCGCCATTTGTTGCGGCGGTATACCGATACCATTATCCTCAACGGTTACCACGCAGACATCCGGTTTGTTAGGCTCCTGCTCGATGAATACCGTCACGTTAGGCGGTATCCCGTAAACATCTGTCGCGTCGAGGGCATTCTCTACATACTCTCTTACTGTCTGGTAGAGCGCTCTGGCGGGGTTATCGAAGCCCCAGAGCTGACCCTCCCTCCATATAAACTCGGCTACAGACATCTCGCGAAGCTCGTGATCCACCCGCGGCTGTCGTTGGCTACGTGGCGGTACGGCCCCTCACCCCACAGCTACGCTTTTAAAGGGTCGCGGACCCCCTTATTAGTCTTTGAGCATTCCAAGGCTCACGAGGAGTAGGGGCACCTTCTCTAACCCGGTGGTGCGGGTGACTAGCCGAGTCAGAGGCCTCTCACCTATACTCTCAACGATGATACTTCTCACTGCCGCGTTACTAGCGGGCATACTACTCTACAACTATTTCAGCCACACGCTCCAAGGCATGATGAATACACCGAATCCTGTTATAGAGGGCGTCACATACTATCCAGACATTAACGTATTGATGGTTAAGATCAGGAACCTTGGAGGTGCGCCAATATTCCTCAACAACTCCAGCATAGTCATACTCGGGAAGTCGTGCAAGTGCGAGTGTAGCATAACATGCAGTACAGCCTCCTCGCTCGAGCCAGGCAAAGAAATCGATGTAACGATATACTTCAATGACACCAGTGGCGTCTTCACCGGCACGGTTAGCAACGGATGCAGCATCTCGTGCAAGACTAGTACACCATCCAAGTGCCTGTCGGATCTATCGCTAGGCGTTGCACGCATCGGTTTCAAGTACGTCTATGCAGGAGCCGAGCACACCACTAGACTAGAGCAGGTGATAGTAGGGTGAATAGCGATGAGCGTTAGTGTAACACCCGAGAAGGTTTTTATCAAGAGAGCTTCCTGCACTCTTGACTGTGAACAACTGCACTCTTATAACGTTGGCCTGGCTAGAGTGTCTCTGCTTTCATGCGGCAACCGCCTATACTATTGTGTAGACGAGCCGGAGATAACAGAGAGCGACGAGAAGGTCATAGAGACTATTGTGAGGCAATCATTCGTTAAGGGTGTCGGTGAGGCCCTACCCTCAGATCCGATTAGCCTGAGGAGGCTAGCTATCCGGATAGGAGTCCCGTACATAAGACTTGTTGAGCGCCTCCCTCTGCTCAAGTATTATACGGAGAAGGTGTTGAGCGGATATGGCCCACTCTACCCGCTAATGCGCGACCCGGAGGTTGAGGAGATCGCTATAGACAAGCCTAATAGGCCTGTAGCAGTTGTGCACCGTAGATTCGAGACGATATGGATAGATACTAACATAGTGTTGAGCGAGGAGGAGCTAGACACGCTCATACTATACATTGCGAGGAGGGTCGGTAAGCCGGTTAGCGTAGCGCACCCCTATGCTGAGGGATTGACCCCAGAGGGGCATAGGATCGCTCTAACCTTCTCGAAGGAGATTAGCCGTTTCGGCAGCAGCCTTGTTGTGAGAAAGCACTTCGAAACACCGCTTTCAATAACCCAGTTGATAGAGTCTAACGTACTATCCCCCCTAATGGCGGCATACCTGTGGCTCCTCCTCGACTACAACCGCTCAGTGCTAATAGTCGGGCCCACAGCCTCCGGCAAGACTACACTACTGCAAGCGCTGCTAGGCCTAGTGCCTAGCAGCAGGCGCATAGTGACAATCGAGGATACGCCGGAGATAAACCTCTTCGACCGCCCCCACTGGGATAGTCTCGTAGCCAGGCACAGCTACTCGAAAGACGTTGAAGACGTTACTCTAGAGAAGCTAGCACGATTCGCACTAAGGCGCAGACCCGACATACTGGTTATAGGCGAGGTGAGGGGCCCGGAGGCCGAGGTATTCCTCCAGGCAGCTGCGACGGGTCACGCCGCGTTAGCAACCATGCACGCCGATAGCGCTAGGTCGGCGGTTGACAGGCTAAGGGCGATGGGCATCCCAGACTACCTCCTCGACACTCTTGACGTTATAGTAGTCGTGTCGAGGGTTAGGAGGAGGAATAAGCTGCTACGCCGCGTGGTAGAGATTGTGGAGCACACGCCCAGCGACCTTATCACCGTGTTCTCGTGGCGGCCGTGGGAAGATGCGTTCCACCCGGCAACCCCCGAGGAGATTATCAAATCTTCGACCAAGATACGTAGTATGGTTTCGAACGGCCTGCTCGACACCGAGGAGGCTGTAATCGAGCTCAGGCGCCGTGCTGCACTACTGGAGAGGCTGCGTAATGAGGGAGTATATGAGTTTAAGGATGTGTACAAGAGGATAGACGAGATGTACGCTATTATAAGCTAGGGTAGTAGTGTTGAAGCTGCTACGGTTAATGGTCGATGAGGACGATCTTATTCCACTCCTTCTAGGTTTTATCGCGGTCAACGGAGATCTTAGACTCTATACCGACTACCTGGTGACCCTTTGTAGAGCTGGCAAGGGGGGCAGCAAGAGGCTAGCATGCAGGTATATGGAGTACCTGGCCGTGGCAAAGGAGCCTCTCGTTGCTCTCGAGAGGCTTGGAGAGGAGCTGGGTAAAAAGGGCGCAACTCTCCAAGATATCACGCGTGCACTTAGACTCGGGTTGGAGCCGAGCGAGCTAGCCGAGCATATAGTCGAGAAGATAATAACGCGTCTCCGCGCTAGAGCAGAGCTTATAGATGAGATTGCTAAAGCAGGATTAGAGACCCTAGCGCTTATATCGACGATATTCACCCTCTCCTTACTAGTAAGTGGTCTATTCCTAGGCTCTAACTCCTTCCTACTCGCCAGCGTCATCGCGATAACCGGCATTGTTGTTGTAATCTCCTTCCTCCTGCCTAGCATAATGAGCTTAGCGTCTCCACGCATACCAGCCCATATATACGCATTCACGATTACATCGCAAGCTGCGGCAGTGCTAGGAGTCTATCTGGGCAGCCTACACGCGACGCTAGTATCGGTAATCTTAGCGATACCTGTCTACCTATTCGCGAGAAGATGGTGGAGGCAGGTTAAGGACGCCGCACGCCTAGCACTACAGCTCGCTGAAGCGCTTCAAATGGGTCGCATAACACTACTGGCCAGCAGTGAGGGCAGTCTAGCGTATAACGTGATTGTCGGCTCGCGAAAAAACATCTATAGCAACCTTGGCACACTCCTCATCGATATGACGAGGCTTTTGCCTCAGGAGGGTAGCGTAACTGCCGCAAGGCTTCTGCGCAGCTTCGCAGAGTTTGCGGCAAGATACCTTGACATAGCGAGGGCTATGCTGCTCCGTAGTATAGTATATGAGGCCCTGGTGACCAGCATGATGCCCCTGCTAGGCTTGATTATGCTCAATATCTCGAAAATGCTGACTACGAGCTTGTCTATAGCTGGCGCGATTGCACTACCCATCCCGAGGCCCTCAAAAGTAGCGTTTATAGCGCGACTGATGCTATTACCTAGTGTAGTGTACCCGCTAGCAACCTCGAAGATCGGTAGAGGGTCGCCGATGCTACCGCTGCTACACTGGCTTCCCGCGTTAGCCGCCTCTCTCCTCCTTCACTAGCCTAAGCAGCCTGGGTATACTACGCTCATAGGGTTTCGTCGCTATCCCAGCCTCCGTCACTATACCCGTCACTAGCTCCGGGGGTGTGATGTCAAAGGCTGGGTTGTAAACCTCCACGTTAGGCACCGTTATGACCACCTTGCCTAGCACAGTTCGCACCTCATCCGGGTGCCTCTCCTCGATGGGTATGCTTGGGCCTCGCAGGTTAGGATCTATCGTTGATGTCGGGGCTACGACGTAGAATGGTATGCCGTGACGGTGGGCCAGGACTGCTATCGTATACGTCCCTATCTTGTTCGCCACGTAGCCGTCGAGGGTTATTCTATCAGCTCCTACGAAAACCTTGTCCACGATACCCTTCCACATCAGGTAGCCGACCATGTTGTCCGTCACCAGTTTTACGGGTATACCCTCCCGCGTAAGCTCCCAGACCGTGAGCCTCGCACCCTGGAGAAGCGGCCTCGTCTCCGTCGCGATAACCTGTATCTTCTTGCCCTCCTCCCACGCAGCCCTGATGACACCCAGGGCGGTGCCATAGCCTGCTGTGGCGAGGGCGCCGGTGTTACAATGGGTCAGTATCACGTCACCATCCTGGATGAGCTTGGCTCCAATCTCACCCATTCTCATGTTAGCCTCTATATCCTCAAGCATTATCATCTTCGCCTCCCGTATAACCGCGTCACGCACCTCAGCAACACTGTTTGCAGAGGCGGCAGCTCTCCTAGCAGCTCCGAGCACACGCTCAATAGCCCAGAATAGGTTGTATGCCGTCGGCCTAGTCTCCCGGAGGACCCCTGCAGCCTCCTCAAGCTCCTTCAAAAGCTCTGATACCGTGCTAGCCTTGGAGTGGTAGGCTGCAAGAGCAAGACCAAAAGCGGCTGCAACTCCTATAGCCGGAGCGCCACGGATCTCCATATCGCGTATAGCCTGTGCAACCCTACGATAATCGCGAGTCTCTCGATACACCTCCTCCCAGGGTAACAACCTGACATCGAGCCACCTGAACCTACCGTCATCGAGCCACTCTAGTGGCTTGATGCGAAGCTTCTCCAAGAGCTTTGACAGCCTCTCGTCTACGTCCAAAAGAGGGTCCCCCGTCGCTCAACCCTCCGGGGAAGGTAATGGGTTGCATGGTACAGCTGAATAACGAGCTGAGAGGACGCCTAGTTGGTTGCGGTGGAGAGGAGCAGAGGCTCATAGTACTACTTGACCGCGAGGAGGTGGCGCCGGTTGAGGTGGCATACCTCCTCTACCGCCATGCCGCCGTAGCGCTCCTCGGTGACAAGAGGCTCGGCTTCGAGGAGTTTATGCGCCTCTACTCGAAACGAGACCCCCTCGCGGTACCAATGCTGGAGGTTTACGTCGAGCTTAGGAGGAGGGGTAGGCTGCCAATACCAGGGCCTAGGAGCGATACCCTGCTCCTCATACGCTCTAGGAGGAGACCCACACCAACCCATTACCTGCTGGTGCTCGAGGAGGGGAGGCCGGTTAAGGTATCGATGCTCGAGGAGTTTGTCGAAGAGGCGCGCAGGAAGAACCTGGAGCCGGTCCTAGCAATCGTTGATAGATACGGTGACGTAACATTCTATACGCCCATGGTTCTCCGTCCACGAGGCGAGGGGGTGCTAGTAGAGAGCCTTGAAGCCTCGAGTAACACTTGAGCCTCTTAGAGGGTTTAGAGACATACTCGCACCGGAAGCCGAGGAGTTGACAAGCCTCGCGAACACCTTCCGGAGGATGGCGAGGCTCCACGGCTACCGCGAGGTCATACCACCCACGCTAGAGCGCTTCGAGCTATTCGCACTGAAATCCGGAGAGGAGATAAGGAACAGCATGTACGTCTTCAGGGATAAGGCTGGCCGAGAGGTAGCACTCCGGCCGGAAGCCACGGCCAGCATCGCCCGCATCTACCTCAAACACCTACGCGCTGAGCCCAAACCACTCCGCCTATACTACGTGGTCAACTGCTTCCGCTACGAGGAGCCACAGCACGCGCGCTACCGCGAATTCTTCCAGGCGGGGGTTGAGCTCCTGGGGGAGCCTTCACCCCTCGGCGACGTGGAGGTAGCCTCCCTGCTCTACCGGTTCTACGAGAGGATAGGCATGGGTAAACACATCGAGATTATAGCGGGCAACACGGGGTTGTATCGAGCGCTTTTCGGCAGGTATGGTGTACCAGAGGAGCTGCAAGACCACGTGCTCCACCTAATGGATAAGAAGGAGTATGAGAAGGCCAGGGAAGCGTTGAGAGAGAAGAGCAGTGAGCTCGCCGATATCGTGGCGAGGTTGTGGGAGATAGGCGATATTGACACCGAGCAGAGGTACCGCGAGGCGAGAAACCTCCTGGAGAGCATAGAGCCTCGGGCCGCGGAGACACTAGAGCATCTAAGGTTCTTTATGGAGAGGTTGAGAGAGCTTGGAGCCAAGGTTAGGACTGATCTCTCGTTCGCGAGGGGCCTCGCCTACTACACCGGCATCATCTTCGAGGTTAAGGTTCCAGGCTTCCCCGTCAGCGTAGCAGGCGGTGGGAGATACGATACCCTAATCAGCCTCTATGGGGGCGAGGAGATGCCAGCCACCGGCTTCGCCATAGGGCTTGATAGGACCCTGCTGGCAGCCAAGGAGACGGGCATAGAGTTGAGCCTCGGCACTGATACTGGGCCGCGGCTCGCAGTAGTGTATCTCGATCCAAGCCTCCTGGGCTACGCGCTACGCGTCCAGGAGCTTCTAGTCGACTGGGGTTTCGAGGCCGTGCTCTATGCGGGCAAGAAGCTCGGCAGGCTTCTACCACGGTTGGCGGAGCAGGGGTTCACGCATGCTGTGATCATCGGCGGTAGAGAGGCTAGCGAGGGGAGGGTGTCGCTGCGCAACCTGCGCGAGAAGAGGCAGATTAGCGTCGAGTTGGGTAGACTGCCTCTACTCCTTTCCACGTTCTAACCGGTGTGCAGCTAACCTATCCTAACCTTCTTTAGGGGTGTTCTACGCTCCTCCATAACAACGGGTGTTTCACCACATGGCGGTCAAGCTGCAGAAGGTCGGCGAGTACGAGTGGATGATACCGAAGGGCTCGAAGCCCTGCATGAGAGTACCTGCCATCATCTTCGCCGACGAGTACCTCTTGAAGAAGATGCAGCAGGATCTAACGCTAGAGCAGGCGGCTAACGTGGCATGCCTGCCCGGCATCCAGGTAGCCAGCTACGTCATGCCGGACGGCCACCAGGGCTACGGCTTCCCCATCGGCGGCGTAGCGGGAATGGCTATAGACGAGGATGGCGTGATCAGCCCTGGCGGCGTCGGCTACGATATCAACTGCGGTGTTAGGCTGATACGCACAAACCTGCGCTACGAGGATGTGAAACCAAAGCTCAAGGAGCTGGTGCAGGAGCTGTATAGGAACGTGCCAAGCGGCCTAGGCAAGAGCGGTAAAGTGAGGCTCAGCGTGCAGGAGCTCAACAAGGTCCTAGACGAGGGTGTGATGTGGGCTGTCCAGAGGGGCTACGGGTGGGCCGAGGACCCGGAGCACATCGAGGAGAAGGGTAGCTGGAGCCTAGCCGACTCCTCCAAGGTGAGCATGAGGGCTAAGCAGAGGGGCGCTCCTCAGCTAGGCACGCTCGGCAGCGGCAACCACTTCCTCGAGGTGCAGGTGGTAGAGGAGATCTATGACCCGAAGGTGGCCAAGACCATTGGCATCGAGGAGCCGGGCCAGGTGATGGTGATGGTTCATACCGGCAGCCGCGGCCTCGGGCACCAGGTGGCAAGCGACTACCTCATGATCATGGAGAGGGCTATGAGAAAGTACGGCATAAGGCCTCCGGACCGTGAGCTGGCGAGCGTACCATTCTCGAGCAAGGAGGCGCAGGACTACCTCAAGGCCATGGCGGCTGCTGCCAACTACGCGTGGACCAACAGGCAGCTCATAACACACTGGGTGCGCGAGAGCTTTAGGACAGTATTCCACACCGACCCTGATAAGCTAGACATGAGGATAATCTATGATGTGGCGCACAACATAGCCAAGATAGAGGAGCATGAGGTTGACGGCAAGAGGAAGAAGCTTGTAGTCCACCGCAAGGGCGCCACCAGGGCATTCCCGCCGGGTCACCCGGAGATACCGCCAGACCATAGGCCCGTGGGCCAAGTGGTACTGATACCGGGCAGCATGGGCACACCAAGCTTCGTGATGGTCGGCATACCGGAGGGCAAGCGCACGTGGTACTCGGCTCCACACGGCTCGGGCCGCTGGATGAGCAGGGAGGCTGCGGTGAGAACCTATAGGCCTGCGCAGGTTGTCGAGCAGCTAGCCAGGCAGGGTATTATAGTAATGGCTGCCAACAGGAGGGTGATTGCAGAGGAGGCTCCGGGCGCCTACAAGCCGAGCGAGAGGGTTGTGAGGGTAGCGCACGCCGTTAAGATAGCGAAGCTCGTTGCAAAGCTAAGGCCGATAGGCGTGGTTAAGGGCTAAACCCGGACCTCCTGTTTCTCCTCGCCTCGCCGAACCAAGGGTGATTAGCTAGGGTTTCTCCCACGGTTCTAGACTCTCGGGAGTGCAGCTGATGACCGAGGTAACGAGCATAGAGAAGCTGTCCAAGAAGGATATAGAGGAGATTGCTAGGCGCGTCTCCCGCAACCTAGGCGAGTACATACCGGCTAGCTTTCAGAGACTATTGAGAAAGCTGGGCAAGGCTATCGAGGCCGGAGTCAAGGCTAACCATCGCAGGCTCCTCGTGATTAGCGGCGAGGATCCGATACTAGTTGGTGCACTGGCGGCGCGGGCTATTCTCTTCTTCGAGAGGGTATATAAGAGGGTGAGGGGGCGAGAGGAGATACCAATACTCTACGTCTTCCACGACGAGTTCAACGATGCTAAGCTGAGGAAGGAGATAGTAAAGAGGACTGTGAAGGAGAAGGGCACGATGACCACGCTGCGCATAGCGAGGTATGAGGAGAGCGAGCAATTCCTCGGAACCACCTTCAAAGGCCTGGTGCTAGATCTGGTTAACGATCTAAAACCCAACGATGTTGGTAGGCTCGTTGGCGTGGTTGAGGGGGGCGGCCTGATAATCCTCATGGTGCCGCCGTGGAGCAAATGGGATACCTGGATGACGCTTTTCAAGCGTAACCTGGTCGTCCCGGGTTTCGAGGAGCCTCGCCACATTTTCATCAAGTGGTTTAAGAGCAAGCTTATGGAGCACCGTGGGATATTCATCTACAACGCTGATGAGAGGAAGGTTTTGAAGATAGACGAGGAGGCTACAAAGCCTCCTGCCACCGCTTATGAGAGGAGGATAAGGTTCCCAAGGAAGACTAGGCTGCCGGAGGAGGTCTACAAGCTCGCTCTGACGCAGGATCAGGTTAACGTTATCCACCTCCTCGAGAAGCACTTGCTCGAGAAGCCTAAGGGTAGGAGGAAGAAGGTTATCGTTGTAACCGCGGACCGTGGGCGTGGGAAGTCCTGCGCTGTTGGCATAGGCTTGGTTGGCATAGCTTACCTGATAAGGCGGGTTAAGGGGAAGAGGAGAGTGCGTATCATCGTCACCGCCCCCAGCCTTAGTAACGTTCAGTCCTTCTTCGACCTCGCCCTCCGGGCTGCCGAGGAGCTCAACCTCAAGCCGCGTACAGTCAAACGACACGGCATGATACTCGAGCTTCATGGCGAGGGATTTAGCATAGAGTACTGGGAGCCTATACACGTGCCGAAGCTCAAAGCCGATATAGTGGCTGTTGACGAGGCTAGCGGCATACACGTGCCGCTACTCCACGCCATATGGAGGGCTCATAAGAGGCTAGTCTTCGCCAGCACCATACACGGCTATGAGGGTGCCGGCAGGGGGTTCTCTGTACGCTTCCTCTCGGCTATAAAGAAGGATCCCAACACGGAGCTTGTAATGTACGAGATGCACGAGCCTATACGTTATGCTAAGAACGATCCCATAGAGAAGTGGCTCTTCGACGCCCTGCTACTAGACGCTGAGCCCGCGGAGCTCGAAGAGGAGGATATACGAGCCATAGAGGAGGGTAGGCTAGAGTACCTCAAGCTTGACCCGGAGTGGCTCTTCAGCAAGGAGGGCGAGAAGACGCTAAGGCAGCTCTTTGGCATCTACGTCCTAGCCCATTACCGCAACGAGCCCGACGACCTAGCCATACTGGCTGATGCGCCGCACCACATCATACGCGCTATAGCCACGCCCAGCGGTAAGATAGTGTGCGCGGCGCAGATAGCGCAGGAGGGGGGCCTCGACGACGAGCTGATAGAGGATTTGCTGCGAGGCGGTAAGATAGCTGGCAACATAATACCGGATAGGGTGTTGAAGCACCTCCGCCTATGGGAGTTTGGCAGGAAGCGCGGCTGGAGGATTGTGAGGATAGCCACGCATCCGGAGGTTCAGGGGAGGGGCATAGGCTCGAGGATGCTCGAGGAGATATACAAGGAGGCTAGGGAGAGGGGTCTGGACTGGGTTGGGAGCGGCTTCGGTGTTAACGAGCAGCTTCTACGCTTCTGGTTGAAGAACGGCTTCGTGCCGGTCCACATGTCGCCGGATAGGAACCCCGTCAGCGGCGAGTATACGACCCTGGTCCTCAAGCCCATCTCGAAAGATGTTGAGGAGATGGTCAAGCTGGCTAACAGGGAGTTTCGGAGGAAGCTCCTCGAGAGCCTATACGATACGTACAACGACCTGGAGCTAGAGGTTGCGAGGATGATGCTAGAGGGTGACGGGAGCCCCATACTGCCGGGGTATAAGCCGATGCTGACACCGGTGCAGGTCGACCGCCTCTGGATATACGCGTATGGCCCAATGACCTTCGAGGCCGCCAACGACATCATGCACGAGCTTGCAAGGGCCTACTGGCTGCAGGGTAGGGAGGGGAGACCCAAACTGAGTGAGAAGGAGGAGCTCCTCCTAATAGCCAAGGCCCTGCAGGGCAAGAGCTGGGAGCGGGTCGCCGAGGAGCTTGGATGGAAGGTCTACCGGGTGATGACAGCCATGAAGGAGATTGCGAGGAAGATGCTACGCCACTACTATGGCCTCGGCCCCGAGTCGCCCGTAGGCCTCCACGCGGATAAAGTAACGAAGCTCGAGGTTACGCCGGAGGTGCTCCTCAGGCAGCCGGACACAGGTCTCTATGGGCGTGTCGAGAGGAGCCTGCTCGCTGGGAGGGTTGAGCAGGCCGAGGAGAGCGAGCACGGAGAGGAGGTTGTTAGAAGCCCCGAGGAGGTTTCGAGAGCCGCCAGTAGAGAGGAGGAAGAGGATGAAGAGTCCCCAATCTAGCCCTTACCGCTCTTCTCCTCGCCCCGCCACGGCGTATTGAATATCGCGTATATCTCCTGCGCCCTCTTCTCGCCTATCCCCTCAACCCTCATCAACTCCGCTATGCTGGCGTTCGCCACAGCCCGGAGGGTCCCAAAGTGCTCTAGCAGGCGGCGCGCCAGCCTAGGCCCTATAATGCTCTCAGCCACATAGAGTATCCTCTCGCGTATACCCATCGGCTTCTTCTCGACACGAAGCCTTACGACCCTCTTCTCCTCAACCCTCCCGAGAGACTTAGCCTTAGCTGCTAGCCAGGCTATCGTACCCTGCTTGTTGGGCGACGGGAGGACGGGTATCCTCCAGTCCAGTATCAGCTCGTCTAGTATGCGGAGGACAGCGGCGATATTCCAGTTCCTCTTCTTCTCCGCTATCCCCAACCAGCCCTCGAGGAGTATGATCGGCTGCGCCCCGTCCTCCTCCGCCGCCTCTCGTAGAAGCCTCGCCTGCTCCCACACGCGGTTATCGCGGATGCTGTTCAGGAAGTCGTTCACGGTCTTCCTCTCCACGAGTATAGGCTTCTTGCCCTCCGGCGCGAGCAGGTAGTAGTCCCCGGCGTTGAGAGCCGCTCGAGCAACACGCAAGCCTTTACGCACCAAACCCTCTACAATATCCTTGTTCTTCGCCGCCTCCCGCGTGTCAACCACTATATCAACCGGCGCCAGGAGCGCCTCCGATAGTATCGGCATGCTCTACCCTCAGCCCCATAGTCTACTGTATCACCGCTTATCTCTCAGCCCGCCACCCCCGCAGAACCTGTCACGCAAAGCGAGGGTAGCCTTACGCCACACGTAGAGCCAGGCTATGAAACCAGCTGCAGCAACCCCTATCCTCATGAGGGCTCCGGGGACGCCGCCTCCCCTAAACCCCATCGCCACGAGGCCAGCTAGGTAGCCTAGTGCGAGGAGGCCTAGGGCGCCGTAGAGCGTGAGTATGAGCGCCATACTCGCGGCCTTCAAGGGCCTCGGCACGCTCGTGCCTCGTCACCCCGGTGTACTCCCACACCGGCTCTGCTTGTAGGTGGACGGCTCCTCAACGGCCCCGAGACCCTTTAGAAGCCTGGAGACTTATCCGCGTAGCGTGGTAGTGAGGGGCTTGAGGGTTAGGATCGAGACAGGAGCTAGGCTCCACTTCGGCTTCTACATGCTGATGCCTGTTCACCGGATATGGGGAGGCATAGGGATGGGCGTTGACGGCATAGGCTATGAGATTGTCATGGAGGAGGCTAGCAGCGAGTCCATTAGGGGTTGTCAGGCCTACCGCTTCCACCGCCTCCTCGAGGAGGCTAGGGCTAGGCTCAAGCTGAGCGGGTTGCAAGTGAGGCTCGAGGCGAGGCGGTGTATACCAGAGCACCGGGGGCTAGGCTCTACCACTCAGGCAGCGCTAGCCGTCTATACGGGCCTAGCCAGGCTGGCTGGCCTCGATATAGACGTCTACCGTCTAGCTGAGATAGCTGGGCGTGGCAGGGTATCGGGTGTCGGCGTAGCCGTGTTCGCCGAGGGGGGCTTTATAGTCGATACTGGTAAGCGCGTTGGCGACGAGATAAGCGTGCCTAAGCCTCTCGTCCGCTACCCGATGCCGGGGGAGTGGAGCATAGTCTATATCATCCCGAGGACAACGTGGAGGGTTAGCGAGGAAGAGGAGCAAGTCTTCCAGGGCTCCATCAGCTATGAGAAGCAGTGCAACCTGCTAGAGACGGTGTTCACGCGCCTGCTACCATCTATACTCGAGAGGGACTTTGCAACATTCACAGAGGCTCTTGAAGAGCTTGACACGATAATGGGCGAGTATTTTGCGAAGAGTCAGGGTGGTAGGAGGTACTGCTGCCCCGAGAGCGAGATGGTCGCACAGCTTGTGAGGGAGGAGGGCGGGCGTGGTGTTGGGCAGTCAAGCTGGGGGCCGCTGATATACGCCTTCTACCCGAGCGAGGAGGAGGCCCGCGAGGCGCTTAACAGGGTGGTGGCTAGGCTTGAGGAGAGGGGTGTTAGGCTAGAGGCTTATGGGGTGCTAAGGCCGAGGAACCGAGGAGCCTTGGTCGTCGTAGAGGGGTAGGTGTTGGAGGCCCCGGATCCCGGCCTATGGGAGGCGAGGAAGAGGGAGGCGTGGGAGAGGCTGTGGGAGGATCTCGAGATAGGCTACCTTGATCAGGATATAGTGGATATACTTGTGGAGATATTCCTGCGCCCGAAGAGCTTCACCACTAGCAGCTGCTCCGGCAGGATAGTCGTGATGGACTCCGTGTTCCCCTGGGCCAAGGAGGAGACGATGATAGTCTTCAAGAAACACTCGCCAATCACGCTGGAGGAGCTTCTCCGGGTAGTAAGGGAGCCTAGGGCTGAGATGCTATGGCTCAGCGTCCAGGGCCCCATAATACACGTGGAGACGCTGGACCTCGAGGAGGCTTTCACTGTGCTGGAGGTTGCGAGGAGGGCTGGATTCAAGCATAGCGGTATACTAGCCTCGACGAGGAAGGGCGTGCTAGTTGAACTGAGGACGGGTGTTAGGGTTAACGTGCCCCTGGGCGATGTGGATAGCCTCTGGGTTAGAGAGGATAAGCTTAGAGACCTCGTGGAGCTGGCTAACCGTGCCCTACTCGAGGCCAAGGGGAGGCTTGATAGGCTGCGGGTTGAGCTTAGGAGAGCTAGGCCCGAGAGGCTCTGGAAGCCCCCCACTCTACCCCCGGCAGCCGCCCACTACCTCAGAGCCCTAGGCTTAGAACCCTCTACCTTAAAACCGGGTGCGGGTGGGGAGGGTTTCGAGGGGCTAGGGTATGGCAGGCGGGAGACCCTGCCCGGTGTGCGGTAGGGGGATGTTCAGGAGGAAGGCGCTACTCGAGCATATAAAGACGGCCCACGGCTGGTATTTCAAGGAGTTTATAGAGCCTAAGGGTAAGGGTAGGGGCGGCGGCAAGAAGAAAAAGAAGGCAGAGTAGAGCTTGCACGCGCCTCCCCTATCCTACCAGCTTCCCCAGGGTCTCCCACCTGGCCTTGACCATCAACGAGCCCCTAGTCCTCGCCTCATAGTCTGGTGGCAGCACGTGCCCATGAGTGGAGTAGAGTTTTGCCACATAACCCTCCCAGCCCCTAAAGCCCATCAGGGCCTCCGCCATGCTCTCGGGAGGCTCCTCGACTATACTCGAATCCTCGTAACTATACTCTACGAAGGGGAGCCCATAGAGGTTGGCGGCGTCGGCGGCCTTCTCTGGGGGTAGTAGGCGGAGCTTGCCATCAATACCCGCGAAACCAACGTCTAGCACACGGATGTCATAATCCCTGTGGTGTCTCAGGTGGTAGCCGTTGGGCGTAAGACGCTTCCCGAAAACCTCTATGAAGAGGGTGAACCCATCCCTCCTCATCTCCTCGACGTTCTCTGCGTACCCGCTCTCCTCTAGGGCTCTGAGGAGGTATCGTGGAGCCCTCCAGCCGAGTATATTGAAGTAGCCGCGGGGGGAGGCTACGAGAAGCACCCCGTCGTACTTCGGTTCGATTATTATGGTCTTTGCTAGCCTAACCCTCCCTCTTCTCAACAACCTCCTGTACACATGGGGCACTAGCACAGTGTAGATCTTCTCTACCCTCACCATCGCCCCTCTTGTCCACGTGCGGGCACTCGGGGGGCCATACACCCTTCTCCACGTAGTAGCGGAAGTGGCGTAGGAAGAGTGGCTTAGTGTAGGGGCACCTCTCGACAAACTCTATGAACTTGACGATGAGCTCGAGACTCTTCTCGCTTATGCCATGCTCTATATAGCACGCGTCCCTCTCGGCCACATCCTCCGGGACCCCGAGCATCATAAGGAATTTCTTGAGCAGCTTGTGCCTCCGGTATATCTCCAGGGCTATACGCCTACCCTCCGGGGTCAGCCTAACACCCCTATGCCTCTGGTACTCGACAAGCCCCTTCCTCGCAAGCTTCTCGAGAGACTCTACAACAGTCGGCGGCTTAACCCCGAGCATCTCGGCTATGTTCTTAACCCTCGCTATCCCGTGCCTCTCCTCGAGTATGAGTATAGCCTCTAGGTACTCCTCCTCACGCCGGTTGAGCCTAGGAGGAGGGCTCGGTGCTCGGCTGGATTCAGCACGAGTCTCAGCATAATCCACGGCTCCTCACTGCCCAGCAGAAATTAGGGTCGCCTACCTCGCCTTAAAACTATTAACACGCTTCAAAAACGCGCGAGGTGAGGCTGGTTGACTAGAGATAAGGCTCAAAGATCACTAGGCCTCTTGGGAGGCGTTGCGGGAGGCGTTCTACGCTTCGCGGCAGCGTACATCCTCCTATACCAGCTTCGAGTACCCCAGCTGCTATCCAACAAGCTGAGCCTAGTAGCCCGGGAGGCTAGCGTAAGCGGAGCTAAGCTAGCTGAAGCCAGGCTCTCGGCGCTCATGGGCATGTTCGTCGCGGATAAGCGGATGTTAGCATTGCTTGCCGCTAGCGTGGCAGCCTGGGTGGTGGGGGGCCGGTTGTTGTCGAGGGCCTGGAGGAGTTTGACTAGGTTCTGGGGTAGGGGGACGAGGTTAGCTCTCTTCGCGCTCAACGTGGTTAGCACCCTCTTCTGGGTGCTCGCCCTAGTAGCGCTCCTCGCGCCTATACTGGCTAATGTGTCTGCAGACCTACCCTACCTACGCACACTAGCTGGTATAGCGAGGAGCCTAGACGCTGCTCTCGTAGCGTTCATGTTATCCGCTTTGACCCCCTTCGCCGCCTCCCTGCTAAACATGAGAGAAGCCAGGAGTGTTACGGGGAGGCACGCGTCTATTCTGCTAGCGCTGGGCTCTCTGCTATACGCGCTTGCAGCGATAATACTCTACCTAACCTGGAGGAGCTACTCTAGGACGCTAATACGGGGGCTTGGGGCAGGGTTCAGGCTAGACGCCGAGACGGTATCGAGGCTCCTGAGCCTCTTTGCAGCCCTCTTCGCCGCGTTAACTAACGTGCTAAAACTCGTGTTGGTTGCATCGCTGCTACTCTCACTCGGCTTCCTTGGAGCCTGGCTCGATTACCGCCGCGCCTCGAGGGGGATGTAGGGTAGGTTAAGGGGGCCCGTGTAGAGGGCTCTGGGTCTTATCAACCGGTTTCTCTCCACATACTCGGCGACATGCGCGACCCAGCCCACCAGCCTAGCAACCGCGAAGACGCCGGTATAGTACCGCGGGTTTATCCCAAGCGCGTAGAGGAGGACCGCTGCCCAGAAATCCACGTTGGGGTAGATGTTCTTCCTAGCTAGCCTCTTTAGAGCAGCCTCCTCGACCGCCTGGGCAACCTGGTATAGGCGCCACGCTCTACCCCCCACAGCGCGAGCCACTATACTCGCAACGCGCTTCAGCATCAAGCTCCTCGGGTCATACGTCTTGTACACCCTGTGCCCGAAGCCCATCAGCCTCTTGCCTTCAGAGAGCGTCTTCTCTACGAACTGCTCGGCCTCGCTGGGGTCGTTTATGGAGAGGAGCATCTTTGCAACCTCCTCGAGCGCGCCGCCGTGCAGGGGGCCCTTGAGCGCAGCCATGGCAGCGTCTATAGCGCTGTAGATGTCGGTGAGCGTGGATGCAGCAACCATGGCTGTGAAGGTTGAGGCCGGGAGCTCGTGATCCGCGTAGAGTATCAGCAGCGTGTTGAACGCGTCTCTCTCGGGGGTGCTGGGCTCGCGCCCGGTTAGGGCGTAGAGGGCGTAGCCCGCAATGCTCCTAAGCTCTAGCTTCTCGCCTGGAGGCTCCCTGCCCGACTCGGTGGCCACTATCAACCCGAGCAGCCTTGGAGCAGCTCCTATGAGGCCGACGCCGGCCTCGAGTATAGGCTTTACATTGATCCTCCTCTTGTCTATAGGCACCGGCTTGCCGTCGCCATACCAGCCGCTTAGTAGCGTTACAAGCACCCTCATCTTGTCGAGCACGTGGAGGTGGCCTGGGAGCTGGGGGGCGAGCCTCAGCACGTGTTCGGGTAGCCTACGCGACTCTACGAGCCTCGACGTGAACTCTTCCAACTCGCTCCGGGTCGGTAGCCTGCCGTATAGTAGGAGGTAGGCCACCTCCTCGAAACTAGCCTTCCGTGCCAGCTCGTCCACGGCATAGCCACGGTACCATAGCCTACCCTTCTCGCCGTCAACGTACGAGATCCTGGTCTCGGTTACATAGATGCCATCGAGGCCACGGGCTATACTCAAGGTCTCTTATGCACCTCGCGCCCATTTCCGTGGGAGAGGGGGAGGGGTATAGCAGCACGCCCCAGCTCCTCTACCAGCACCTGGATCGTAGGCATTAACCCTTTCTCCATCGCGCGCGCCACACGCATCCAATCAACCCTCGCTATCACAACAGTGACGTAGATGCTCAACACGAGCATCACAATAATGTAGACTAGGTTTAACCTACCCTCAGCCCCGACGAGCATAGCCACAAAGTTACCCATAGCCAACGCGGCCGCCGTTATCACAATCTTGCCTAGGAGCACGCCAAGAAAGAACCATGCAATGCTATAGCCCGCAACACCGAGTGGTATGTAGAGCACGTCGTCGGGTAGGGGGAGGGCCGCGAAGAGGAAGACAGCGAGGAAACCCCACCTCCTCAACAACCTCACGAAGATCTCCAGGTTGCGCCTCATCTCCTCTGGTAGAGCCGCATGGGCAACCTTCCCGAACATGAAGACTACTAGCTTTCCTAGAGCAGCACCCAGCCCCGCACCAAGAATAACGCCGATCTGTTCCAGGGGCGTTTTGTAGGCCGGAGCGGTGGCTATTATCACGAACAGGTATGGTATCGTGGCGAACGGCACAACGTTCCCGAGGAAGGCTACTATGAGAGCGCCTAGCCACGGCATGCTAGCGTAAGACTCCCAGAGCTGCTTCACAATGCTTGCAAGGTCTATCAACTCGCTAACGCCGAGAGTAAGAGCCGCCTACTGAGGGTAAAGCAAGGTTACTCTATGGGGCCTACATCGGGTCTACCCTGTCTCAAACCCCTACCCGCGTATGGCGTTAGAGCCTCTGGGCCCTCGAGGAGGAGGAGCATTAGGTTACGAGCGTGTTTCCTAGCCCTATCGATGGCTATGCTCTTTAACTCCTCTGGGCTACTCGCCTCATCCTCGTGGACAGTAACGTCTATCACGTGTTTACCCGTCTGTAGCTGCACGAGTATGAGACCCATGCTAGCCACAACATAGCTGAGCTTATCGGTTAGACTAGGCCCAACCCACCCAAGCGTTATGACACCGTCACAACCATACTCGCGGATGAGACGAAGGGCTGCCACCGGAAGATCCTTTATGCCGGGCACCGTGTACCTCACTATCTCTGCGCCCGGGTCTATCTCGTGGATAGCCTCTATAGCGTAGCGAGCCATATCGACGCGCGCGAAGGTGGTATCAGCTACCCCAACCCTAACCAAGGCTCCTACTCCTATCCCGCCACACCCACCAGGCCTCGATAACCTCGTCGCCGGTCACGAGAGGTATGCCGGTTAGCCGACTAAGCTTCTCAGCCTCCTCGAGGCTCAGAGAGTCGCCGTGAGCGCCAAGCATCTCGGCGAAAACCACGCTCGGCTCGAGGCCCGCCATCTCGGCTAGAGCTATGCTGAGCTCTGTATGACCCCTCCTCTTATCAAGACCGCGGGAGCCTAGGAGCGCCACATGCCCCGGAACTATGAACTCGTCCCGGAAGAAGCTCCTAGCCTCTACCGGATCCTGCGCGAGGATGAGCGTGAGCCTGTGGAGAGCCTTTATCGTCTTCGCGCGATCGCGGTCACTAATACCCGTCCGGACGCTCCTATGGTTCACCCACAGGACGAAGGCTGGCGGATCGCCGTAGGATAAGCGGCGTGAGGCTAGGGGCGCTAGGGAGGGGATCTTTGCCAGCGCCTCGTGCAGGAACGGCACGTCCAGCTTTGCTAACAAGTCGTATCTTGTCGCGTAGCATATCAGGCCGCCCGCCATGGTGCGTAAGAGGTAGACCTCTTTCCACGTGACGCGTGACGCGTGGAAAACCAGGTCTACCTCCTCCTCGCGGCCCTTACCATCGAAGATCATCACCGGGTCTCCGCGTTGGAGAGCCTTAATAGCCTCAGCTATGCGCTCCTGCTTCAACACCGTTACACCCTACACATACTCGCGTAGACCCCGCACAGCGTATACGGTTTCTGACGCGATATAGGTGAGGTGGTCGGCTATCCTCTCGAGATGCCTGAGAATAAGCGCCTCTGCAACCATACACCTATTGATATCGCTGTTCTTCAGCCTATAGAGCCCAGTGACATAAGCCTCGTCCACCTCGGCATCGAGCTTCATGACCTCCCGGGCCTTCTCCTCAACCATCTCTAGTATAGCCTCTCGCGCCAGCTTCATCATATTCTCGACAGTCTCCCAGGTTTTGCAGGCAAGCTCCATCTCGCACCCGGTACACTCGAGTATCTCGACGGTTCTCGCAATCTCGAAGGAGTACCTGGTAATCCTGTAGAAATCGTAGCTCGCGCTCACAAGAGCCTGGAGATGCCTCAGATCGGCGGCCACAGGCTGAAACCGCGCTATGATCTCGGTTGCGAGATCCAGAACCTCGGCACGAAGCTTGTAAGCGTCGCGTGTCAGAGCGTGTATCGTGCTTATCGTCGACTTGGAGCATTCTTTGAGACATGTGCGCGCCTTCGACAAGGACTCGGAGGCTATCGAGGCTAGGCTACCGACAAGGCCCCTAAGCTCGTCTAGAGCGATGTCGATGAGGCGCCTAGGCACCCTAAAACGCCCCCGTGAGGAACTTCTCGGTGAGCTCGTGCTTAGGCCTTGTGAATACTTCTCGCGTGAGCCCGGTCTCTATCAGCTCACCGCGATATATGAACGCGACGTAGTCGGCCACGCGCGCAGCCTGCCTTGGCGAGTGGGTGACGATGATTATAGTGACGTCCTTCTTCAACTCTATTATCAGCTCCTCTATCTTCGACGTAGCTATAGGGTCTAGGTTCGCCGTAGGCTCGTCCATCAACAGTATCTTTGGTTTAAGCGCCAGGGCCCTCGCTATGCAGAGCCTCTGCTGCTGCCCACCAGAGAGCTTCGAGGCGGGCTCGTGGAGCCTGTCCTTAACCTCGTCCCATAGGGCGGCTTTCTCAAGGGCCCATCTCACAATCTCGTCGAGCTCCTTCTTATTGCGGTACATCTTGTGTATCCTGGGGCCGAGCGCGACGTTATCGTATATGCTCATGTGGGGGAAGGGGTTAGGCATCTGGAACACCATGCCCACGAGGCGCCTAACCTCAATGGGGTCAACGTTATCGTTGTACACGTCTACGCCTAGAACCCTCACACTGCCCTCGACGCGAGCACCCGGGACGAAGTCGAGCATCCTGTTTATAGCCCGGAGTAGCGTGGACTTGCCGCTACCACTAGGCCCCATTATGGCGAACACGCTATTCCTCGGGATCTTTAGCGAGACGTCCTTCACAACCCTCTTCTCGCCATAGTATATATTGACCTTGTCGAGCTCGACGGCTATGGCCGCGTCAAGTCTCCACGAGGTCTCCTCGTACCTCCTCTCCCTCCTCGTCAGTAGAACCGATAATGGCAAACCGCTTATCGCCCTCCGATGGGGCACTAATGCTGCCCACGTTGCCTTAGTTCAACGCCCCTTTAAGCCGCTTCCCCCTCCCCTCCCTTGCCTAGGAGGAGCCTAGTGTGTATCCTCTCGGCTATGCGCACCGCATCCCTCTCGTCAGTTATCATTGTGAGACTCGCGTCATCATACCCCACGGCCATACTGTGTATAACCGGCTCGGGGTCTAGGGAAAGCGCCTCCGCGAGCACCCTGCTACGGACGGCCGCGTTCCTGAGACCATAGCCTACGACGCTAACAGCTGCAACCTTCTCTACGAGACCAACCCTCACATCCAAGTTCTCTCGTGCAACCTCCTCTTCGAGCGCGCGTGCAAGCCTCCCCGCGTCGTCCTTGGCCACCACAACCTCTATCCTGGTCTCGGTGACCGGCTGGGCCAGCGCAACTATATTGACGCCGACTCTCTTAGAGACGCTGGTTACCATCATTGCAGTGCCGATACGCCCCGCCATCACGGCGCCCTCGACCCTAACTATGCTAAGGTTCTTCATCACGGCCACGGCCTTTAGCGTCTCTATGCACTCCGGCTCGACTATCGTATGAGGGCCGTGGGGGTCGCGAGCGTCTAGGATGCGTGCACGCGTCTTAGAGTAGAGGAGCGGCTCGAAGGTGCGAGGATGAAACTTCTTACCACCAACCCTCGACAACTCTAGAGCCTCTATCACGCACAGCCGGGGTATCGTGCGAGCCTCGGGTATGAGCCTAGGATCGGCCGTCATGACGCCCGGCACGTCGGTGTAGAAGCGTACCTCCAGGGCGCCTAGGATCGAGGCTAGTAGGCTGGCAGTGTAGTCGCTGCCCCCGCGCCCGAGCGTGGTGATCTCCCCGCGGGGGGTGGCGGCGATGAACCCCGTGACCACCGGTACAACGCCCTTCTCGAGGAGCGGGGGTAGCCTCTCCCTCACCCTCCTCTCAGTCTCATCTGGTATCGGCGTAGCCTCGCCAAAGTTCCCGTTGGTCACTATCCCCGCCTCCCAGCCGGTTAGAGCCTTAGCCTCTATGCCATGAGACCTCAGCACGACCTCCATGACTATCGATGATAGTCTCTCGCCAAAACTGAGCACATAGTCCACCGCCTTCGGTGTGACCTCGCCTAACACGCGCAGAGCCCACACTATCTTCGTAAGCTCGTCGATCAGCCTCGCTATCCTCGAGAAGGCTTCGCCGAAGAGGCGGCCGGAGACGCCAGCCTCCCTAAGAGCCTCGATGTGCATACTGTATATCTCTTGTATCTCCGTCGTCGGGCTGACCTCGAAATCCCTAGCGAGCCTCAGGAGCCTATCCGTGACCCCCTTCATCGCCGAGACCACGACCACAACACTATACTCGTCGAGGAGCTCCTCCACGATAGCCGCGGCTCTGGCGTAATCCTCCCCATTCCTCAACACCGAGCCGCCGAACTTGGCGACGAGCAACGGCTTCACTCTAGACGCCCCAACGAGCCCCCTTAGCCCAACCGCCACTGTTTAAGACACACTCTCGCAAAACACTATCCCCGAGACGCACCGGGTGTCATGCCATGATGCCCGGCCCTCGAGGCAGGCCACCCAAGCCTCGCAGGGTGACACTACCCCCCATACCACGCGCATGGATGCCAGTACCGCCCGCGATGGTGGACGCGCGTATCGCCGTGATCCTCGGCCTCGACGAGCTGGAGGCCATGAGGCTAGTCTACCTCGACGGCCTTAGCCAGGACGAGGCCGCTAGGAGGATGGGCGTCTCGAGAGGAACCCTCTGGAGACTCCTGGACAGTGGGAGAAAGAAGGTGACGCTAGCGCTCGTCGAGATCAAGCCTATACTAGTGCTCCCCTCTCCAAGAGTAGTCTTAGAGCCTCCTCGACAAGCCTAAACGCCTCCTCCCTTCCCACGCCCAGTATCGCCGCCACCTCGGAGAGGGGCTTACCCTGCACGACACGAGCAACGAGAGCCACAAGCCTCCTGCGCTCAAGCCTCGCCCCCCGCGAGGCTAGCAGGGCGACGCTCAGCGGCCAGATCACGTGCCAAGCCGCCTCGTGATCGAGGCGGCCCTCTAGAAACCCTCTAAGCTCCTCAACCTGCCAGGGCTCGGGTTGTATAGGCGGCCTGGTTGCAAGGAGTGGGTCCTGGGCGAGTATATCGGCTACTATCTCTGCCGGAAGATCGCGGTAGACCGCCTGGCCCGCTAGGAGGAGGCGTAGCCTAGCCCTCCTCTCCGCCTCGGCCACGAGGTGTAGCGGCCCCTCCAGGCTCTTCAATACGGCTATGTTCTTCTCTCCAGTCACCCTGTTGAACCTCGGCGAGATGTAGACTACACGATAGCCGTTCCGCAGCCAGAATAACGTTACGTCGCTCCTCGAGTACACTGCGCCGATGTAGTCGGCGCCGATGCTCTCCTCTATGCAGCGTAGCAGCTTGGAGCCGAGACCCCTCCTCTGGAGGCCGGGGGAGACGGCGATCCTGACTATGCGCGCAACCCTCCACCTCTCCAGGCCCGTTATGCTACTCAGCATCCTCCTCTCGCTATCAGCCAGCCACTCTAGGCTAACCTCCGCCACAGCAACAGGAGCACCACGCGACTCTAGGGAGTATATCGTGTAATATGGGAGGTCGAGCATGAGGGCTAGATCGTCGGGCTCGTTGCGGTAGTGGGCCTCGGCGAGTATACTATAGATGCTCTTCACCCTCTCCGGGTCCCCTGCCAGCCTCCACCCATCATACCTCCTGCACTCGAGCCCCTCCAGGAGAGAGGGCTCCGCCTCGACGCGGCGCAGTACGAATGTGTCGTAGAGCCACTCTTCTAGAGGGTCTCCAGGCGGGTAGCGTATGGGCGTGCGGAGCTCGACTTTCAAGAGGGGTGCGGGTAGTATACGCTCTACGAGGTGTATGAGGGTACGGCCGCTCCCCTCATACCCGTGAACCGTCCCGACGGCTAGAACCCGTCTAGCCTTCCTCGCCAACATTCTAAGCCTATGAACGCCGATGGCCGCCGCCTCGTCTATCGCGAGGAGGGGGCCGGGCTCGTAGAGCGCGTCTGGGGTATGGTAGCGTATGTGGAACCACGAGCCACGCACGCCTATGACTACGTCACCGTGAGCAATTAGACGGTGGCGTATCCCCGCGGCGTCCAAGGCTCTGGTGAGGAAGCGGAAGACCGTCTGCACGTTGTGGATGCTCGGAGATGTTAGAGTCACCACGCCGACCTCGCGGCGTATGACGAGGAGGGCCAGGATTAGCCCGAGTACCGCGCTCTTCCCCCTACCCCTATCCCCAGTTATGAAGAGGCTGCGGTACCCGCCCCTCGCGAACCGATAAGCCACAACAAGAGCCTCGGCCTGATCCCTGGTGGCTACAAGCCCCCTCACAGCCCTCGGCAGCAGGAGATACTCCCTACTCTCGACGCCACTGGCGCCCGGCGGCCACGGGCTTGGAGCACGGGAGGAGGGGAGCCTGTACTCGAGCAGCCTCCCGCCGCACGCGTCTATACGGATGAGCGAGGCAAGGCTCTTCAGGGAGGCTTCGAGGTACCTCTGATAGCCCCCGGTACCCCACCCGCCTCCAGGATCCCACGACCCCGGGCAATCAGCGACTATGACGAGGACCCCTGGCGCTCTCACCGCCTCGGCTAGAGCCGCTAATAGGTTAGGCATTAGGAGCGGCTCCACATCCACAACCACCGTGTCGTACTCTCGTCCGAGGATGCGCTCTAGCCGGGCAGGGCTCTCGACAGTGAAACCAAGCCCGCTCCACTCACCCCTCCTACCCTTCGAGGCGACAACGAGAACCTCTCCTCGAGAGAGACTCTCGACGAGGTATGGTGCGGCACTCCTCCCGTGTATGAGGGCCAAGCCCCTCCAGCCTAGAGAGTCTAGACTAGACCTCCACTCGCTAGCGGCTAGCGAGAGCGCATCAGCCACGCGCATGTCGCTGCATCCCGGCTCGCTACACCAGTGAGGAATTAACCGAATTCTTCAAGCAAAACAGTCACGGATTAAAGGGTGGGAGAACCGTCCCCCCACGGTGGTCGAAATAAAGGGGCCAAACCTCGTGCTAGATAGGGGTGGGGTTCTTCAAGCACGCCTAGAAGAGCCTACACTCGTGGTAGTACTTGACGGCATACTCCGCATCAACATGAGAGAGGCTCGCATAGAGCTCGGCCCATGCGCAATGATATACATACCGGGTGGCGAGATGGTAGCCTTCGAGGCCCCCTGGTCCCGCGTAGAGGCGAAGCTTCTCAGAAGCTACGACCTTGGCCCGAAGCCCAGGATACTCAACCACACGTACGCCGTCAAGAGCCCGGAGGGCGAGGCCGCCCTCTGCCTCCAGGTGGGAGAGGAGGGGACGAGAGTACTGGTACACGCCCAAGCATACCCTGTGAAGGGCAAGGTGGTGGCCGTCACAGAGGAGGGGGTGCACCCCGTAGACAAGGGCTCCGTGCTAAGGCCACCCACGGTCCTCAAAGCCGTCGACGCGAAGAAAGCATCGATACTCTTGATTACAAGCAAGTAGCAGGGCCTCGGGGCCCAAGGATCTCCTCCTCGGAAGCCCCTCGGGGGCCCATCAGCTCCTCAGCGGCCCGAGAGCTGGAAGTGATTGTAGAGGGGCCGATGAGGTTTCGCACCTCGAGTGACGAGCGCGAGGTGCACGTGTTTTACGGGGGTTGCCACCCCACCCAGTTTTAAAAACATGTTCGGGTTTTACGCAACCTTGCGTAGCCTGGCTAGATCCTCGATGAAGGTGTGCACACTATACCTCGGTATCTTCTCGAGGGCCTCGTGGCGGAGTAGCCAGTCTATCAGCAGCTGGTACGCCACTATCCTCGATATTGACCTGCCGTTGGAGGGGCCGGGGTTCTTCATGAAGAAGGCGTTTATCTCGTAGACCGTGCCCTTCTCGCCGTGCTCGAGAGCTATCTTGGCTGTTCTTATCACGTCTACGAGTAGGCCTGCTAGAGCCGGGCTATCGTTTATCCTAGCGTTGACTATCAGCTCGTCGACGGCGCCGTTGAAGCTGATGTACTCTATGTGCATCGACACGAACTTCTTGTCGCCGAGCGGCTCTAGGTAGCCGGTTGGCTTGATGTAGTGTGGCGCATCGTAGCCCAGTATGTCCTTCACAATGCTGCTCTTCGTAGTCTCCTTTGCCTTGTTCCTCTCCGGGTCGAGCAGCGCCAAGAAGTCCAGGTTGCCGCCGATGTTGAACTGGACGACGCCCTTCACGTACCTGTTCCTCTCGGCCAGGTGCTCTAGGAGGTCGCTGGTGAGGGGGGTTGCGCCGCTGGCCCCGTCGTCGCCCAGGACTAGGCTGTTCCTCTCGGCTGCAGCTTTGACAGCCGCGTCGTCCTTGGCGAGGGTCACTGGGATAGCGTTGATGAAGGCTACGGGCTTCACGGTCTCGGCGTAGAGCATGGCCGCGTAGAAGTAGGCGTAGCTTGCCGGTAGGAGGCCATCCTCCCACTTGCCGCCGGACTTGATAGCCTCGACTAGCTTATCCCAGCTGCGTATACCGGGCGCCTTCTCCGTGGTAATCACGTTGACGAGCACGTCTACCTTCGCCTTCTCCCACTCGGAGACTATCCTCTCTACCGCATCCCTGAGGCTGGTCTCCTCCTCCAACCCCCTAGCCTTTATCGGGAGGCCGCGTGTGCTCGAGAGGTGTATACCGCGGGACACCCTAACCTCCTTGAGGCTCTCGGGTATCCTCAACTCGGGGAAGTACTGCTTGGCCACCTCGTAGAGGCTCTTGCCAACCTTCGAATCGTCAACGTCTATGCTGTGGACTATCTCGATGTCCCTTATCTTCGGCGCCCTTAGGAAGTCCTCCGGGAAGCCGAAGGGCACTCCCCACGCTGGTATCTCGCCAGCCTTAATCCTCTCCA